>JAKPVM010000304.1 GCA_029572555.1 Verrucomicrobiota bacterium | reverse complement strand
GGCTGCGCAAACTGCCATCCTTAAAAATAGAGATGGAAGATAGGTTGGATTGAAAAATGCTTGAAAGAATTTGTAAGGTTCTTGACCGCTGCCGGCGATGGATAGCCAGGCTTGTCCGGGTGTGAGCATAAACGAAAGTATCCCGTTAATGATAAATAGCGTGAAAAATGACGCAATAGCATAAAGCCAGCCGACCTTTAAATGAAGTTCATCCGAGATTCTGTTCCAGGAGTAGTAATAGACGGCGATTGTGGATAGTTCAACGAGAAAGAAGACCCACTCCGTTGCCCAGGCAAATACGAAGTTATGAATCAAGGCGCTTGTGGCTTCAGGGTTAGCGAGTCCGATTGAAAACCAGATTCCAACGCCGCTTACCGCCCCAAAGACGCCGGTTAGTATCAAGAAAAACTTTGAGAACCGTCGCAAGATTTCAAGCCAATCGCGTCTGCCTTCTCGCAAGGCTTTTTGTTCTGCAAATGGCAGATAAAATCCGCCGCCGACTGCGAAATGCGATATCATCACGTGGAATATGGCGATTATTCCTATCACCCATCCACTACCTAAATACGGTACATCCCAGACTGGATAATTCATATATTTTCTATTTTAAAGCCAGATAACCCCAGATTGTTGTCAAAACAAGGACGGCGAGTGTAAACAACCCGAACCAGGTTGCGCGCCTTGCCCGTTTGCCTGATGCGCTTGTGTTGTCATAAAATGGAATCAATGTCCACAACACAAGACCTGCGGTGAAAAGTATCATTCCCAATATCTCGCCTGTGATGCCGGGGAACCATTGGCCAAAGGCTTTTAAAACCTGAAATGAACTCATAAAATACCACTCCGGATGAATCCCGGCTGGCGCTGGTTTTAATGGGTCCGCTGGTTGACCAAGATCCCACGGAAACATTGCGGCAAGCAGAATTAGAACATTCAACGCAATCAACCACGCCGCAAGATCGCGCATAAGAAAGTTTGGGAAAAATGGAGCGGATTTGCGTTGTTCAATCGGTTTTGCCTCTTCTGATGGCGGAACTGCGTTGCCGTGTTTCTGGACTAAATAAAGGTGTAGTCCAAGCACAGCAAGAAAGACAGCAGGCAGAACAATAACGTGTAGCGAAAAGAATCTTTGCACTGTGTATTCATTGACTTCAAAACCGCCGCGGATTAGCGATGAGATGTCGCTCCCGATAGAACCGAGCCATTGAGCTTTTATCCCGATGATTGAAAGCGCGGCTGCAATTAACTCGCCTATTGCATTAAGCGGCGCAGCGGGAATTTCAAGACCGACCTTTGTTGCGAAAAACGCAAGTTCATCCATTGGCAGTAGATAACCGCTGAAACCAAAAATCATACAGACAAGCAACAGTATAAGTCCGCTCAACCAACCGATTTCTCGCGGGCGTCTGTATGCCTTCATAAAATAGACTGAAAACATGTGAACAAAGACTGCGACAAGCATAAGGTTTGCCGCCCAGGAGTGGATTGAACGAATGAGCCAGCCAAACTTTATCTCGTAAGTTATCTGGTGGACAGATTCATAAGCGTCCGGGCCGGGACGGTAATAAATCAAAAGCAAAGCCCCTGTGAACGCCTGTATGATAAAAAACAACAATGAGATGCCGCCCAAGTAATACCAGAAGGTATGTTTATGTTCTGGCACGGCTTTTTTCTTTGCAAACTCAAGCAGTTCGGTTATCCCGATGCGTTCGTCGCACCAACTATAAATTTGTTTTGCGCAAGTTTTTATCTGCATAAGCTTATGCCCTTGAAACTATCACACCTGAATCTGTAATTTGAATCTTGTATTGTTTAAGAGGTTTGGGCGGAGGACCGGCGATGTTTTTGCCGCTGTGCGGGTCATAAACGCCGCCGTGGCACTCGCAATAAATCCGCTTTTTTTCCTGCTCATATTTAACGGTGCAACCAAGGTGCGTGCAAACAGCGTCAAGCGCAATCCATGTGTTGTCATCGTTATGTATCAACCAGGCAGGTCGTGAACCAAATTTAAAAACCATCCCGCTTCCGACTGGAAGTTTATGGGCGTCTTTCAATAGAATTTCTTTAACCGCCGACTCTTTTGCGGCTTTTTCTACGGGTGTATAAAGGTATTTATAAATCGGATAACCAGCCATCACTGCATAACATAGACCTGCTGCGCCGACAGCGATTCGTGCAAATGTCCGCCGTGTTACCGATTCGGTTGCGCCCTGTTCTTGATTAATCTGTTCTGGCTTTGCTTGACTTTTCATTTTTATCCGTTTGGGTTTGATAAAAAATTAACTATTTTTGCGCCGCTGGTTTAGACTTTGCCATCGTATATATAAGCCAGCCAACTGCAATCAGACCGAGTACAAAAGAGATAAGAAAAATTCCAACCACATACCAATTTGTTACAACAACCCGCTGCATAACATCGAAGCCTTTCTCAATCAACGTAGCATCACGGATAATATCCCTGATTACCACTGCTGAGAGGATTTCTACCACAATTAAACCGAACCCGACGTAGCGGCTCGGTATTATTTCGCTTTTACCAAATCCCCGCCAGATACCAAAGATTAAGATGCTGCACATTGAAATAAGCCAGAGGATGATAGCGATTTTGCAAAGGGCGTTAGTGCTCAATGCTTTTGATACCGTCTCTGGTTGAGATTGTATAACCCAGATTGCAATTGGAACATTGATTATCACGCCAGCAGTCGTGACATATCCACCAAGCCTTGAGAGGTATTCGCCAGCTTCTTTAACAACATTTTTAGAAGAACCAATCCATATCATCCATAGCCCGCCAGCAACTAAACCGCCTGTGAGCATAAACAACCAACGCGGCATAAGGGTAGGGTCTGATGGGGGAAGATGCATCCCATAAGCCGACGTCGCATACATCTTTTGCCATACCTCCGGACGCAACATTAACGTCATTGTAGTTGAATAAATTATCGCTATTCCAATGACAAGTATCCACGCCACAACACCTTTCCACCATAATGCTTTTTCAAGTTCAAACCCGCCTGAATATCGGTAAATATGCCAGTAAGCTCCGATAAGGATAAAAATTACCGCAATCCAGAACACCCCGATTAGCACGCTGCTTGTGTAGAAAGAACGCCCGTATAACACCTGTAAAAAAAGCAAAGGAGGAACGCCGAGGTTAATCACATAAGTCATCACTACGGGAAGTTTTACGGCAAGCATTTTAGCCGCCTCTTTTTTAAGACTCGTTCCGTTTGAACTTTTCCGAGAAAGAAACCCTAAAATTGTTGCAACTAACAATCCGCCAATCAATATCTGAACGGCTATGAAATGCAGGGACAATGTTGCATCGTGCAATATCTTGAATAATTCAACCGGCGCCGGCAATGGTATTGGATCTACAGATGGAAATGCGCTCATATTCTTTATTCTTTTTTAATTATTCTCAAAAAACATATCCGCAACTTTTGTTTCGCTTACCGATAAATCATAAACATTTATCGCATTAAAAAACGACGATTAATGTCGTCGTCTTTCTCGCCGAATCTTCATCGGCGAATAAAAGTCTTTTACTATAACATATCTTTAATCAAATACATAAAAAAATTTTTATAAATTAAAATAGATTTTTTCCTAATCTTAAAAAAAATCTTATATTCTTATATATTCTTAAGTGCTTGTCTGGCAGGCAATAGTCTATTGTCTGGGAGGCAATAGTCTGTTGTCTGCGGGGCATTAGTCTAATGTCTACGAGGCATAACGGTTGTGTCTGGCTGACAACTGTTAATAACTTGTGAATAACTTTGTTTATGGCGGTTTTGACCCCTGTTTTTCCTCCCATATTTTTTGTTCTGTCAAACATCGGTTTAATATAAAACAAAAAATATTTTTCGCAAATTAATTTTTATTAATTCGTTTTTCCCATCTTGGATATTCTGTCAACAGTTTTTGAGGCCAGTAGCCATACCAGGCATAGCCATTTCGTCGTTCATATCCTATCTCTGACAGGCTATATTTTTTAATGCCGTTTCTGTCTGCAAAGATTGGTTTGTTTGTTCCTATTTCATAAAACCGAGCCCAGATAGGAGGCGCATTGGGGTCATTGACAACGACTTTATCTTTTCCATTTTTTACATCTTCTTTTTCAATTACCCTGATGCCTTTAATTTTTGCAGATTCAAACCATTCCACTGCGGATTCTACCGAGTCAATTATTTCCTGACCGGGATTATTAATGCTCATCAATAGTAAAACTATATCGGCAGATTCGGCGCCGCTTAAAGATGGTAATTCAAATTTCCGGGCGCCTCGCGGTTCAAATGTCTTCTCATCGTGTTGGGCGCACCAGGCGGTCAATTTTCCATTGACTTTAATCTGACATTTCAGGATGCAATCTATTCCGAGGTCAAACGTCGTTTTTGCCTTTGCCTTTCGTTCTTTATCGAGGAAATCATAATACTGCGATTGAGTGGTTTCTCGGAGAAAAATAAGGAGTCTGACCATTGCTGTATCGTTAAAGGTGATAAATCTTGGGTATCCATTGCCCGGTGGATAACTCTGTGGAAAGCCGCCATTTGGATACTGCGCTTTGATTATGTAGTCAAAGCCTTTTAAAAATCCGTCCTTTGCCATTTCATCTTTTGTAGCCTTGAAATAGCGAGCCAAAAATCGCAGTTCGTCCACTGTTGCGCCATTATCGAAAGTAGGTTGTAATTTTTGCGGATCGCCTCTGTATGGTTTTGAAGTTGTATCAATATTTTTTTGAAACCCGCCACCCGGCGACTGATAGGTAAGGATATTTTTTGCCACTTGCTCGGCTTGTTCTGTTTCGAACCACTTGTCTGAATTTTTAAGATACTTGGCAACGTAAAACGATGCACAAACGTTAAGCGATATTGATAAAATAAGGACAGGGAGAAATGTTGCGATTTGCTTCATAATCCAATAAAAACCGTTTTGTTGATTATTCGTGGCGCAAGGCTTCAACCGGGTCCATTTTTGCCGCTCTGATTGCCGGATAAAGCCCGAACACTATTCCAACTAACGCAGAAATAGAAAATGCAAGCAAAGGCGACCACAGTGTTATTATTGTTTTCATATTTGCAAAGGCAGTAACCATAAAAGGTATTGTTATACCGAAGAGAACGCCTATTAATCCACCTGTGCCCGATAACATAACTGATTCAACAAGAAACTGTGTAACAATGTCTCTTCGTTTTGCGCCTAACGCCCTGCGGATGCCTATTTCGCGGGTTCTTTCCGTTACAGTAGCAAGCATTATGTTCATAATTCCGATACCGCCGACGAGGAGCGAAATCGCTGCAATTGAACCGAGCACAATATTGAAAATCTGTTTTGTTCGTTCTGCGCGTTTTAATAGTTCAAGGGGGACGATTATTTCATAATCTTTTTTCTTATGTCCTCTTTTTAGCAAGGTATTTATTGATTGAGAAACTGAAACTACCAGCTTCGGGTCAGAGACTTTAACAGTGGCCTCGTGTAGTTCAACTCGTTCTACCTCAGTGCTGCCTGAACGACGTTTTAATATTGTTTCACCGAACCTTGCCCGAGCCGTGTTCAGGGGAATAAAAATCCTATAAACAGTGGCTTTTTGAGGGCTGACATCTGTGGAACTTTTGGTTACTTTTTGTGATTCGAGGATGCCGACTACTCTGTAATAAGTACCGCCGACCCTCACTTCTTTTCCAATTGGATTTGAAATCGGGAAGAGTATTTGAGCGGTATCAGAGCTAATAACACATACATTTGCCGAATAATCCATTTCAACTTCCGAAAAAAATCTACCCCTAATAACTCTTTGATTTCGCATCTCAGGATACCACGGGACAGTGCCAACTATCTCGCCATCCACCCTTCTTGTAGCATTCCAGATATACTCGCGAACAATTCTTCCGGGGACGATGATTGTTATACCGGGGATTGTTGCGCGAATTCGTTTTAAGTCAGAATATTTTAATCCATAATCAAGGGCAAAATTTTCTGCTGCACCAGAAATTTTTTGTTCCTCAGGCGGTTTTACGCTCTGGAGGATAATATTTTGGCTGCCTAAATTTTTAATCTGTTCCTGCGCCTCGTAGCTTGCGCCTTCGCCAATAGCAAGCATAGCGATAACGGAGCAAACACCAAAAACTATACCAAGAATGGTCAGAAGAGAGCGGAGTTTGTGTAGCCATAGACTTTTTAATGCCAGTTGAAAAATACGGATTATATGGTCTGGCATAAAAATAATTAAAAGATCTTTAAAAGGACTTATTTCCGATTCTTCATCCCGTTGTCTGGTTTCAGTTTTTAATTCCATCTCCATTTTTACCTATTTCTGGTATTGCTCTCCACCATACCATCGCGTAATCTGATAGTTCGTTCTGCGCGTTTTGCTATATTTTCATCGTGGGTGACCACAATAATGGTTTTCCCTTGACTGTGTAATTCATCAAAGATTTGCAAAATTTCCACCCCTGATTTTGAATCAAGGTTCCCAGTCGGTTCATCTGCAAGGATGACCAATGGTTCGTTGACGAGCGCCCTTGCGATTGCAACTCTTTGTTGCTGTCCACCTGAGAGTTCAAAAGGTTTGTGGTGAAGTCGATTTTCAAGCCCAACCCTATTTGCAAATTCAGTCGCCTTTTTACGTCCAACGGAAGGCGAAATATTTTGGTAGAACAACGGGACTTCGATGTTTTCAATAACCGTGAGTTGTTGAATCAAATTATAAGATTGAAAAATAAACCCGAGCCTTTTCCCTCTGACCTCTGAAAGGGCGTCATCATCCATTTTAGAAACATCCAATTCTCCCAAATAGTAATGTCCGGAGGTCGGTCTATCCAAACAGCCGAGCAGATTTAAGAGGGTGGATTTTCCGCAGCCGGAGGGTCCCATTATACTTACATATTCACCCTCATTTATGTCTAATGAGATACCGCGCAAGGCTTGAACTGTAACAAGCCCCATAAGATAGGTTTTTTGAACATCAACAAGCTTTGCAATGGATTTCGGCATTTTTAAAAATTATGGTTGTCTTGCACCGCCACGTCTGCCACGCCCGTTTTGCGGAGCATCCATTGCGCTATTTTGATTGCCATTTCCGGATGAATTCGGGCTAACAGTCGAATTATCCGGTCCTAATTTTAATGTTTCACCGGGAACCTGATGGTTTTCGTCTTTTATATCTTCTTCTTGCGTGGGTTCTTCTGGTTCTTGTTTCTCAGGAACTGGTGGTTGGAGCAATACGCGCTCTCCTTCTTTGATACCACTCTTTATTTCAATGAAATCGTCATTAAAATCTCCAATCTCAATTATACGCATTTCTGGTTTAAATGAACTCTGGACATAACAAATATGTTTATTGCCTTTATTTATGACTGCTTGCAACGGGATATAAACAACATTTGTCAGTCTCCTGACCATAATTTCAACTTTAGCGCTCATACCGGGTTTCAACCATTCCCTCTCATCGGTAATACTAACAACTGTGGGATAAATTTTTAAATCCGGGTTCATCCAACGGCTTCCGCTGTCGGGTATCACGCTTACCTTTGTGACCTCGCCATTTAAAATATCTTCTGGAAAGGCATCCACCTGCACTGTTGCTTTCAAGCCTTTTTGAATTCGCTTTACATACGACTCGTGAATTTTAACTCTCACAGCCATAGTTCTCATATCGGGTATGGTGAGAATTGTTTGTCGTTCTCGGACAGTGGCGCCTTCTCTGATTTGTTCGGTTGATCCATAATATCGGGTATCTGTTGCATAAACAACAAGGCCACTTTTTTGCGCACGGATAATGCATTTATCAATTTTTTCAATTAACTCCTGCCTCTGCTGGGCTTGAATTTTAAAGCTACCTTCTGAGGCTCGCAATCTGGCAAGAGACTGCGCAATTTTTGATATTGCCTCTTTTCGGGTTCGTTCCAGCGCGCGCAATTTTTGGTCATAGTCGGACAACAATGTTTCAGCCTGTTTTGGGAACTCATATTTTATAGCTAAATCCAACGCTGTTTGTGCTGTGGCGACCCTGAGAAGGAGATTTGTATATTGTATCTGTTCAGCATCAAGTTCATTTTTGCTCAAAAAACCTTTTTTAAAAAGACGTTCATCTCCTTGAAGTTTAGTCTGTTCCAAATTTAAACTGGCTTTTGCCACATTTAAATCATCTATCAACTTACGCAACTCTTGTTTTGCTGAACCGTCGCCAAGCAACTCAGGTTTTGCGTATTGGGAGAAATCTATGGTTTTATTTCTTTTGTTTGAGCCAAGCACAGAAAAAAGGTCATCAGAGATTGCTGATATTGAGGTTGATTTTCCGCTGGTGGCAATGTTTGAAGGTGTTGTCATTCCATTTTCTATCACTAAATTCGTGGGTAGTGTTGCACCTCTTATAGGTAAATCGGACTGAGTTTGAGGCAATAAACCGGTAAGGGCAACTTGATTAGTGCGGCGCGGTGGACGTTGACCGCCAGACCGTTGACCGGGAATTCTTTCTACTACTAATGTGGTCCCGCCAGTTGATTCGATGCCGTTCCTTCTGATATTTCTATTTTGTCGTTCTTGGCTCTGTAAGGTATTTGCGGGTTCTACACCATTATGATTGTTGTTTATTTTACCTGAATTTGTGGAACTGCTCGTGGCGCTTAATAGCGGTTGCAAAACCCCTTCTAATTTTTCAAGGTCAATAGGTCCGGTGTTAGTTCGTTCCGTCATTCCGAGTTTCTCAACAACTTCTGCGGCGAGTTTATCACCCACATATTTAGCAAAGTCCATATAGGCAAATTTAGCCGTTTGTTCAGCGGTTTTTACGTCTGTCTGGCTCTGGTTAAATTGTATGTCAAAATTTTGTCGCGCCTCAGTTAATGTCGCAAGAGATGACTGGTATTGAATTTCTTGCGTCAGCAATCTATCTCTGAGGTCGGTAGAATCAAGTTCCACAAGAACCAAACCGTTCTGAACATCTTCATCTGTTACGAAATACCCCTCTTCAACGATTTTAAGTATTTTTGTCCCCTGATAGCCGGCCGCTACTTCGCACCTTATTTCTTGTGATTCAAGGGCTTCAACCGTTCCACCTTCAATAACGGTAATGTCCAAATCACCGCGTCGGGCTTCAAATGCAGCAATTGCGCCTGTTTCAGAACCTTTGCTCAGGATTAAGAAACCGACAATCAACACCAAACCGACACCAATACCGATACTAAGACGCGGATATTGATTATATATTTTTTTAATTTGACTATATAATTGCTTAATTTTACTGATTATTTGCATTAGCAATCTCCTCCCACTTACCATTATCATTTATCATCAAAATGCCCATATCACTATAAAATTGCAGTCGCGCAAGTGTATGGCTAATTATAGATCCCGTAAGCGCATTTTTTGCACTTGTCAAAGAATCCTGCGCCTCTACAACATCGCGCGCTGTGGTTCTTCCTAATTCTGAGAGCAAATTTTGTTGTTCAACACGACGTTCACTTACATTTACACTTATTTGATTAATTTCGTAGGTTCGTTTTGCCTGGTCAAGTGCTCGTAAATCGTCAATAATACCAAGGCGAACATTATCAAGTTTCAGTTCATAACTTCGACGTACCTGGTCAAGGGAGATTTGCGCTGAACGCAATGTATTTCTATCAGCCTTTTTATCCAACGGAACACTGAGATTCACATTAGCATCCCATTGCGGATTATCGAAGTCTGGAAGACCTTTATTGCCGGGCTTATCAGGCACATAGACGCTGCCAGTGAAATCAAGATTCGGCAACATATTATTAACGGCGATTTTGAGTTTTCGTTCTGCGTCTTCGACCTGTTCCTGTTGCGTATGCAAATCAAGACGGCTTGTCTCTGCAATTTTTATTGCCTGATCAATCGTGATATCAGGATGAATAATCTGCAGCTTTGTCAATTCATCATCATCAAGGATAATCTTAAAAGATAGAGGCAATCCCAACGTTATTTTGAACCGGTCAAGGCTATTTTTGTAACTATTAATAGATCTAACCCAGCCTGATTCATTATTGAGTTCAGAAGATTTTAACATATCTAATTCAGACTGGGCATGAAAACCTTCTTCAACGAAGGCTGCTTCCCTTTGAGTATTTGTGCGTTGATTTAAAAATGCATGATATACGTTCCTCATACTATCTCGGCTTTGTAAAATTCCGTAATATGTGGTTGCAATTTGTATGGCAAAATCTTTTCTATATTGAGTAAAATCTCTTACTGAATATAGGAAATCTCGTTCAGCCTGAGTCAGGGTTTCAACGGCGATTTTATATCCTGCACCTCTTAACAATGGTTGAGTTAATGTAGCCCCCATAGTTGAAGAGAGTAATGACTGTGGGTTTCCCTTTAAAAATCTCGAAAAGTTCATAGAAAAATCGGTAACAATCTTGCCACCTGTCCACAAAAGCGATTCAAAAGTTGCGCTACCACCGGTGTTAAACTTTTTTGTATCTGTAAGATCATCAACTCCGGCGTGGACTTCTTGATCTTTTAATCGTTGGCGCGGAAATAACGGCGGTGTGTTATGCCGCACAAGGGATAGACTTAGAGCCCGTAAATAGAGGGATTCTTTTTGAGCCTGATATTCCCTGCTATGTTTGACAGCCAGTTCAAGCGCCTTATCAAGCGTGATAATGTAAGCGCCTTTCTCCATCTCGGCTTCTGAACCGAGTGCTTCGTCAATGTTTTCGTTGATTTTACAATCGCTTAATTCCGGCGGCGGATTCGTCTCGATGGTAAATTTAGCATCCATATTGGTTACCATCGAGGTTTTTTCGGCAATGATTTTGT
>JAKPVM010000291.1 GCA_029572555.1 Verrucomicrobiota bacterium | reverse complement strand
CTTCTTGCGTATTCATTTTATAAGTCTCTCCAAGACCCCTACCGCAAAGATTTTACCTTCGACCAAGCGTCCGGCATAAGTATCAAAAGAAAAACCGGTATGTTTTACTGTAGCAACTGTCTCTCCAAACACATTTATTCTCCTCTTAGAAAAAATAAAGCGTTCTGGCTTTGTACAAATAAAGAATGTTTGCCATGTCCAGATCCTAATTATGTTCCACCACCTGCGGAACCACGTCGCAGGGTTATCAGTGAGGGCTTGAACTGGTTTAAATAAAAAAAACACTTAACAAGTCGCTAAAGCCGATCGCTACGCTCCGGCTTAGCTTTTCGTTGGCCTATGAATTATGAAGACAAATGATTTCATAGATACTATGCAGCGCAGAACAGGCGTGACGGCCGTTGGTCCTTCTGCATTGCGAGGGCAAGGGAAAGGCGTATTAAAAGCAACCCAATCGTATCTTGGAGCAATGGACTTATCAAGAATTCCTTCATCAAATCAGGCTAAATATACAGCGTGGTTAGATCAGCATACAAACGCATTACTTGAAAAACTACCCATCCGCAATAAACCTTGGGGAGCGGCGCGAAAGGCCTTAAACCTATTTATGCGAGATACACTTTATAATCGTTATCTCAATGATTACTACAAAATTGATAGACTTGAATTTTTGTTGGAAGTACCTCTGGATAGTGCTGTAGCTAAAGGCCTCAAACATAATGCTGGGCATGGTCAATTACCGCAGTGGCCGGGGCTTAAAAATTTAAAACCAAATGTAAGCTCAATTTTTCAAAAGTATGCAAGTGTGCATGCAAAGAATAAAAATATTTCACGTGTGCATCTTGATGTCTATCTATGGTTGGAAAACAGATAAGGAAAGGCCAACCAGCCGATCGCCGCTTCGCGGCTCCGGCTTAGCTTTTCGTTATCTTTACAGATAAATCAAACTCAGACTAAATAACTATAATTCTACTTGCGCGCCAAGTTCAACAACCCGATTGGCAGGAATTCCGAAATAGGACGTTGGATTTCCCGCATTTCTGGACATCACGGCGAATAATGATTTACGCCACCTCATCATCTTTGATTTTCCGCTGGTCATAAGCGTTTCCCGCCCCAGGTAAAATGTTGTCGTCATCGGATCCGTAATTAATCCGTACTGGGCGACAATTTTCATAATCTGCGGCACATTAGGTTTCTGCATAAAACCATAAAAGGCCTCAACACGGTAAAAGCCCTGGCCCAAATCCTGAATTTTGATTCTTTCGCCCGCGGGAACAATCGGGGCATCCTTCGCCATAATGGAAAGAAACACAACCTGTTCATGCAACACATGATTATGTTTTACATTATGAAGCAGTGTCCGCGGCGTTCCCAGAGGCGATAAAGTCATAAAAACAGCTGTGCCGGAGACGCGCGGTATATGGCTTCTTGGCAAGTCAGCAAGAAAACTCTCTATGGGCAATCTTGCGTCTATCAAATTGCGGTATAGTTCTTCCCTGCCTTTTTTCCACGTGGTCATGACCAGCGCTACGATGGCTGCAACAAAGAGGGGAAACCATCCTCCGTCAATAATTTTAAAAGTATTGCCAACAAAAAACGCGACATCAAACGCAATAAATATTCCGACCAGGGGTATTACTTTCCAGAGCGGCCATCTCCGGTAATGCATCAAAACAAGAAAGAAAAGCAAAGATGTAATGATCATGGTCCCTGTCACGGCAATTCCATACGCGCCAGCCAATGAACTCGATTCTTTAAACCCGACAACCACGCCAATACAGGCAAGCATCAACGCGTAATTTACAAAAGGAATATATATTTGCCCCTGCATATCGCTTGAGGTATGAATAATCCGAACACGTGGAAATAAGCCCAGCTGCACGGCCTGCTGTGTGAGTGAAAAAGTGCCTGATATTAATGCCTGAGAAGCTATTATTGTGGCAGCCGTGGAAAGTCCGATCATCGGGTATAAAAATGATTCCGGTACGAGTTTATAAAAAGGATTGATATTCATTTCGGGATGCGCAAGCAACAGAGCCCCTTGCCCGAAATAGTTGCATAGCAACGAAGGGAAAACAAAAGAAAACCAGGACAAGCGAATGGCGTTTCTGCCGAAATGCCCCAAATCAGCATATAGCGCTTCACAACCGGTAATACAAAGCACAACAGATCCGAGCACAACAATACCGTGCATACCATTATTCATAAAAAATTCCAGAGCATATACCGGATTAAGCGCGAGAAGAACTGTGGGTTCACGCGTAACCTGCATTAATCCAAAAAACCCAATGGACAAAAACCAAAGCACCATGATCGGCGCAAATAATTTTCCGATATTAGCAGTACCTTTTTGCTGTAGTGAAAAAAGCAAAACAAGCACGATGCAGGTCAAAGACACTATAAATGGCGTTGCAGCTTTGGTGGCGACTTCGAGTCCTTCAATTGCTGAAAGGACAGATATCGCCGGAGTAATAACACCATCTCCGTAAAGAAGCCCCGCTCCCAGAATTGCGGCAAACAAAAGAACGGCCTGAATAAAGCGGGACAGCTTTTTCTCCGAAGTATTCAAAAGACTGACCAGCGCAAAGATACCGCCTTCACCGCGATTATCTGCCCGAAGAATAAAAGTTAAATACTTGACACTAACGACAACGGTAATCGACCAGAAAATAAGAGACAGAACTCCCAAAATATTCATCGCGCTGGGGACAATGGCGTGCTTGCCATGAAAACATGCTTTAATGGCGTAAAGCGGACTAGTCCCTATATCGCCGAAAACAACACCAATAGAAGCGATGGCCAGAAAAATGATTTTTTTATTGAACCGGGGGAGAGGAAATTCTCCTTTGGATTCATTAGATGAGTCTTTTTCAGAATTTGATGATGGCATATAATGCTAAGAAGATTTCATAGGGGTGAATTATCAGGCTAAACTGCCTTGTTTGGTTATATTCAGCAAAGCCTGTAAAATTAACCGAAATACTTGGACAAAAGCAAAAGAGATTACCCCAGGCTTTGTGATATTCCCTAACAAAATTAGCTCCTCCGTTCCCTAAACACAGGCTTAATTTGTATTGCAATTAGACCATCTTCGTAAGCTTGTCAATCAACTTGTTACATTTATTATGTGATAATTTCATAATATTATTAAGTAGATACAGTGCTGTTTAGCTAATTACCGGCATTTTTAAATATCTATCATCTTTCAGTTAGTAATGCGTAATTTGATATTTTAAAAATGTTAAAGTTTCAGATAAAAAATTAAAATCGTTTCTCAACACATAAACTCGAAAAATTCTGTTCAGCGCTTCATCATTAATTTTTCGTTGGTAATTTCATCCAAGCACTTCACCGTTTTTCAAAGCACAAAAACTATGCTTCCCGGCCAATCATCGCATATGGAGACAATCCAGCG
>JAKPVM010000288.1 GCA_029572555.1 Verrucomicrobiota bacterium | reverse complement strand
TGCTGGCATTTTTTAACCATCGATAGATGGTGGCAGGATTATAGCAAGGAAATTAACGCACGGAAAAACCCCGTTAGGGGTGACAGAGCGATAATTTAGAAATCCAATAATGGCTCTGTCACCGCTTTCAGCGGTTTATGGTATTTTTTGTTTTTTCTTTGCTATAATCCTGTCACCCGCTTTGGCGGGTTTTGAATTGTGTTCATTTCATTTTACAACCCTAAAAAAACAATCACATAAGATATATCAAAGGATTAAATTAACAGGGATAGACAGGATTTTTTACAAGATGAACAAGATACAAAAGATAAACAAGATACAATTGTTTATCCTGTATATCCTGTATATCCCTGTTAAATAGAAAAATCCCTGTGATAAATACGCGTTTATCAGTGTTTTAAATATTTGCGAACATTTGCGAGAAATTTTAATATTAACTGCTTTCGCAGATTAACGAATCTGTTTATATTATTGTGTCAATTCAATAACCTTCATTTTCACTATTGAAAAAAACAAATCATAAGCTTAAATTTTATTTAGAAAGTAAGTCTGGTTTTAAAGAATTTAAATTAACTACTTTGCTATTTAAATGAACAATTTAAAGAAAATCCGGAGGCACTATGGAAATAAAAAACGATTATAATAGTTGCGTTTCTTTTATGCGTTCTCAACTCACGCCCGCAAGCGAAGCTGGAAAAGAGACGCAGAAAAAATGCGTTAAACCAGTAATTACAATTACTCGGCAAACAGGCTCGGGAGGACACCTTTTGGCAAATAAATTAGCAGAATATTTGCATAAAAATACACCTAAAGAATGCGCCTGGGCTGTCTTTGACCAGAACCTTGTTGAAAAGGTATTAGAAGAACATAACTTGCCAAAGGAAATTTCAAAATATATGCCCGAAGCCAAACGGTCTATTCTGAATGATATGGTCGAGGAAGCATTAGGATTACACCCACCTTCCTGGGAACTTATCAGACAAACTACTGAAACTATTTTAGGACTTGCACAATCCGGGAACGTAATTATTGTTGGCCGCGCTGCAAATGTTATCACCCGTAATATGCCAAACACATTTCACGTCAGGTTAATTGGCTCGTTTGAAAGACGGGTAGAACGAATTATGCAAATGGGCAACCTGACAAGAAAAGAAGCAGAAAACCATCTTAAAACAGAAGACACAGAACAAGTCCGTTATTTAAAACATTATTTTGAAACAATACCAAACGACCCGTTATTATATCATCTAATTGTCAATACTGATTTAATTGAACCAGAAGAAGCAGCCACTATCATTGGCGACATAGTTATAAAGCGGTTCAATTTGAACAAAACATACAGTAGCGATGAATCTATTATGGAGACTGTTGTGCCATAAAATTATTTTAGATTTCCATATTGACAGAAAAAATATGGAAAATCTTTTGATTAATACTTCGCACTTAATCAAGCACTTTTATTTTTGCATTTTTTATCTGAACTTGCGAACCATCTCTGCTTAATTCCTGAAAACCAATATGTCCTCGTTTTGGTCTGTCTTTTACTGGTGGAGCGATTGAACCATCGTGTCGTTTAACAACCTGGTTTTGCTTGCTCAAGTCAAGGTCGTGAATAACATAGTTATTAAGAATAACTTTTAAGTGATTCCCTTTCAATGTAATGTGATACGTATTCCATTCGATAGGTTTATACATTTGTTTTTTTGGCGCAATTGCCCTGTAAATACCGCCTGTTAATTCCGAATCCTTTGCCTGTGGATTATATCTTAAATCTGCCATCTGGAGTTCCATTCCTTCAAACGCAGGATCGCCTTTCATTGGCGCTCTCAATGCGCAACCGCTATTCCCCCGTTCACCAAGTTTAAAGTCAAATGTAAGTACAAAATCACTATATTCCCGTTTGCTAACAAGCCATGTTCCACGATCTTTACTTCCGAATAGAATGCCATTTTTAACAAGCCATACGGCGTTAGATGGCGCAGGCTCGCTTAAATCATTCCACATTGTAACTACCCACCCCTCTGGTGAGCCATCATTGGGAAACAACGGTTCAAATCCTTCAGAATCGGCCGCACATAAAATGTTTATGTTTATTGAAATTAACAGCGAAATTATCGCAAAACAAATTATATTTTTGTAATGGAGCATATCTAAAAGGATACAGAAAATATTGCGCTCTGCAACAATATTTATAAAGTGTTAAGCCGTTCAATAAGTTGACGCAATCTTCCATAGTGCTTTTTGGTAAATTTAAATGCAATCCGTGGCAATGATAAGAAGTCATCATCTTCCTTTTCTTCCTCAGTGGGGCTTATAATATTAATTTTGCCATCAGCAATTATATCAGAAAAATCCTCGTTTAAAGCCTCAATAGAATGAACAGACGGGGTATGTTGAAGCCTAATAACCAATAAATCTTTTACGAAACGGAGAGAATGAAAATTCCTGTAAAACCTGGAAATCCATTTTACTGCTACATCAGGATTATCTGTTATTTGATAAAGGTTTAAATCTTCTTCGGAAATGTAGCGGTCTCTAAGTAAATGTTCTTTTGTATTTTTATCCCAGGTTTTCCAAAATGTCCCGCCCGGTTGGTCTAAAAGCACCAAAGGCATTGGACGACTCTTCCCAGTCTGCATAAGGGTTAAAGCCTCGTATCCCTCGTCCATTGTACCAAAACCGCCCGGAAAAAGAACGATGGCATCGGCGTTTCGTATAAAAGTTAATTTTCGTGTAAAAAAATATTTAAAAGTAACCAACTTGTTATCGTTTTGAATAACCGGATTAGGCGTCTGTTCCCATGGTAGCCTGATGTTAACACCGAAACTCATTTCTTTCCCGGCACCTTCAAGGGCTGCTTGCATTATTCCCGGTCCTGCCCCTGTAATAACCATAAAACCGGCGCTTTTTGCTAATCTTCCAAACTCTACGGCTTGTTTATAAATCAGCCTTGAAGGTTCTGTTCTTGCCGAACCAAACACAGTTATCTTACGAATATTTTCATACGGGGCAAACAGTCTAAAAGCATATCGCAACTCGCGGATTGAGGTTTGAATCACCCGCGCATCTCCCCTGTTTTCAACATCTTTAAGTATCTTTAATCCGTTAATGATAATGTCTTCAACTATATCAGGATTATATCCACCTCCTGCTGCAGTGATTAACTCACTGACCATCTTTTTTATTGGGCTCTCATTTTCTAAATTCATAAATTAAGTTAATCCTTATCCCAACAGTGTAAAGAGTTGTGATAAACTTGTTGCTAATTAAATCACAAAACCTTCTCCCTGTTGTGGAACAATCACATTTGACTTAGGCTTGATAGTTTTAACAGTTTCCGCAAAGGCTAGTGATTGAGATTCCTCCCCGTGGACAACAAAGATATTTTGAAATTTACCATCCATTCTGTTCACATAATCCTTGAGTTCGTTTTTGTCAGCGTGCCCGCTTATTGCGTCCAGTGAGGCAATTTTAGCCCTGACTTCATAAGGCTCGCCAAAGATGCTGACCGGGCTTTTTCCCGCAAGAATTTGAGCGCCAAGCGTATTTTCAGCGCAATATCCAATAAACAGCACAAGGTTATTTGGGTTGCCAATATTGTTCTTTAAATGATGCCGTATCCTACCCGCTTCACACATACCCGAAGCACTAATTATAATGGCTGGTTCTTTTAAGTCATTAAGTTTCATTGAGTGAGATTGTTCGCGAATATAGGTAAGATTATCCATTCCAAACGGGTTCTCTTTTTCGTGCAAAAATGTGTAAATATCTTCATTAAAACACTCCGGATGCAATCGGTAAACCTCAGTCGCATTTACGCTTAAAGGGCTATCCACAAAAATTGGCACTTTAGGTATTTTACCGTCCCCAGTCAAAAGGTGCAGGATATAAACCATTTGTTGCGTTCTACCAACAGAAAAAGCCGGTACAATGACCTTGCCGTTCTTCTTTATAGTTTCAAGAATCAACTCGGCAACCTGTGGGGCAAAGGTGTTTCTTGCTGAGTGTTCTCTATCACCATAAGTGGATTCAACTTGAAGATAATCAACATCATCTACAACATCCGGGTCTCTGAGTATCGGATCCCGTCCTCGTCCAATATCTCCGCTAAAAACGTATCTAAATTTCCTGCCGTTTTCACGAATATCAAGCACAACTTGCGCTGAACCAAGTATATGCCCAGCGTCACGAAATGTTAGCGTTACTCCGTCAGCCACTAAGATTGGTCTATCATAGTTAATTGCTACAAATTGTCTGATTGCCAATTCCGCCTGTATTGAAGTGTACAATGGTTCGACTGGCGGCAAACCTTTTTTAGCGCGTTTTTTTGATACAAACTCGGCGTCCTGTTTTTGTATCCCGGCAGAGTCCATAAGCATTATGCTTGCAAGATCTCTTGTAGCAAAT
>JAKPVM010000277.1 GCA_029572555.1 Verrucomicrobiota bacterium | reverse complement strand
CGGTCAACCGGCGCGAAAGTTCAACGGCTATTCTTCGCCATACTTTTGGATGGGCATCAGCAAAATCCGTAAAGTGCGGTTCTGGACATTTCAAAACCAAACTATGCTCCGCCGCTACCACGGTGGCGCTCCTTCTCGCGGCATAATCAATGAGCGCCATTTCCCCAACGTGTGATCCAACACCACGCGTTGCTATGTGCCTGCCGTTTATGATGATGTTAAAACTTCCTGACAGGATAAGATAAAGGTCATTCTCCACGCTTCCTTGATTAATAATCGCTGACCCTTCAGGAATTTCAATCAGTTCCGCACCCGCAACAAAATCAGCAATATTGTCGATACCCCTTAAGAGAGTGGTCTCCGTGAGCGCTTCCAACAACCGTGCTTGCCCGTTTCCTCCAGTGAATCTACTCATCATCCCTGATGGGGATTCGGGCTGTTTTTCTGCAGTCGTCATTGTATATTATTTATTTTTTAGGCTATTTCGACCCTATTTTTTTCAGCAATCCAATAAGAATGACCGTACTTATCAAGAAAATCTTGAGGCGGCGGGTTGACATTTACGTCACAGTCGATTCTGATAGGGAATCCGCTATTTCTGTAAGCATTCTCAATTAAATCAATGTTGACTGTGTTTGCTCCATATGTACCCCAAAATGCTAAAACCACATTTTGGCTTGTTTCACAAATAATACGGACAACACTTTGATCTTCCTTGCTTCTTTGCCGCCCCCCTTGATGAAAGTCATTCACGTCAAATATTGGCATCGTGTCTCCTAAAAGATTTTCGTAATTATTTTTAAATTTCTCTGAAATCTTGAAGATCGATATGTTATGTTATTTTGTTAAATATGATTTTACTCTTCCCACACAGCTATACCGAAACCTGATGCACCAAAATTGTTGCCGTTGTATAGCATGTACATTTCATTTTTGAAGTTAAAGACAAAAGGATAACAGATCATATCTTTGGCGTGTTGATTATCATTAAGTATTTTATCTTCCTCGTCTGTTCGCTCCCAATTATAGCCGTCTTTAGATTTTGCATAGCCAATCCTGTATTTACCAATCTCTGAATGAACATAAGAGAACCACATTTTATAGTTGCCATTACGATCTTTTATAACAGAAGACCTGGCAATGTTTGTTTCGCCAGAACGAAAA
>JAKPVM010000264.1 GCA_029572555.1 Verrucomicrobiota bacterium | reverse complement strand
GGCAATTTCCAGAAATTCCTGGGAGTTAACCTTCAGGTTTTTGTCAGCCTCGCGGGCATCAACTGCCGGGGAGGCGCACCCAATTATCTGTCCGGTTTCGGCCAGCTGCTGACCATAAACAGCAACAAATCCCTTGTAGTTTCTTCGGTCTATTAGCATCCCTAATGGCGCGTTATTTGTTCCGAGCCAGGGAAGCCTACGGGTAATGAATGCCTGATGCTTAACTGGATATAGGCCGGTGTAAATGCCCAGCTGCCGGTTGAATTTTTCACCCGACGGGCCAAGTGCATTCACAAAGCTATCGGCATGGAACTCAATGTAGCTGTGGTCGTGATCACGCACAAGAGCTACGTATCCAACTCCGTCGCGGTAAACGCTAACGGTCGGCGGTATGGCCAGTAAGGGATTGCGGAGCGACGTACGTATTAACCGAGACGAAAGATTGATGCAGGTGATAAACTTCACATACCACTGCAACCCTTATTGGCTATACCGCGTGTTATAGGCAGGCATTTATATATAATTAAGTTGTTTCGTCATTCTCTATTTGTGTTTTAAGTGTCAGTTTAAGAAAGCTAAAACCAATTATCCCTGCAATAATTGAAGCGATAATAATTGCAATTTTTGAATTGTTTATGATGTCTGCATTATCAAAAGCTAGAAGAGTAATAAAGATTGACATTGTAAAACCAATGCCGCCTAAAAAACCTGCACCAATTATATTCTTCCATTTCAAATCTGTCGGTAATGCACAAAGTCCCAAGCCAACACCGATAAATGAAAAAAGACAAATTCCTAAAGGCTTTCCGATAAAAAGTCCTGCAATAATCCCTAAACTGTATGCTTGCCCAAGGCCATTTTGCCAACTGTCGCCAATCGAAATGCAAGTATTGGCAATCGCAAATAATGGTAGAATAAAAAAAGCAACCGGTTTGTGCAAATAATGTTGAAGAATATATGAAGGTGATTTTTCTCTACCGTTACCAAACGGAATTACAAATGCTAATAAAACTCCTGTTATTGTAGCATGAACACCGGAATGTAGCATAAAATACCACATAGCTACACCACCAATCAAATACGGAATTAAGTTGTGAATTTTCAATCGGTTTAAGATAAGAAGAAAACCGAAAATACCTAATGCAATAAATAAATTGGCAAACGTTATAGTAGTAGTATAGAAAATTGCAATTACTATAATTGCTCCTAAATCATCAATTACTGCCAAAGCTGTCAAAAATATTTTTAGAGAAGTCGGAACACGATTACCTAAAAGCGATAATATTCCAATTGCAAAAGCAATATCTGTAGCCATAGGAATACCTGCACCTGATTGAGTATCAGTTCCGAAGTTGAATAATAAAAATAGACTTGCTGGAACAAGCATGCCGCCAATTGCACCAAAAATTGGTAATGAAGCATTTTTTATATCAGAAAGTTCTCCGCGATAAATTTCTCGTTCCAACTCCAATCCAATGAGTAGGAAAAAAATGGTCATTAGCCCGTCATTAATCCAATGAACAATACTGTGTCCACCAAGGTTAAAATGCCAAAAATTAATATAGTCTATCTGCCATGGTGAATTTGCTAGAACAAGTGAAAGAATCGTAACGAAAACTAAAATTAATCCGCCAGATTTTTCGCTGTTAAAAAATTCTTTATATAATCTTGTCAATATCATCGTAATCTATCTGTCAAGGTCGTTTTTATGCTTGCCTATAACGGTCGGCGGTATGAAATCGTTGGGGATTGCGGGCTACTAACCTGTCCAGTTACACCGAACTTGATGCGGGGCAGAATGCTTGAATAACCACTTAAACCCCAATGTTTTATACCGCTTGTTGGGTGCTGGTGTTCTGTTTTTCCTGTCAGTTTTTCTATCAATTTGCTACTTCGTTTCTGTCTGCCGTGCGTTGGGAACAGACACACTCTTTGCCAAGTTTTGGCTTGTGGGTCGGCTGGTGCGACTTGGC
>JAKPVM010000245.1 GCA_029572555.1 Verrucomicrobiota bacterium | reverse complement strand
GTTCCAGAGGTATTTTGGAAATTACCCTTTAGCAAAAGAGACCCATTGGTAGACCCGTTGATAAGTTTTAGATATGACCAGGCGTTTGAATTTGTTGATGCTATAAGGAACAATAGACCTTGCGAAGCAACATTTTATGATGGCGCAAAGGTTCAAGCGGTTATGGACGCCACAGTTAAATCCGTTGAATCGAGAAGATGGGTAGCAATAGATGAGATTATAAATGTTTGATTAGCATAAGTTATTAGTGTTAATTAATGCGAAATTAGATTTGTTTGCAAATTCAAAAGATTTTAGAAAGTTAAATTACAATAAATATCAATTAAATTGGCAATGAAGAAACAAATTATATTTTTAACTGTCGGGGTGTTGGCATCTACCTTAATGTCAGGTTATTCACAGGAAACGTCTTTGGCAAAGATGAGAAGGGTCTCGTTTACTGATGTTGAAATTTCTGATAAATTCTGGAAACCTCGTCAGGAAACAAACCGCATTGCCTCAATACCGGTGAATTTGGAAAATCTTGTTAAGGCTGGTAATATAAAAAATTTTGAACTTGCAGCCGCCGGTGCAAGAACCGGGTTTCAAGGACCTGTTTTTATGGACTCGGATTTGTATAAGGCGATTGAGGCTGTCTCATACTCTCTTGCTATACACCCCGACCCCGCACTTGATAAGAGGTTAGATGAGATAATTTCAATAATTGCAAAGGCTCAACAACCTGATGGTTATCTTAATACTTATTTTATTGTAAAAGAACCTGAAAAACGATGGACAAACTTGAGGGATTGGCATGAGTTGTATTGCGCAGGGCATTTGTTCGAAGCGGCAGTGGCACATTATCAGGCTACGGGTAAACGGGAGTTGCTAAATGTAGCCATTAAATATGCTGACAATATAGATTCGGTATTTGGTCCGGGCAAACGAATGGGCTATCCCGGACATCCTGAAATTGAACTTGCTCTGGTCAAACTTTATAGGGTCACAGGTGAGAAACGGTATTTTGACCTTGCAAAGTTTTTTATTTTAAATCGTGGTAAAAAATATTTTGCCGAAGAACATAAAATACCAATTGAAAGGTATGATGGTTCTTACTGGCAGGATGATGTCCCAATCTTTGAGCATAGGAATATTAAGGGACATGCGGTTCGTGCAGCGTATTTAATGTCAGGGGCTACTGATGTTGGTGGCGAGTTGGGAGATGAGCCTTTATTGAAAATGATTAATAGGGTTTGGCGAAATACGGTTACAAGAAATATGTATATTACCGGTGGCATAGGGCCATCGGCTCATAATGAAGGATTTACCGAAGATTATGATTTACCGAACTTGACCGCATATCAAGAGACTTGCGCATCAGTTGCACTTGCCCAATGGAATCACAGGCTTGCCTTACTTTATGGAGATGCAAGATATGCGGATGTATATGAACGTTCTTTGTATAACGGGGTTCTGGCAGGCGTGTCGCTTGATGGGACAAGGTTTTTCTATGTAAATCCACTTGCAAGCGAAGGCAACCACCATCGTTCACCGTGGTTTGGTTGTGCGTGTTGTCCGCCTAATGTTGCCCGAACATTAGCATCGCTTGGTGAGTATGCTTATGCAGCAGGCGATAACGCCCTGTATGTTAATCTTTATATTCAGGGCAAGGTTCAAACGAAGATTTCATCGGGAAATGTCGGCTTAAAAGTTACAACTGATTATCCGTGGGATGGTAAAGTTTCATTGGTACCAATCGTAGATAAAGCCACTAAATTCACCTTATATTTACGAAAACCGGGTTGGTGTGATGATTCGGTTGTTTACATCAACAATAAGAAGGTTGCGCAACCCAAAATTGAACGAGGTTATTTTGTGATTGAAAGAGAATGGCGTTCTACGGATAAGGTTGAACTTGACCTTGCTATGCCAGTGAAGAAAGTAATAGCCAATCCTAAAGTAAAGGCTGATAATGGTCTTGTTGCAATCCAGAGAGGACCACTGGTTTATTGTATCGAAGCCTGCGACTATGACGTACCAATAAAATCAATATTTTTGCCATTGAACTCGGAATTTACGGTAGAGAAACAGCCGTTACTTCTTGGAGGAATTACTGTAATTAAAGGAGAGGCGCAAAGGCTTCCTGAAATGGATTGGCGCAATGTCTTGTATCAATCAATTGATAAGCCCGAAAAGGTAAAACTGACGGCTATTCCATATTATAGTTGGGATAATAGAAAGGCGGGTGAAATGACTGTCTGGACTCCAACGATGGCGCCAGTTCCCGCTGTCAAAGGTGTGGAGGCATTGGCAAAAGTTTCTGTAAGTTTTGCAAATGATAACAGTCAACCTCGAGGTATAAATGACGGGATTGAACCGTCTAAATCGGGTGAGCAACCACGATATATGTGCCATTGGTGGCCTCATAAGGGCACAGAAGAATGGGTGCAATATGACTGGAAAGAACCAATTAATGTAGAAGGATGCAAGGTTTATTGGTTTGATGATACAGGCAGAGGAGAATGCAGACTGCCACAATCGTGGAAGATTCTTTATCTGGAAAATGGAGAGTGGAAACCCGTCAATAACACAACAACATATCCAGTCAAAAAAGACCAATGGTGTGAGGTGCGGTTTACACCTGTAAAGACAAAGGCTTTACGGCTTGTTGTTCAAATGCAAAATTCGTGGGCTACCGGTGCACATGAATGGAAGGTAATAGAAGCAGAAGAATAGATATATGAGGAAATGTATCTTAACATTGCTTTTAATTTCGTTGCTTAACTGCATTGCGCAAGAATCAACGAACACTGTATTATTATTTTCTTTTTTTAGAAAAAATGGTGAGGATGGTTTGTATCTTGCATTGAGCAAAGATGGTTTGAAATGGGAGGAATTAAAGCCGCGCGGCAGTTCGTTTTTAAAGCCAGAGGTTGGTGGAAAATTAATGAGAGACCCTTGTATTTGTCAGGGAGCGGATGAACGGTTTCACCTTGTTTGGACTACAGGTTGGGGAAAACCGCCAGTCATTGGGTATGCTTGGTCGAGTAATTTAATTGATTGGTCTGAACAAAAGGCAATACCTGTAATGAGCAATGAACCGAATACTCGCAATGTCTGGGCGCCAGAATTATTTTACGATAAACATAAAAAGCAGTTTTTAATCTTTTGGGCTTCTACAATTCCGGGAAAATTTCCTGAGACCGCAGACACAGGCGACGATGGTTATAACCATAGAATTTATTATACCACTACAAAAGATTTTCAGGATTTTACTCCTACAAAACTTTTTTATGATGGTGGATTTAATGTAATCGATGCAACATTGTTAGAGAATAACGGCAAATATTATCTTATTGTGAAAGATGAGACATTAAAACCTGTGAAAAAGAATTTGAGGATTGCAGTTAGCGATTCCCCAGAAGGTCCATTTGGAAAGGCTGGTGAACCATTCACTATTAGCTGGGTTGAGGGTCCCTCGGCAATAAAAATTGGCGATGAATTTTTTGTTTATTTTGACCATTATGTAAATCCTCAGTATTATGGGGCGGTTAAATCAAAAGATATGAAAGTGTGGGAAGATATTTCAAAACAGTTGGTGTTTCCGAAAGGGGCAAAACACGGAACTGTTTTGCATATTCCAGAAAAAATTGTTAAAAATATTATAAACGAACTATGAAAAATATTTTTATAACTTGCATTAGCGCAGGCGCATTGATGTTTATGTCTGGCTGCGCTAACCAAAAACAAACAACAACACAAACTAAATCTATGACACAGGCAGAAATCCAAAAGGTAAGCTTCGGTCAAACCGGAGATGGGAAAAGTGTAGACCTATATATATTGAAAAACAGTAAAGGTATGACAGTAAAAATTACTACCTATGGTGGTAGGATTACTGAATTATATGCCCCTGATAGAAAAGGCGCGTTCAATGATGTTGTTCTTGGATTTGATAACCTGAACGGCTATTTGAATGTTAATCCATATTTCGGCGCCATAGTTGGTAGAGTGGCTAACAGAATTGCAAATGGCAAATTTAAACTCGGCGGCAAAGAATACACAGTCGCAAAAAATGATGGACCAAATCATTTACACGGTGGAATCAAAGGATTTGATAAAGTTGTTTGGAATGCTGAACCACTTCACAGAACCGATGGTGTGGGCGTGAGGCTTTCTTATTTAAGCCCTGATGGCGAAGAAGGGTACCCGGGAAATCTATCAGTTACGGTAGATTATGTTTTGACAGATAACAACGAATTAAAAATTGAATATAAGGCTACCACAGACAAAGAGACCATAGTCAATTTGAGCAATCATAGTTATTTTAATCTTTCAGGACCGGAAAATGGATTGATTTTAGACCACGAATTATTAATAAACGCAAATTACTACACGCCTGTTGATGACACCCTGATTCCAACAAGTGAAATCAAACCAGTAGAAGGAACACCATTAGACTTCCGCAAACCAGAACAAATTGGTGCACGAATTGAACAGGTTAAGGTTGGCAATAATCCAAGTGGATATGATCATAATTATGTTTTAAATGGAAGTGGCGTGAGTTTAGAATTTGTGGCAAGGGTTTATGAGCCTGTAACGGGAAGGACGATGGATGTCTATTCAACAGAACCCGGTGTCCAATTTTATTCAGGAAACTTTCTTGATGGAACGATAACCGGAAAGAAAGGTGTTGCATATAAGAAAAATCACGGTTTCTGCCTTGAAACCCAGCATTTCCCTGATTCTATAAATCACCCTGAATTTCCCTCTGTAGTTTTAAAGCCCGGACAAACTTATACCCAGACAACAATATATAAGTTTTCCGCAAAATAATTAAGCGGTGAAATGGAGCGCTCTTTATTATGAAATATACGCCAATTGATTGTAAATTATTTGTAGAAAATCGGCTTCGTCTTTCACAATTGATGGAAAAAAATTCTTTGGCAGTGTTGAACGCAAATGACATTTTGCCAACAAATGCCGATGGAACAATGCCATTAAAACCAAATTCCGATTTGTTTTATCTGACCGGGATTGAACAGGAAGAGACAATTTTTTTGTTTTATCCTGACGCCGTCGACGCCGATTCTCGGGAAATATTATTTATGAAGGAGACAAATCCATTAATAGAAACATGGGAAGGACATAAATTAACTAAAGAAGAAGCAAGAAAAATATCGGGAATAAAAAATGTTCAATGGTTGTCTGAGTTCCGCAAGACTTTCCACAATTTAATGTGTGATTGCGACGCCGTTTATTTGAACACCAATGAACATAAACGGGCAGTTGTGGAAGTGCAAACGCGGGATGCAAGGTTCATTGAAGAGTGCCAAAAAAGGTATCCTTTGCATAAATATTTACGGCTTGCCCGCCTTATGCATCGGTTGCGCGCCATTAAATCGCCAATAGAAGTAGATGTCATAAAAAAGGCGTGCAATTTAACCGCAAAGGGCTTTGAAAGGGTTTTGAAATTTGTAAAACCCGGCGTAAACGAAATGGAAGTTGAGGCTGAGTTCGCTTATGAATTTATCCGCGGTGGTGGTTATTTTGCATATCAGCCGATTATTGCCACCGGTAAAAATGGTTGTGCGCTTCATTATATAAAAAATGATGAACAATGCAAATCAGGTCAACTATTGTTAATGGATGTTGCAGCAGGATATGCAAATTATAATTCAGATATGACAAGGACAATCCCGGTTAATGGGAAATTTTCTCCACGACAAAAGAAGGTTTATAACGCGGTATTAAGAGTGTTAAAAGGATCGATGAACAATCTTAAACCGGGAAAATTAATAAAAGAATGGCAAAAAGAGGCTGAACAGATGATAGAAAAAGAACTTGTAGATTTGGGATTATTAACAACACGAGAAATCAAACGGCAATCACCAGATTCTCCTGCGGTAAAGAAATATTTTATGCACGGTGTAGGGCATCCGATTGGGCTTGACGTTCACGATGTTGGCTACACGACCGAACCGATACAGGCTGGCTGGGTGATGACTTGTGAACCCGGAATTTACATTAGGGAAGAAGAGTTGGGGATACGGCTTGAAAATACAGTCCTTGTGACCGAAAATGGAGCCGTTGATTTAATGGCTTCAATCCCAATAGAAGCAGAAGAAATTGAAGAAATAATGAAGAAGTAATCAACAACCAATATGTTCTGTTCTGCTGAGTTTTGACGATTAATGCGGTAGAAGAGGTTCAAGACCATACATAAATTATTGTTATCAGCCACAGGTTGGCATTACATAGTGATGGGAAATGGAACACAGATTTACACAGATGATAAAGTGGCGGGAGTATCTTGCTCCCAAGTATTGAAATTGTCAGCAGGGATGCTGACACCACATTTTAGATATACAGGATAAAAATTGTATCTTGTAAAATATACTGTTAACCTTTGTTAAGTTTATTTATGCAATAGGCTCTATTTAAACTTTGAAAAATAGGCATCTATTTCCGGTCTCAATTCAATTCCTACTGTTTCAAAACAATTAAGCAATTCTAAATAAGCACCATCACCACCTAAAAAATCCCAAAATTCTTCTGCAACTTTCAGTTCATTTTTCAAATCTAACATTCCTTGTAATGTCCATCTCTGATAGGGTTTAGGTTCGTAAGGATTATAAGGTATTGCTATATAAGAATGAACATCCGCGTCTGGGTGCTGAAACAAATAAATCGCTATCCATTCCAATAATGTTCTCTTAAAATCCTTGAAATTACTGATATTGGGTTTGGCGGTTTTTAAATCAAAAAAATATACGGTTCCATTATTGTTTTTAACAAATAAATCTACCTTCACAGTTTTTAATTTATTCGTTTTGCCTGAAGCAACGACCTTTCTAATCCTTTCTATTTCTTTTACTTTATCGGGCGTTTTACCAATTGAAATTTCATTTATTATTTGTTGAATTTCAGTTTGAGCCTGTTCTGTTATTGTATCTCCTACTATAAATTGTTTTTGAGCGATAGCAAATCTCGCGCTTGCCAATGTTTCAGCCACCGGTTCAAAAATTGAAGTACCAAAAGTAGTATTTAACGAATGAATAAACGAAAACAAAGCCAATCTATCTCGTCCAAGCAAACGATAATGAAATGGCATAGCGTTCGTTTCTGGTTCGTATGTTGAAAATTTATTCTTCAGGCTTTCTCTAACAGTGTCTTTAATTTTATCTATTTGAACTTTTGTAAGAGCCATTGTTATTTTTCCTTCAAATGAAATATTGTTTCCGAATAAGGAGTTTCCCTATCTTTTTCGACTCTGTTAAGGACGGGCCTCTTAAACTGATTAACAATTTTCATCCGAGCCAAATCTGCAATTTCAGGATAAAGGTTAAATTTGTCGTTAGCCACCAAAAAGACGTCGTAATCTTTTTGAAGATATTTTTTACAATTTGAGAGGACTTCTGCGATGGCTTTGACATAAGAACCCCTTTGTTCTTCCCCCTGTCCTTTAGATAAAGGTCCTATTTCTAACTCGTCATTACGTTCAAAACCAAATATCTCATAAGCGTATGCATGTTGTTCGTGATAATCAATGAGTCCAACATAAGGCGGACTTGAAAATATCCCTTTAATCTTTTGTCTGAATAGAATTTCTGAAAAATCGAGGTTTCTTCTTTTGATTTCATCTAAAATATTAATCGTTCTACTATCTCCGGTTATACATATTTGAAACGTATCCGTCCTTAATTTATCAAATTCTCTAAGTCGTTGTAATGTATCTTTTGTGTAAAACTCCCACCACTTTGCAATAGAAAATATTGGTTTACAAATTTTTCCGTGCTTTTTGCAATAGTATGTTGCAGTAACAGGTTCTTTCAGTGTTGCTAAATCTGCATGAGTTGTTGCTCTACAAGAACGAACAGTCCTGCTTAAAATAATTGTTAGAACATTTTTAACATCTATATTTTCTATTTCTTTTATCTCTTTTGATAAAAATTCAATTTCTTCTCTAACAGGATTCAAGAACCACTTATCTAAAAAAGTATCCTTCTTATCTTGTTTTACTTTAATTCCATATTTTTGTATCAAGTCATTATAAGTGAACAAAAACGTTTTTTCTTTCTCTTTTGAATATTCATTTTCGTTTATCGTTCCATCGGCAATTTTTATTTTATATTCCGGAGAAGGAAAATATTTATCATTAAATTTAGAAAGTTCTGATAATAAATGTTCTTCAAAGATAATATTGTTTTTAGTTTTCTGAAATTCCTTCAAATGCAAAGTTAGTTTATTAATTATCTCTTTAATTAAAATTAAACTATGTTTTTCCACTTTTATATTTGAAATCAAAACATTAAAAGGAGAGATGTCAATTCCGATTGCATTAAGTCCTAACTCATTTGCCTGAACTAATGTTGTTCCACTCCCACAGAAGGGATCCAGAACTATATCGCCTTTATGAAAATAAACGCTTTTTTTATACTCATCAGTGTGAGAATCAAGAAAATATTCAACTAATTGAGGAATGAATTTCCCTTTGTAAGGATGTAATCTATGGACATGTTTTGTCCTTTCTGCCTCTTTGTATTGAACAAACGAAAGGTGCCAATTAATATCTTCTCCTAACGTTTTTTTCCAATCGTTTTCCTTAGAAAAAGAGTCGTAATAATTTTTAAGTTCTTCAACATTTATATAAGGATTCCCATTATTACCATATTTATTTATTCTGCCATATTGAATAAGGTATGATATGTTTGACACTGTGACTTTGCGGTTTAAGTATTCAGAAGCCCATAAACTCGCCTCTTTTAAATTAATTAATTTCTTGTCATCTTTACTAAAAAGTGAAATCTGGCTCATAATTCAACATTTTCTCCATCAATTTTCGTTTATTATCTTCTCAAATATCACACACGAAACGAAAAAATCAAAACAAACAAATTATTGCCCGACTCTTTGCATCATCTTTTTGATTTATACTAAACATTTTTATGTTTCTGTGCATTTTTTAAAACATCTCAATTTTATCTTGCCAATGTTATTCTTACTGAAATGAGTGAATTTTTCCATCAATAAATTTTATATTCAACTGGGTTTTTCATAGGTATGGTGATGGCGACAAATTGGCTGATATAATTCCTTACAATCGTAGCACAGGCATTTATCCTGAATTGATGATTAGTGCAATAAAAGTAATTAGCAACCAATGTGTTCTGTTCTGCTGATTATTTCTTCTTGTAAACTTGCTGATAAATCACAGAAATAATCGCTATAGCCTGCAACCCTGACGATTAAATCCCTGTATTCTTGTGGGTTTTTCTGGGCTTTTCTCAATGTGTCAGTTGTAACTATATTGAACTGTACGTGATGCCCATCCATTTTAAAATAAGCCCTGATTAATTTTGCGAGTTTATCAAAACCTTCTTCGGTTTGCAGAAATGAAGGTGAGAATTTCATATTTAAAAGGGCGCCGCCTGTTTTAATGTGGTCTAATTTTGCTGCTGATTTGAACACAGCAGTTGGGCCATTCCTATCCGCGCCCTGCACCGGTGAGATGCCTTCTGATAGTGGTTTAGTTGCTTTTCTGCCGTCTGGTAATGCGCCTGTAACCTGTCCAAAATAAATATGACAGGTTGTAGGCAACATTTCTACCCGATAACATCCGCCTTTTGAATTTGGTTTCCCGTCTAACTCTTCAAATAAAACGTCAAAGATTTTACGCATTATTGAGTCTGCATAATCATCGTCATTACCGTACTTATGTGTTTTATTGAGTAGCCATTGTCGTATCTGTTCTGCATTTGCAAAATCAGAATCCAATATGTGCACTAATTCTTCAAGAGATAGTTTTTGTTTTTCAAAAACCACGTCTTTTACTGCTGAAAAGCTATCGGTGATGCTCCCAATCCCGACCATTTGAATGTAGCTATTGTTATATCTTGCGCCGCCTTCGTTGTAGTCCATACCCTTTTTAATGCAATCATCAATCAGAACCGATAAAAATGGGGCTGGCATTTCTCTTGCATATAGCTGTTCAATTATTTGATTACCTTTAAGTTTAATAGTTAGAAAATGGTTAAGTTGTTTTCTATATGCTGAAAATAGGTCATCGAAAGTTTTAAACTCTGATGGTTCACCGGTTTTCAATCCGATTTGCTTTTTTGTTCTCGGGTCATACCCATTGTGAAGTGTTATTTCTAAAATCTTTGGCAGGTTAAAGTAACCGGTTAAGATAAACGCCTCTTTTCCAAAAGCCCCTGTTTCAACGCAGCCGCTACATCCACCAGCCCGCGCATCTTCAACTGTCTTTCCCTGTCGCAGTTGTTCTTGAATTACTGCATCTGCATTAAATAGCGACGGAAAACCATAGCCTTTGCTTATGACGTGCAATGCGTGTTTTAAAAGTGCATCAGGAGTTTTCTTGGATAGTTGTATGTTTGAACTTGGTTGCAATAGATGCATTTCATCGATTATATCCAGCAACAGATGCGAAATTTCATTTGAGCCATCACTACCGTCTCTTAACAGACCGCCAATATTTATATTTGCAAAATCGGTATATGTCCCGCTTTCTTCTGCTGTAACACCTACTTTTGGAGGGGCTGGATGGTTGTTGAATTTAATGAAAAAGCACTCAAGTAATTCCTTTGCGAATTCGGGCGTCAAAGAACCGCTATCAAGTTCTCTTTTATAAAATGACAAAAGGTGTTGGTCAAGGTGTCCCGGATTAAATGAATCCCAGCCATTTAATTCAGTGATAACGGCAAGATGACAAAACCAGTAATATTGAAGGGCTTCGTAAAAATTACGCGGTGCATAAGCAGGAACGTGAGAGCAGACCTCTGCGATTCGTTCTAATTCCGCTTTCCGTTGCGGGTTATTGCAATTTTTAGCTAATTCACTGGCAAGTTCTGAATGACGTTTTGCAAAAATAATCACTGCATCGCAGGCAATATCCATTGCCTTGAGTTGCTCAATTTTAGCATAGGCGCGTGGATCATTTTGAATATCAATTTTTGCTATTGATTCGGCAATTTCTTTTTTAAAATCTAACATCCCTTTGTTATAAATTTTGTCATCAAGGACTGTATGACCGGGTGCGCGTTGTTCCATAAATTCAGTGTAAATCCCGGCTTCATAACAATCCTTCCACTCCTGGAGTAGGATTGAAAACATTTTGTCCCTTATTGAGCGACCACGCCAGTATGGTATAATTTTTTCAGCATAAACTCTTATACATTCATCATCAACGGAATAACTTGTTTTTTGACGACTATTCAGGATTTTCAAATCTTCTATGCTATGGCAGGTCAATTCGGGGTAAGTGGGCACAACCTTTGGTGCCGGTCCGCGTTCTCCAACGATTAGTTCGCCGTCTCCAATATAAATTGTTTTGTTCTTACATAAATGAAGAAATGCCATTGCGCGCATTACAGGCGGTGAATACAAGCCTGAATATTTTTGATAAAATTCGGTCATTAACAATGCGCGTTCACAAGTAATTCGGGGATGTGTATCGATGCTTTGTCTGCGCAATAATTCTGTTCTTGATGTCATAGTTTACCCACCTATATTAACAACTTTACCTGATGTTTTCAAAATCTCTTTTATTCTATCTAATGTTTCGTATGAAGGTGAAACATATTTATTTACTCTTTTGTCATCTTCAATTCTTATTGCCTTACTGATGCCAATCTCGTGGTACGGGAGCAGATTAATTTGTTTTATTGAATTAAGCGGGGCTATAAATCGGGCGATTTTTTCTATCTCGGATTCATCTGTGTTTATACCTTCAATGACAGGTATTCTTAACCAGATATTTTTATGAATAGCATTTAAAAGTAAAAGATTTTCAAGGATAATGTCGTTTGGTATTCCCGTGTATAGTTTATGTTTTTGTGATGATATAAATTTTAAATCAAATAGAAACAAGTTCGCTACTTTTGCCACAGACCTTACAATATCAGGATGAGCATAACCGCAGGTATCAATTGCTGTGTGAATACAATTGCGCTGAAGTATTTCCAATACAGAAATGAGAAAATCAAATTGTTTGAGCGGTTCACCGCCAGAAAAAGTTACTCCACCGTCGTCGTCAAAGAAAATGCGGTCTTTAAGTATTTCTCGCGTCAATTGTTCATCTTCAATTTTAGTTCCGACAATCTGTCGGGCTTCGGTTGGACAAAATTTAACACACTCGCCGCAAACCTTGCATTTGTTATGTGATTGGTGAAATATTGACGAATTGCCGAGATTATCAGGGCAAACTTCTATACATTTTCCGCAAGAAATACATCTATTTTTAATCACTATGAGTTGTTTTTCAGATGAGATGCCTTCCGGATTATGACACCAGAGACAACTTAACGGGCATCCCTTTAAGAAAACGGTCGTCCTAATTCCGGGTCCATCATTTATGCTAAACTTCTGGATATTAAAAATCAACCCACGCATATCTGTTATCAATTTACACTAATTTGCCTGAAATTCTTCATTTTTGCATTCATCGGAAACAGTATTCCAGTAATGTGTATGTAAAATTTTAGTCAATTCAGAGGTGCGAATATCCTTATTATTAATTGTTGATACTTCAATAATACCCCACGATGACATTGTTAAAAACACGCCGTCCATTTCAAATAACTTGTGTGGTTTAACATTTGATTCTCCATAATGAAGACCAAGTTTTTTACACAGTTCAAATATGACAGACCTTGTTACACCGGGCAATGCACCGCTTTCAGCAGGCGGCGTAAGAATAATTCCTGAGTTTATATAAAACAAGTTTGATGAACTTCCGCAAACGACATTGTTGTCTGTATTCAATAGGATTGCGTCATCAACATTTTGTGAATCAGCCTCTTGTTTTGCTAAAATATTAATTAATTTGTTGCAAGTCTTATGATTAAACAGGTCATTGTTCACTGGGATTTTATAAGATGAAGTGATGGCATCCCATTGTTGCGGAGTATCAGGATTTACAACGGGCATAGGATGAGTTGACATTGTCATAAATGGCGTTTTTGCACCTCTTATTGCATAGCCGCGCAAACCAATCCCGCGCGAAACCTGAAACCGCAACATCCCTTTGGGCATATTGTTTTTATGTGAAAGTTCAATTGCGGTTTTTTGAATATCATCGTCTTTAAAATTGCACGGGATTTTTAGGAAATTTAAACCGCGTTTTAATCTTTCAATGTGTTCTTTATAACGGAAAAGAGAGTGGTTAAATAACAATATTGTTTCGAATAAGCCGTCGCCATACAAAAAGCTACGGTCAAACACCGAGACCTTTGCCTCGTTTTCGGGGACGAATTTTCCATCAATATAGACCATCATAATTTTTGAGGTGTTCTTTTTATGTTGTGAGATTTCATAGCCAAAAAGAATCCTTTAGCCTTTGATAAAGTCTCGTCAAATTCAGACTCGGGATTAGAATCTGCAACAATACCAGCGCCAGTTTGAAAACATATTTTCCCATTACTAACCACAGCAGTTCTGATAGTAATCGAAAGCTGGCTTATCGAATTAAATCCAATATAGCCGTGCGTTCCTGTATAAATTCCACGCGCCGTTGGTTCAAGTTCGTCGATTATTTCCATAGCGCGAATTTTAGGTGCGCCTGTAATACTGCCGCCGGGAAAACAAGAAGCAAGCGCTTGAATGTGTGAAATGTCAGAGCGTAATTCTCCTTCAATAGTTGAAATCAAGTGGTAAATATGAGGGTGGGTTTCAGCTTTTAATAGTTCACTAACCTGCACGCTTCCATATTCGCACACCTTACCAAGATCATTTCTTAATAGGTCGGTTATCATTACCAACTCCGCAGTTTCTTTTGGGCTGGTCTTTAATTCATACAACATTTGGATGTCAATCTGCGGGTCTTTTGACCTCGGTCTTGTACCTTTAATGGGACGCGTTATGATATGTCGTTCTATCATTTTCAAAAACAATTCTGGCGATGATGATACGACTTGAAAGTCCCCAAAATTCATAAAGGCTGAAAATGGGGCAGGGGAATTGTTATACAGGTTAATAAATAATTGAAACGGATTAATATCTTTTGAATCTGTTTCAATCCGATGAGAAAGATTTACCTGATAGATGTCGCCGGTATGTATATATTTTTTTGCTTTTTCCACTGCAAAAATAAATTCATTTCTCTCCATCGTTGAAGTGAAAATTGGTTCTATTTTTGAAAGAGATGTTTCGGGGAATTCGACATCGCATTCTTTTATTGACCCGGCGTCTTCAAAGATATTTAGCCATTCATTTATCTTTGCTACCGCATCAGACTGATAAGGGATGCATTCTGGATTTAATCCCGTTGAAATAATGAAAGCCCTGTTAAGATAATGGTCATATACAACAATATTGTCATAAAAACCGATTTTGCAATCAGGACAACCACTATCAATTTTTGCGCGAGTTGTGAGTCGTTGTTCTACGTAATTTTTTAAATCATAATCCCAATATCCAAATGCCCCGCCTAATGGAAATGGCAGGTCAATCTCGTTTGGCAATTCGTATCTTTGCAATAGATATTCAAGTATTTTAAATGGATTTCCAAAAGATAAAAATTCTTGGTTATGTGTGGATATTTTGCAAACAGAACCGACTGAACTGAATTCTAAAAAAGGTTTTCTACAAATTAAAGAATATCGGGAGTGTGGGTGTGAATTTTGCCCACTTAATAGAAAAATAAAACCAGATTCATTGCATAACTGTTTTGCAATGGACATCAAATTAGGTGGTGACTCAATTTGTTTTACAATCGTTTTCACCGAAGAACCATGTTATTACGGTTCGTTTAATTTAAAATACCGAACAATTCTGACAAACATTTTTCGTTTTTTAAAGAGCAAACCAATGCAAGTGTTGCGTTTTGCGGCTTAATGTATTGGTTTGCAATAGCCTTTATTTCATCACCCGTGACCTTATTAACGCATTCAATTATTTCTACTGGTGAAACAATATTTTTGTATCCTGATAACTGTTCACCAATCCAGTTCATCTGGTTTTCTGTTGTTTCAAGCGCTATTTCCATTTGTCCAATTAGATAATTTTTTGCGGTATTAATTTCCTTTTCCGATATTCTTTCTGATTTAAATATTTTCAATTCCTTTAGTATAACATTGATGGTTTTAAAAATATTATCATTATCCATTCCTGCTAAAATTGTCCAATCGCCTGTATCTTCAAGAAAAGTTGGATTTGAATAAATATTATAAGCTAATCCTAATTCATCGCGAAGGAGGTGAAAAAGCCGAGAACTCATATTTTCCGCAACAATAGCATTTAAGACTCGCAAGGCATAACGACAATTACTATGTCGGGAACAGGTTTTAAAACCAAGGGCAATATTTGACTGTTCGATATCTCTGGTTGAAAGTTTAATTATAGGTTTTTCTTGAAGCGAAATTGCCGGTGTAAAAACTGGTGGAGGACAAGTATTAAAATAGGATTTATACTTCAAAACTACCTCCACCGCTTCACTGTGGGAAACTGCGCCAGCCACTGCAATGTAGGTGTTTGAGGCGCTATAATTTTTATGCTTGAAGTCAATCAAAATGTTTCTTGTGAGATTATCAACGGTCTCTTCGGTGCCTGTTATTGGTCTTCCTAATGGGTGATTTTCCCACATTGCTCCGTTCAACAAATCTTCAACATACTGACCCGGTTGGTCTCTATACATTGAAATTTCTTCCTTTATGACCTCTCTTTCTTTATTAATGTCTGGTTCGGAAAACAATGAAAAATGAAACATATCCATTAACACAGCGAGGAGGGTTTTAAAGTGTTTTGCACTTGCGGTTGTATGAAAGCAAGTTGATTCCTCGCTTGTCCATGCATTGATATGTCCACCAATCGATTCAATTTCAGATGAAATATCAAAAGCAGAACGGCTTTTAGTTCCTTTGAAAAGCATGTGCTCAATAAAATGAGTGGTACCGCTAATTTTCATCGCCTCGTATCTGCTACCAATACCAACCCATAGCCCTATACAAACACTATTCATATAAGGCATCTCGCAGGTACTCACCGTTAAGCCATTTTCAAACTGGGTGGTTTTATAAACAGGAAACTCCTGCATTTTGTTATACGAATGCTTTCGGAATAGTCTTCGGAGGCCCCACCCGCTTTTGATAGTCCAAAATAGTATCTATGACATCATCAACCCTATCTGTTATGGTATAAATACTTGTATCTTCCGGTGATACGTATCCAGCAGTGCCCATTGAATTATTCATCCACTTTATCAAGCCATTCCAGAATTTTTTCCCAAACAATATCATTGGGAATCTCGGGATCCTTTCAGTTTGCACAAGCGTTGAAACCTCGAAAAATTCATCAAGCGTCCCAAAACCGCCCGGCATATAAATGAACCCCATACTATATTTAACAAAACAAACTTTGCGGGCAAAAAAGTAATGAAATTGTAGTGGGATATTTGCATAAGGATTTGGTTTTTGTTCTGATGGAAGTTGAATATTTAGCCCGACTGTCTTTCCACCAGCCTCCGCTGCCCCTTTATTTGCTGCCTCCATTATCCCGGGACCTCCACCTGTGATTACCGTGAATCCTTGTTTTGCGAGCCTTTTACCGATTATTTCGGCACTTTTGTAATATTCAGAATTGGGCTTCATCCGCGCAGAACCGAATATTGTTATAGCAGGTCCGATTTGCGACATTATTTCAAATGATTCAACAAATTCAGACATTATGCGGAATATCCGCCACGGGTCCTCTTGAGTAAATGATTGATCCTGATTCGCCATAGATTAATAACATATATAAAAGTTATTTGATGACAAGAATATTAAGCGATTGCAAAAATTCATTATTTTTTTGCGGGCTGCAATTCAAGAAGCAAGACAGTGGGTGGTTCACAGGTGATTTTAATTAAATTATTCGGTGGCTGCAATAAAGTATTAGAGATTGGTTCAAGGTTTTTATCGGAGTTAACCGCTAATATGTTGCAATCGGTTTGTTGATTCCAGAAAATATTATTAATCTGTATTTTTAGTTGCTGTTTGGTCTTACTGTTAAGCGCTATCAAGACATTGACCCTGTCTCTGTTCTCATTAACACCTGCAAGTATTGTAGATTGTGGAATTGGCAATGTGGCTTGAATTCTTGTCGGTGTTCCAAGCATAAGAGAAAACGCCTTCATACCATAGTAATTTTTCTTTGGCGCGCCATAGTAGTTGAATAAACCGAATCCTTGAATTTCGCCTGTATAAAAGTTTGCTACATCAACTTGTGAGTCTTGAAGAAGCGATAATACCGAAACAAGAAATGACGATCCTGCTGTCCCACCCATTTTTTCATACCATTTCTCCCTCATAATTCCCTGACCATTTTTTAACATTGGACGCCAGTCATTATTCGGAAGATAATTCCATTCGTTTAGATGGCTTTCTGTTGATTGAAATCCATATTCATTAAGGATTGAACGGACTGCCTTTGCCTTTCTGACAATAACTGATGGATTATCTGTATAACAATGCCACGAAAAAAAATCCAATGGGACCTTATTTTCTTTGCAATAATCAAGAAATTTATATGCAAAGTCAGATGGTTTAGAACTACCGCCTTCAAATACGACAGGATTGCCAACGGCAGGTCCTCCGACTTTTAAATCAGGGAACTGTTTTTTAATTAATTGTGCTGTAACCTTATATAACTCAAAATATTGATTATCCGTCCCCGTCCACATTGAGGGCTTAACATCCGGTTCATTCCAGATTTCCCAGTATTGGATATTATGATGAAAACCGTTTGCCCACCCCTGATTGTAATGCCGAATTATGCCAAGACATATCTTTGCCCATTTTTCATAATCTTGCGGTGGATGAACGCGGTATTTTCGGGGCGTATGTTCGATGCTTTCACCAAGACGGTACACAATTTTCGACCCCACATTGACAATTGCTTGAATATAATCATCAGTTGTCTTGAAGTCATAATTTTCTGCATTTTCAGGGTCGTCGCGAAAATCCCTGAATATTGTGCTAATATCCACGGCATCTGCATTTATCCATACAACATCGTGAAGACGGGTATAGGGAACTTTCAATTCTTTATGGTAAGAAGATAAATCAATTGTCCCACGATAACACAACGGACCAAGATTTACCCCGTGCAATCCTTTTATTGTCCCTATTGTTCGAGAACAATCAATTAGTGCAAGGTTCTCTTGCGAATAGGCTTTGTGAATTAAGAAACAAACACAAATCAGTAGAACAAAAATATTTTTTAATGAGTTCATTTTTAGTATACTTTTATACTCTAATATGAATGTAATAAAAATGAAAAAGTTAAATCTGACATCTTTTTTACTGTGGATAATTATCCTTTCGATTTTTGCTAATCTGAATATTTACGCAAATTCAAATCTTGAAAAAGGATGGGAGAACCCGCCAAACGAAGCCCGACTACGCGCTTACTGGTGGTGGCTGAATGGCAATGTAACAAAGAAGGCTATTACTCGCGACCTCGAAGAAATGAAGAAAAAGGGTTTTGGCGGTGCATTAATTTGTGATGCTGGCGGTGCTGAACAAGATGGAAATGCGCCAGTTAAACAGGGAGTTGAATTTTTCAGTCCACAATGGCGTAATATGTTTAGGCATACCCTGACGGAAGCAAACAGGCTTGGGCTTGAGATTGGATTAAACATTCAGAGTGGGTGGAACCTTGGTGGACCTATGGTAACCCCTGATGACGCCGCAAAAAAACTCGTCTGGTCTGAAACAGTGGTGAAAGGCTCTGGAAAATGTGAGGTCGTGTTACCAATTCCAATACATCGCGATAATTTTTATCGCGATTTATTCGTTGTTGCTTATCCATTGAAAACAACCGAAGTCGATTTGTTTGAAACAAAGGTAAGTTCTTTTCAAAAAAATTATCCTCCATCAAACCTAATTGACAATAATACAAATACATTCTGGGTATCTTATGGAGAGAAAGCGAGTGAGGGGCCAAAGCCGGATAAACCGGAGTATGTAGAGTTCGATTTTAAAGATATTTGTAAATTGAAAAAGATTTCTATTATAGGACGACCTGGTTATGGTCCTCGCAGCTTAGAAATTAGCGCTTCAAAGAATGGAACTGAGTTTGAAAGTTGTGGCAAATTTACTATTGATGACAACAAATTTGAGCATAATTTTGACCCATTCATAAGTTGTAAATCCATTAGAATTTTAATTACCTCTGCTTATGATCCAAAGTATCCTGTAAATCCCCGCAATGTTCAAATTTCAGAAATAAATCTGTTTGATGATAAAGGGAATAATCTTGTTCGTTCTCGTCGAAAAAAGCCAATAATGAACTGGCAGGAAAAGGCAATGTATAAAACGTTGCATTTTTCTGCACCAGACACTACGCCGTTATTGATTGATTATCCGCCCGAAGAAGGTGAAGAAGATACGAAAATATCGTCCGTTGTGGATTTGACAAAAAACCTCGATGCAAATGGCGTACTCAAATGGGATGTCCCCGAAGGAAATTGGCAGGTATTGAGATTCGGTTGCACGATTGGCAATAATGCAAGGGTTTCTACTTGTAGTGATAATTGGAAGGGTTACGCAATTGATGTTCTGGATTCAGGCGCATTTATAATGTACTGGAATGCTGTGGTTAAACCTTTGATTTCTGATGCAGGAGAGTATGCTGGCAAAACATTAAAATATTTACACACAGATAGCTGGGAAATTGAGGCTATAAACTGGACGCCAACCCTAATGGAAGAATTTAAAAAACGTAGAGGCTACGATATGTTGCCATATCTTCCAGTGCTTGCGGGAAGAATTGTTCAAAACAGAGAGATTAGCAATCGGTTTTTACACGATTTTCGTAGGACTCTTGGAGACCTTGCCATTGATAATCATTACAAATTATTCAAAGAATTTGCGCATAAGCATAATTTGCTGATTCATCCTGAATCAGGCGGTCCACACGCCGTTCCAATAGATGCTCAACAATGTCTTGGGTATAATGACATCCCTATGAGCGAGTTCTGGGCTTGGTCATGGAGACACAGAATCGGTGATGCCAACCGTTTTTTTTGCAAGCAGCCGGCTTCTGCTGCTCATACTTACGGACGCAAATTTGTGGCGGCTGAAGGCTTTACTACAATTGGACCTCACTGGCAGGAAACAATATGGGATAATTTAAAACCTTCTTTTGATAAAGCGCTTTGTGAAGGTATGAATTTCCTTGTCTGGCATGCATTTGTATGTTCTCCGGAGGAATTTGGTCTGCCGGGTATACAATATTTTGCTGGAACACATTTCAACCCAAACAGCACCTGGTGGAATTGGTCTGATGCATTTTTATTATACATTGATCGTTGCCAATGGATGTTGCAACAAGGATTGTTTGTGGCTGATGTATGCTATTATTATGGGGACCACGTCCCTAATTTTGTCCAGTTAAAGGCTTCTGACCCTGCAGATATTTTGCCCGGCTACGATTATGATGTCATAACTGCTGATGCAATAATAGACAGGCTTGCCGTTAAAAATGGGAGATTAACACTGCCGGATGGAATGAATTATTCAGTTCTTGTTTTACCGGATAGAGAATCTATATCCCTGAATGTCTTACGCAAAATTCAACGACTCGTTAAAGATGGCGCAATTGTTATTGGAAAGAAGCCGAAAATGGCAACAGGATTGAGCAATTATCCACAATGCGATATTGAAGTTAGAAAAATATCCGATGAATTATGGGGAAAAGAGGGGCTGACAGGCGAACAAAAACCCGCCAATGGCAAAGTGGTTTTCAACAAATCAACTTGCGAAGTTCTCGAATTCCTAAATATTTCCCCTGATTTCGAAATCATTGAAAAAGAATTTTTGTCTGAATTTGACTTTATTCATAGACGCGACAGAGAAATGGAGATATATTTTGTCGCAAATAGGACGAACCAGTGGCGAAAAATAAACTGCGCATTCAGGGTGTCTGGCAAGGCGCCAGAATTGTGGAATCCTGTTACTGGCGAGAGACAATTTGCTACAGCTTATAAGGTATTGGATAGTAAAACGTTAATGCCTATTGAATTTTCGCCTTATGGTTCCTATTTCATTTTGTTTAGAGAATCAGCCTCAAAAAATCCTCCCAGAAGGGTTGATAATTCTTATGAATTTAAGACTGTGTTTGAAATTAATCCACCCTTTATTGTTAAATTTGATAATAATATGGGCGCGCCTGATGAGGTCTCTTTTGATGAATTGTCAAGTTGGACAAAACATACAGACCCGGGGATAAAATATTATTCAGGCTCGGCTAGTTATAATAAAAAAGTCGTCATCCCGGAACGAATGGTTTCAAAAGATGATGCATATTTTATCGATCTTGGTTATTTAAGGGAACTTGCGGAAGTCAGAGTGAATGATAAATCGGCAGGAATAACCTGGTCGCCACCGTTTAGATTAAATATAACCGGTATGTTAAAGCCCGGTGAAAATAAAATTGAAATCATTGTAATAAATTTCTGGCCAAATAGAATTATCGGCGACTTAAATCTTCCAGAAGAAAGGCGAATTACTAAAACCAATATTCGCAAGTTTACAGAGGATTCGCCATTGATGGAATCGGGGCTTTTTGGTCCGGTAAAAATATTAGTAAGGCAAAAATAATTTGACCGTTTAAATATGCTCAGACTTGACCTTGTTTTTATTTTGGTGAACTTTATTAAGTGGCTATTAATCGGAGAAAAGTGATTAAAAGTTTATTGTTAGGAACTGTTGGACTTGTCGGGGTAGGCGCTGCTTATGTTGGAACGACGCAGAACCGTAGGATTAAATTTTTGCGTGAACTGGTTTATGATGGCGAGCGGGATATAAAATTGCCGGGGCTAAAACCGTCTCCTTCAAACTGGTCAAGCAATGCAATTACATTAAGTTGGTTAAGTCACTCTACGGTTTTGATAAACTTTTTTGGCGTATGGATTTTAACCGACCCGGTTTTTAGTGAGCGGATAGGTCCCTCACTCGGGATAGTTCAAATTGGGCCAAAACGATATATTCAGCCTGCCCTTACTATTAACGAGTTGCCTGATATTGACATTGTTCTTTTATCTCATGCGCATTATGACCACATTGATTTGCCATCATTGAGGCTCAAAAGCGCAAAGTATATCCTTACAGCAAAGATTACGACGGATATTCTGAAAAAGGCAGATATATCGGATCCTTATGAACTTGGATGGGGAGAAAATGTCCGTCTTAATTCTAAAATTGGGGACACAGAAATTACCGCAATTGAGGTTGTTCATTGGGGGAAACGTTGGCCTGATAATACCTACAGGGGATATAACGGTTATATTATTAAGAGAGAAGAAAAGGCGATTTTGTTTGCAGGCGATACAGCATATACCTCGTTATTTTCAACTTATAGAAGATATGGCAAGTATGATATTGCAATAATGCCTATTGGGGCTTACGACCCGTGGATTCGTCATCATTGCACGCCTGAACAGGCTGTTCAAATGGCAAATGATGCCGGGGCTAAATATATTGTCCCTGTTCACCATCAAACCTTCAAATTAAGCGATGAACCGATGGATCAACCAATTCAAAGATTTCAGAAGGCTTTAGAGAATGAACCAGAGCGAATCGCCGTCAAAGAGATTGGCGAAACTTTTTCAGTACCGTTGAGTTAAAAATTAAACCTGTTTTTGTATTGTTAATTTATGAAATTCCTTGTATTTTTTGATAAAAAATGGAGGCAACGAGATTAACATTATATGATTTGTTGCCGCGTGATGAACGGATTAGCAATGATGATTTATTGGGTAAATTCCTTGAATATGTTCAATCGTTAAATATTGAACTGTATAATTCACAGGAGGAGGCGATACTTGAATTGTTTCAAGAAAAAAATGTAATTTTAAACACACCAACAGGTTCAGGAAAATCGCTCGTTGCCCTTGCGCTTCATTTTAAAAGCCTTGCTCAAGGCAAGCGCTCTGTTTATACCTGCCCGGTAAAAGCCCTTGTTAATGAAAAGTGGCTCTCGCTTTGCAGAGAATTCGGCGCTCATAATGTTGGATTATCCACAGGAGACGCTTCAGTTAATAGGGATGCGCCAATATTGTGCTGCACGGCAGAAATTCTTGCAAATATTGCCTTAAAAGAGGGCGAAAATGCGCCAATCAACGATGTAATAATAGATGAATTTCACTGGTATTCAGACCGCGATAGGGGAGTTGCATGGCAGGTACCGCTTCTGACATTGCCGCAATCGCGGTTTTTGTTAATGTCAGCAACACTTGGTGATACTGAACTTTTTGAAAAAGAATTAATAAGACTCACCGGATTAACAACGGTAACTATCAAGTCGAACGAACGTCCTGTTCCGCTTCAATTTTCTTACTTTGAAGAACCATTAGCGCAGACTGTTGAAAAACTGGTTAAGGAAAATAAAGCGCCGATTTACATAGTTCATTTCAGTCAATCAGAGGCAGCCCAGAGCGCTCAGGATTTTATGAGCATAAATGTTTGTAGCCGCGAAGAAAAGAACGCTATCGCTAATGCAATTGAAGGGTTTAAATTCAATTCGCCTTATGGACCAGAAATTAGACGTTGGTTGAAACACGGTATTGGTTTGCATCACGCGGGTTTATTGCCAAAATATCGTGTTCTTGTTGAGAAACTTTCACAGCAGGGTTTGTTAAAAATTATTTGCGGGACAGATACTCTCGGTGTCGGTGTTAATATTCCTATTAAGACAGTTTTGTTTACCCGATTATGCAAATATGACGGCGAAAAGATGTCTATCTTAACCGTTCGCGATTTTCATCAAATCGCTGGCAGGGCTGGTAGAAAAGGATTTGATGAACAAGGTTGGGTAGTTGCGCTTGCGCCTGAACATATTGTTCAAAATTTAAAGATGGAAGAAAAAGCCGCTCGCGATGGTAAGAAGATCAAAAAACGGAAACCACCAGAAAAGAACTTTTTGAACTGGGATAAAAATACATTTTACAGGCTTGTTAATTCAAAACCGGAACAACTTGTTTCAAGATTTTCAGTAAATCACGGGATGCTGTTAAATGTGCTAAGCAGAAAAGGGGATTCCTGTTCTGCTATGCAACGGATTATACATACCTGCCACGAATCGCCAAATGCAAAAAAATTGCATTTTAAAAAGTCGTGGCAATTATTCCGTGCATTGCTTGACAAAAAAATAATCGAATTTATACCAAAGCAACCTGATGGTTCATATCTGCGGGTTAGCATTGATTTACAAGATGATTTTTCAATGAACCAAACGCTCTCGCTTTATCTAATTGAGACGATACAAAGGCTTGATAAAACAGCATTAGATTATCCGCTTAATGTCTTAACTTTGGTAGAATCAATACTTGAAGACCCGGAGATAATTTTACAAAAGCAACTTGATAAAATCAAAAATGAAAAGATGGCTGAAATGAAAGCCGAAGGAATAGATTATGAAAAGCGGATGGAAGAGTTAGAACAATTAGAGTATCCGAAGCCTTTGCGCGATTTTATCTATTCTACTTTTAATGAATTTGCGGATAAACACCCGTGGATTGGCAATGAAAATATCAAACCAAAATCAATTGCCCGTGAAATGTATGAAAACATCAGAACATTTGACGATTATGTAGAAGATTACAGGCTTCAAAGGGTGGAAGGATTATTGCTCAGACACCTAACCAATGTTCATAAAGTTCTCGAACAAACTGTGCCAGAAAATGTAAAGACCGAAGAGGTCAAAGAAGTCGACAGATATTTCAAATCAATGATTCGGCAGGTTGATTCAAGCCTTTTAGAGGAATGGGAACGGATGCGGTTGTTATCAAGCCAGCCAACCGTTCAACTTGCAAAGACCATTGATTCTACCGGGGCATTGCCGCAATTTGTTCCGGAAACCGAAGATATTACCATAGACTTTAAAGGGTTTATTTCTGAAATAAGGAATATTATTTTTGTATTTTTACGAAACTGGATTAGCGGGAATATGGAAAAGGCTCTTTTAAGTCTGTATGGAACAAATAGCAATGTTGATGAGTCTATTATTGGTGTTCAAGTTGAAGAGTTAAAAAGGTATCAAGAAGAGTATTTAAAGGGGCATATTCGTTTATCCTTTGAACCCGAAGCACGGAATATAAAACATACTTATGTTTCCAATGACCAAACCAATCCTATGAAAATTCAGCAGGTGCTTGTTGATGTTAATGGTTATAATGATTGGATGGCTGAATTCACCGTTGACATAGAAGCCTCGCGAAAAAGCGGGAAACCCCTAATCAAGTTTGAAAAAATTGCCCCAGTAGGTTGATTCAATCTTTATACCGTATTTGGTTCGGGATGTATCCAGGGCGCTCTATATTGTCTCTTTAAAAGTTTATTTGCCTCTTCATCATTAACAACCCTATTGTTCACCGGATCCCATTCAAGTGTTCTACCAACCTGCATAGAAAGATTGGCAAGTATGCAGGAGATACTTGAAATACAGCCCTGTTCAATATCCGCAACCGGTTTGCTACGATTGGCAATCGCGCGCAAAAAGTCCCTCATATGTCCTCTTATAGCAGCGGCACAATGTCGCTCTAAATCCTTTTCGGTCTTATCTTCCGGATACTTATCATATTCATAAAGTGCTTCACCGTGCAATTTCTCGCCATTGCCAAGCGGTGTAAAATCATAAGAAAAAACGCTTGCTTTTAATGTGCCTTTATCGCCGTAAAATGTGGCGCTCCAGGGATATTTGGGGTCGACGGATTCGCCCCATGTTCTATGCGTCCAGATAATTTTTAAATTATCGTAGTCAAATGCCGCGGTCTGTGTGTCGGTTATATTTGCCTTGCTTTCTTTGTCAACAAGGATTCCACCGAAAGAACTAATTCGTTTAGGCCAGCCAAGTTCAAGCATCCATCTAACCATATCGAACATGTGGATGCACATATCGCCAACGATTCCATTTCCATATTCCATAAATGCGCGCCAACCCCGCGGATGCGTCCATTTACAGAAAGGACGTTTTGGTGCTGGTCCTGTCCACGTTTCGTAATCAAGATATTCAGGTGGATCTATATCTGGCGGATTTCCTTTGGCGCGCATATGCCAGTAGCAACAAATGTCAACATACGCAATTTTACCAAGTCTTTTTTCTTTGATTACTTTATTGAGGGCGTCCATTAAATGGGGCGTGCTTCTCCTTTGAGTGCCTACTTGAACCACTCTCTTATATTTTCTTGCTGCGGCAATCATTGAAAGACTTTCTATTACATCGACGCTCGTGGGCTTTTGCACCCAGACGTCGGCACCGGACTTTGCTGCTTCAATCATTTGCAATGAATGCCAATGGTCAGGCGATGCAACAAGAACAATGTCTAAATCCTTTTCCTTTAACATCTCACGATAGTCGGTGTATAGACGTGGTTTCTTTTTTGACAATTGACGACTTGCTGCCATTTCACCCGCGTCTTCGAGCATTCGTTTATCAACATCGCACAGCGAGATAATTTCTACTGGTGCAACCTGAACTAAACGCCATAGGTCGGTTTTTCCATACCAGCCGCAGCCGATAAGTCCAACGCGTTTTTTCATTTCGGAAAATTCATCCGAAAAAAGATTACGAGTAAGTAAAAGGCTTGCAGTACCAAGTCCACTTACTTTTACAAATTGACGGCGATTCATAACACACTTTTAATATAAATTATAAAAAAATGCAATAAGAAATGACTTATGGGTGGATAGTTTTAATATTAGAAAAATTAAGGAATTATTTATTTTTAAAAGGCTTTTCGCAGTAATTAATTGTCATAGCTCCGCCCATTATATTTATGATTTTAGTATTTATTCCGCCGAGGTCTTTTAGCCTTTTATCCACAATAAACTGTCCCGGGTATTTTAGTAGAGATTCGTAAATATAAAAATAAGCGCCCCAATCTTTTGCGATTAATTTACCAAGCAAAGGAACGATTTTTTTTAAATGGAAAAAATAAATTTTATTCCATAATTTGTTTGGAGGTTTACCGAATTCTAAAATTACAATTCTTCCGCCGGGTTTTAATACTCTGAACATCTCGGCAAGGGCTTTGACATAATCGATAATGTTTCTTAAACCGTAGCCGATTGTGATTGCGTCAAAGGTATTATCCTTAAATGGTAAGTTTAAGCCGTCGGATTTGATAAAAAAAACATTTTCAGTTTTTTTGTTTAGTTTGGATTGGTTGTTAGAATTAGTGGAACGACGATTTATAGGAAAATCATATTCCTGTATACGAAATTGCGCAATTTCGAGCATAGGCAGGCTTAAATCAATGCCGACAACTGTTGCGTCGGTTTGTGCTAATTCAAACGCAATGTCCCCTGTGCCACAACAAATGTCAAGTGCATATTGGTTTGAAGAAACTGCTGCAAGGGATTTAACCTTCTTTTTCCAATATCTATGTAGAAATAAGCTTTGCAAATCGTTTGCAAGGTCATAATGCCTTGCGATACGATTAAACATTTGTTCAAGATCTGACTGTTTAGATTGGTTAGCCATCACCGATTAATCAAGACTATGCGCAATAAAAAAACAACCCTCATTCTATTAAATCAGAATGAGGGTTAGAAAAATTAGGCTTTTTATTGACCACAGGAACAACCAGAGCCACAACCAGAATCACACCCCATAAAATCTTCTACGGTGGGTATTCTTCCAAGTTCAAATGTTCTGGATATATGCTGATTTACGAGGTTTTTAATCTCACTCATCTCTTGCTGAGCTTCGATAAAGCCCATTGCAATAGGGTTATTTAAAAGCGTGTCCCTATCTTTTTCAAAATCATTTATCTCTTCTTCAGTAAGTTCAACTCCACTCTGTTGTTTTCCGTGAAGCATCATCCCTTTGTTGTTCAGGTTTTCATACTGCCTTCGTGTTTCCTCATCCGAGAGGAATAAAGAAACACGATCTCTAATTGAAGCAAACTGCGGGTCATCTACAAGAGCTTTGCAAAGTTCCTGCAATTTTACAACCACTGGTGAACTATTTTGATTATATTCCATAGTATAATGTTTTTATTTTTAATAATTTTAGTAAACTTCGCATATTAAAAGAAATAATCAATATTTTATTTATCCTAATTTTTTTCTTTATTTTTTAATAAATATCAGTAATCTACCCTGTCTAAGATGAAGAAGTTGATGTTATTATTATATTGCATTGTTGTTGCCAACATATATGCATCTGCCCCAGCCAATGATAATTTCACAAATCGCATTGTTTTGCCTTCTACAAACTATATTTACACGACAGGTTCAAATGTTGGCGCTACAATTGAGAATATAGAATCAAACAAGGTATCAGTTCCCTGTGGTAAATCAGTTTGGTGGGAATGGAAGGCACCTTATAGTGGCAGATTTTTATTCTGCACCGAAGACAGTGATTTTGATACTATACTCGTCCTATATATACCAGGATATAGTGGTGCGATTTTAAAGATTACAGAAGACGATAATGGGGTAACTCCGGATTTTCTTACGTCTTACGCAAGTTTAATATCATTTAGCGCAATGTCGAATACAACATACTATATTGCAGTCTACGGTAAGGGCAGCGGATCAAATGCGGTAAGTGGTAATATTGTTTTACGAATTATGCCTGATAACAATATGTTTGAAAATGCGATACCGCTTTCAGGAGAAAGACCTCAGACAGTTGGATTTAATGGCCAAGCAGATGTAGAGACCGGAGAAACTGTAACGATTGGAATTAGCGCAACCGGAAAAACTATCTGGTGGAAATGGAATCCACCGCGAGATGGTGATTTTCTTATTTCTACAATTGGCAGTTCGTTTAATACTGTTCTTGGAGTATATACGAATTTTAATGAAGTACCTCCTTATGCCACTGCAATGAGAGATGATGACAGTGGTTCTCCATTTGACCTGACAAGTCTTGTATCCATAAATGCAAAAACGAACATTACCTATTACATAGTGGTGGATGGTTATCAGGATAGCGAAATAAATTGGGCTGGGAAAGTAATTCTCAGCATTTTTCCTGATAATAACCGATATACTAACAGGATAAGACTGACAAATACCACAAACGCCAGTGATATAAGCGCAAATGGGCGAGCAAATGCTGAGCCAGGCGAGGTTACTTACTATTTAATCCCAGTTGTCCCCGAACCACAGTTGCCAAATGGTAAATCAGTTTGGTGGGAATGGATGGCGCCAACAAACGGTGAATTAACTGTGGATACTATTGGTAGCGATTTTGATACTTTACTTGCTGTCTATCAGGGAGAGAAAACAATTTTTACTCCTCCTGGAACGGATATTAAACTGATTACATGGGGCGATAACAATGCACCTGAACAATACCCATTTTTAGATGTTTGCGTTCTTGGGGTTGTTCCAGGAAGGGCATACAAAATACAGGTAATGGGTAATGAAACCGATGGATATGGCAAAGTTGTTGTCAATGTGAGTTTTAATCAAGGACCAGCGAATGATATGTTTACAAATCGAACTATTTTACCTTCAATTGATAAAATAACTGTGACAGGAGATAATATGCATGCAAGTTCTGAGGATGATGAACCAAAACACGCTGGATTGAATAATGGCAAATCAGTTTGGTGGGAGTGGACGGCTCCTCAAACCGGACCTGTGCAAATTTCAACCTCAGACAGCGACTTTGATACGCTATTGGCTGTTTATACCGGAAATTCAGTAACATCTCTTGTAACTATTGCATCAAATAATGACGACCCTGTCTTTGGTGGCATAACAAGTACACTTTCATTTGATGCAATTAAAGGGATAACATATCATATTGCTGTGGATGGATTAATGTTTGGCGATTATTACGATAGCGTTGATAATGGAAATATTGTTTTATCTATCGTGCAAGTTGTCTCACCGGATAATGATAATTTTTCAAATCAGATTTTAGTTTCTGGTGATTTAATTGATATTACCGGTTCAAATCAAAATGCCACAAAAGAAACGGGAGAACCAGAGCACGCAGGTGATAGTGGTGGCGCTTCGGTGTGGTGGAGTTGGCGACCACCATTTTCCGGTTTTGCCACTATTTCTACAATTGGTAGCGATTTTGATACTACTCTCGCGGTTTATACTGGCACATCTGTTACAAACTTAATACCAATTGTTAGTAATAATGATATAGACCCCGGAGGAGGTGAATTTACAAGCGCTGTTACATTTTATACTTCTTCTAATATTACTTATCAGATTGCAGTTGATGGTTTCCAAGCTATGACAGGAAGAATTCAATTAAAAATAGTATTAACAACACCATCAAAAATTTTATCAAACCGGATTAATCAAAATGGGACTTTTACTTTTACCGCTAACGGATTGGTTGGACATTATTACGAAGTTCAAGTTTCAGATGATTTATTTCTATGGTTCCCTCTAACGAATGTAACTGCATCCGGTACGATAATTGAATTTACTGATTCGGACGCAAGTAATTTTGGCCGTCGTTTTTATAGAGTGGTTGAATATCCATATTAATATGAAATGCATTTAGAAGGCTTTGATAATAAAACAGTTTCCTTCAATTTTTTTACGTTTTTGGCATCTTCATTGTTGATTGCTGAATACCCTGAAGTGGTTTTTGGCGGATTCACCTTTTTTTTTAGAGATTTTGGAATATTCTCTTATCCCAATGCAGTTTATGTAAAAGACTGCTTTTTAAACGGTGAATTACCATTATGGAATCCTTTAAATGAATTTGGAATTCCTTTCCTTGCGCAGTGGAATACAATGGTTCTTTATCCGGGGAATTTCTTCTACATATTATTACCACCACAATGGAGTGTCGGCGTATTTAACCTCTTACACTTAATTTTTGGCGCCATTGGGATGTATGTACTTGCTTATCGAATTACCAAAAACAGCATTGCCGCTACAATTGCAGGAGTTGCTTATCAGTTCAATGGAGTAACGCTAAATAGTTTAATGTGGACCAATAATATCGCCGCTTTAGGTTGGATGCCATGGGTAATTGCTGGTGTCCATTTTATGTTAAAATCCTTTTCTTTGAAATCGCTTGTATTTGCAATTGTTTTATGCACTATACAAATTCTTACTGGGGCGCCAGAAATTATTGGGATAACATGGCTTATTGTTCTGGCAATAATGCTTTCCGAAATGATAGAAAACAAACTCAATATTTATAAAATCTGCTCGTCTGTTATAATTGTATTTATTGGAACTATTTTAATATCTCTTCCCCAATTACTTTCATTTTACCAGTTGTTTTTAAACTCGCATCGTTATGCAATTGCTGGGGATAGTTCATGGGCACTTTCATCACCGATTAATATTATCGCGCCAATGATAAATACATTTCAGTGGAAATACGGCGTATTTTTTCAAAAAGAACAGTTCTGGACATCATCAATCTATATCAATGTTGGCGTAATATGGTTAGCCATTGTTGCATTTATTTATAAACGAAGATTTCTTAACTTTATTTTATTATTCCTATGTATAATAGGTTTGGTTTTATCAATGGGTGAAAACACCTTTTTTTATCCATTGATTATGAAGATGTTTCGTGTAATTTCTACTATCAGATTTCCTATTAAATTTATTATTATACCCGTATTTTTAATTCCATTACTTGCCTCAATTGGATTTGCAGAAATGATAAAAACTAATGCAAAATATTCAAAATTAAAACGCATTATCTCTTTTGCTTCGGCTGCGGGACTAGTTATATTGATTTTGTTTTTTACCTTTAGAGAATTGTCTGTTTCCGGAATATCATTTCTACAAAAAAAATACATTTTTGAGAATTCCATCGTGAGATGTTTGTTTCTGTTTATCTTTGTTTTAATGGTGGCTGGATACAAACATTTTGTTAAGTTGTTGTTGATTAATGGGTTACTATTGTTTTTTATTATTTTCTTTGATGTGAAAACACATTCTCCGCGCCAGAATCCAACAGTTGAAAACTGGGTGTTTGAAAAAAAACTTTTAAAAGAAGATAGACCAAGCGGCTTTTCTAATGGGAGAATTCTTACTTACCACGACAAAGATTATAAAAGCAGTTCTTTTACTGGTGATGCTGTAATGGAAATGCTTTCAAAAAGAGTCGGTTTGTTTTCGAATTTAAATTTAATTGAAGGAATCTCTAAAGTAAGCGGAATGTTTTCTATCCATATTTATTCCACAGCCGCAATAGTTTCCAAAATTTATGAAGATGGGATTTCGATACCGACTGGTCTGGCGGATTTTTTGTCAATAAGATGGACGGTGAATACCAATCGTCAATATGAATGGATGGAACGAACATCCCCACTTGGTTTAGTCAACGTCGGTCAAAATGTAATTTTTGCGTCTGAAGTAGAGATATGGAATGGCGTTTTTTCACCAGCATTCAATCCCAACGAAGTTGTTTTTATTCAAGATTCTTATAAGGATTTGATTGGTGAAATTAAGAATAATGAACCAAATGTCGACTCAATTGAGATAAATACACATAAGATTTCTTTTAGAACATTTTCTGATAATACTGCTATGGTAACGATATCGCAAGCATACTATCCTTGCTGGAGAGCGAAGATAGATGGAGGAAAAACTCGGATTTTAAAAGCAAATTATGGATTTCAGGCGTTGTCAATTCCAAAGGGTAGGCACAATGTAGAAATATATTATTTCGACATAAACTTTATCTCTGGTATTGTAATTTCCCTGTGTATTGTCGTTTCGTTATTTAAAATTTTGAAAGTTTCAAAAAAGAAAAGATTTGTATTTTTCCAAAAAACAAGTTAAATTGAAGAAAAATTTACATTTAAATTGGCAAGCTAGTTGCTTTATCAAATCTTGGAAATTCTATTATGAAAATAGATAGAAAAAACAGAAATAGAATTAAACAAAAAGGATTCTCATTAGTTGAAGCTATGGTGGGGATAGGCTTGGTGGGGATAGTATTCGTTTCATTATACGCGGGAATATCGGGTGGCGTTGCTGTAATTCAACTTGCACGCGAGAATTTAAGAGCAACTCAAATCATTGTGGAGCGGATGGAAACAGTCCGTCTTTGTAGTTGGGAACAAATAACAAGTGAAACTAATTTGCCGACTTCGTTTGTTGAATATTACTATCCCAAAGGTTTGGCGAATAAACAGGGGATTCCTTATTATGGGACACTGACAATAACCGGTGCTAATACTGGAATGAGTTACAACGATGATTTACGTCTTATTAAAATAATGTTGGTCTGGACCAACGGTTCAATCGTAAGAACACGAGAAATGCAAACTATGGTCGCAAAAGATGGTATGCAAAATTACATATTTTAAAATTGTAATGTTTAATAAGTTGAGTTATGGATTATGAACCTTAAAATTAAGAATTTCTTTATTTGTGGATTTACACTTCCGGAACTCCTTGTAACAATCGGAGTGGGGTCGATTGTGTTTGTCGCAATTGCTTCTCTATCTTTATATACCGGACGCAGTTTTGCTTCGTTAGGAAATTATGCTGAGCTTGATAATAACAGTAGAAATGCGCTTGATGTTTTGACGCGCGATCTTCGTCAGGTTAATTTTTTGGATAGTTTCACAAGTACAACTCTTGTTTTAGAGGATTCAGACAAAAAGACATTGATGTTTATTTATGAGCCAAACAAAAGGATTTTTTACAGAGTAAAAGAAGGCGTAACGAACCTTTTGTTAACTGGATGCGATGAGTTAATTTTCAAAACTTACCAACGTAATCCGATACCCGGTAGTTACGACCTGGTGCCTACGACGAACGCCGTTAATTGCAAAGCAATTGATGTGAGTTGGGTTTGTTCAAGAAGGGTTTTAAACGGCTTAATCAATACTGAAAGTATTCAAACAGCAAGAATTGTCATAAGAAAACAACAGGATTAATATTATGAAAATCAATTTTTTCAATAGAAAACGTGAACAAGGCAGTATTCTGGCAATCACAATAATAATAGCCGGAATAATTGGTTTTACTCTTGCCAGCTATTTGACTCTTGTGAGCGCTCAAAATCGTTCTGTAATAAGGTCTCAATGCTGGAATGCTACAATGCCGATTATTGAAGCAGGAATCGAGGAAGCGCTTGCTCACTTAAATAAAAATGGCTTAACAAATCTATTTTCTGATGGTTGGTCTTATGAATTAGGTTATGCCGTTAAAAGAAGGATAATTGGAGAGGGGAGATACGTGGTAATAATTTATCCTAAAACTCAACCGATTATAGAAAGTGCCGGTTTTATTCCGATGCCGATTTTTTATGGTTCGACTACTGGCACAATTTTCGCTGATATCTGGCCTTATTGGGGTCCGAAGAGATACGAAATTAGACGTTCAGTTAAAGTTTTGGTCTCAGGTGGGGCATTATTTGTCAAAGGAATGGTCGCAAAAGGTAGCATAGACTTTAATGGCAATAATGTGATGTCGGACAGTTTCGATTCAGCTGACCCAAATTTTAGTGTGCTTGGACGGTATAATTCACGAAAAAGGAAGGACAACGGGGATGTTGCAACAAATTCTGGCGAACCCAATATGTTTAATGCTGGCAATGCAAATATACTTGGTTATGTTGCAACCGGACCCGGCGGATCAGTTTCTATAGGTCCAAATGGGATCGTAGGAAGCCTTGCCTGGTTTTATAACGGTAATTCTGGAATAGAATCCGGTCATTTTTCCGATGATATGAATATGAGTTTTCCATCTATAGAGGTTCCTTTTTCGGGCGGTTATACACCATCTGGAGGTACTGTTACAGAGACTAACTTTCAATATCAATATGCAACTGTTACCACTACTGAATATCCAACAGACCCTTCAATAACTGGTATAGTAACGAATTTTGGAATTGTAACAACAACTAATTATCCGATTGTACCTCCTCCAGATGGGGTTACGACGAATTTGGTTACCATTATAACAACCGATTTTCCTGACCCGCTTCCTCCGGGACCTATAACAACAAACACAACTATGATAACTTCTTATTCATACCCCGGACATAGACCTTTTATAACAATAAGTTATATAGACACGAACACAGTTTACTATCCAACCAATGTTGATGTTTATGGCTCAATTACTACTAATGATACAAGTGCATCGGTTAAATGTATTTTGAGCCCAATGCCTTCAAAAAATGGGACCCCTCCTTCTAATGATAGTGATTATGGATTTCTTCCTCTGCCGGGCACTTATGTCGGTGGTTTTACTTATGATTATGTGAATTCTCAAAAGGCATGGTTTCGATATTATAATGCGATACAATCCTATTCATATACAGTTAAAGTGTATAGTTATCTTTCGGAGACTTATTCATACAGTATGCCAAGTTACACATACAAAAGTGCTATCTCATATACTTTTATGCAACCGACAAGTACTAATATTGTAACAACTTCCACAAGGTATGATTATGTCCTTGATAGCTATAATTATGTTGTAGATAACTTGAGTGGTTCAGTTTATGTCAGAGGTGATGCTTGCCTTCTTGTTAGAAACAGCATTCAATTTACTGGTCAAGGTGGAATTGTTATAGGTCCCAATGGAAGTCTTAAACTTTATATGGCTGGGGCAAACACAAAAATTGCAGGCAATGGTGTGGTTAATAAGAATGGTAATGCGCTGAATTTTCAATATTATGGACTGGATTCAAATACATCTATAGATATATCAGGAAACGGTCAATTTACAGGTGTTTTATATGCGCCTAATGCATCGTTGGTCTTACGCGGTGGGGGAAATAATGCAGAGGATTTTGTTGGCGCAATAGTTTCAAACAATGTTACGATGAATGGACATTTTAATTTTCATTACGATGAAAACCTTGGTCGTATGGGTCCCAAGATTCGTTATTTAGTTAATAGTTGGAATGAGATACCTTTTGATAATACGGTAATTTCAGTTCTGGGATTCTATAAGCTTGGTATATAATACTGTTATTTCCCTTCAAAAATTTTATAAGTTTGCAATGCAAATCCGGGCAAAGAGATATCTGTTAATAATTCTTTCCCTGCATAAATATGATTTAGTGTCATTCCATAAGGAGTTTGACAATATATTTCTACATTTTCAAATCTTGGATCTACAACCCATAGACGGGGCAATTTGATTTCTTCATAAAAATTCTTTTTAATTACTGTATCAGTTTTATGGTCAGATGAATCAATGATCTCTATTGCAAGCCAGACTTTTGCTCCAATTAATGTAATCAATGCAATGTCGGGACGAATGACGGAATTGTTACTGAATGTTATAGGAGAACGAATCGGCAAAATTTTAACCGGTGAAGACGAAGGCATACAATCTATAATGTGTTTATATAATCCCGTGCAGATAGCCTCGTGAATATCACCCGGTGCAAGCCGAATATATCGCTCTCCATCTATTATTTCCTCATATTTATCAATCATTTATTATTTTAATCAATCCAGGATAAAACTAATTATATACTTAACAGTTTTTTAAGATATTTTCCAGTATAAGAATGATTATCGGAAACAATATTTTCTGGTGTTCCCATAGCCACTATTTTGCCTCCGAGTTCACCCCCTTCAGGACCAAGGTCAATTACCCAGTCTGCCTCGGCAATTAATTCTAAATTGTGTTCTATAACGATTACTGTATTTTCAAGGTCAACAAGTTTGTGGATAAGTTCGACAAGTTTGGCAACATCAGCATTATGAAGTCCAATTGTTGGTTCTTCGAGAATGAAGAGTTTGGTTTTCTTTTTGGTAGGACGTGCTGATGCATTTTCCAATTTTTCGTCTTTGTTTGTTAATCCGCTTAATAAGTGAGCCACTAATTTTATTCGTTGCGCCTCGCCGCCGCTCAAACTTGGGCTTGCCTGACCAAGTTTTAAATAATCAAGTCCTGTTTCACACAATATCTTTAATGGACTGTGCAGAGACGGCACCGCTTTGAAAAATTCGAGTGCCTCACTCACAGTCATTTCAAGAACTTCTGCAATAGTTTTTCCGTTATATTTAATATCCATTGTTTCTGGATTGAAGCGCATTCCTTTGCATTTGTTGCAGAGGACATACGCAGGTGGTAAGAAATTCATTTCCATTTTGATCATTCCTGTTCCATTACATTCAGGACATCTGCCTTGCTTGCTATTGAAAGAAAACCTACCTGTTCTGTAGCCTCGCAATCTGGATTCTGGCACAATTGAGAACAGTCGTCGTATTTCATCCATAAAACCGATGTATGTGGCTGGTATTGACCTCGGAGTCCGACCAATAGGTGTTTGGTCAACTTCATAGACAGATTTTATTGACTCAAACCCACCTATTTCAATGCCTATTGGTGGATTTTTACCTGATAGGATTGATTTTAACGATGTAAATAAACAATCGTGTATGAGCGTGCTTTTTCCTGAACCACTAACTCCTGTAATTGCAATAAACCTTCCGAGTGGAAATTCAACCGTAAGATTTTTAAGATTATGTAATTTAGCGCCTTTAAGTACAAGCCAATTTTCCGGAATAACTTTACCTTTGACAATCTGGACTTGGCGTCTAAATCCGCTCAACGGATATTTGCTCTGTTCATTAAGGCATCTGCTGGTTACAGAGTTTTTATTTTTCAGGATTTGTTTTAAAGTCCCTGTAGCAACGAGATAGCCACCATTGACACCGGCTCCGGGTCCAAGGTCAACAATGAAATCGGCATTTCTCATTGTTGTTTCATCGTGTTCTACAACAATGATTGAATTTCCGCGGTCTCTAAGGGCTTTTAAGGTGTTGATTAATTTTTCATTGTCTCTCGGGTGTAAACCAATGGTTGGCTCATCTAACACATATAAAACACCGTATAAATTTGAACCTAATTGAGCTGCAAGGCGAATTCTTTGAGCCTCTCCGCCCGATAATGTAGGAACTGCTCGTCCTAATTGAAGGTAGTCAAGCCCAACCTCACATAGAAATTTTAATCTTTCACGAATTTCAACAATAATATCGCGAGATATTATACCTGCATTACCAGAAAATTTTAAAACCTTAAAATATTCAAGAGCTCGTTCTATGGAAGCCTTTGCGAAATCATCAATTGAAGGATTGTCATAGTGATATAAAGAATGGAGCAGGGGATATTTTTTGCCCTCTAACATTAAACGAACTGAAAGGGCGATTTTGTTTATTCGTGTGCCATTGCATTCTGGACAGACTTCCCTCTCGTTTTCCATCCATTCAAACCAGGATTCTTCTATTGCATCGGCTCGTGCACCGCGGTCAACATCAGGTAAATAAAATATCTCTCCAAAACCTCTGCATTTTGGACACCAGCCTGCTGGGGAGTTGTAGCTGAACATTTTTGGATCAAGAGGTTCGAAAGATTTACCACAGCGGGGGCAACTTCTATGGATTGAAAACACCGATAGTTCACCTTTTTTATCCATTGCAAATAATGTTCCAGCCCCTAATTTAATGGTGGTTTCTATTAACGAACCTTCCGTTGGTGTAAGTGATGATTTTTTAGCACATCTTATTTTTCCAGTAACAATTTCGATGTTATGTTCACGGTATCTATCCAGATGAAGTAAGTCGAAGGTTGAATAAAATTTGTCATCTGCTCTGATTGTAGAATAACCGTGGGTATGCGCCCACCAGGAAATTTCCGAATGAAATCCTTTTCGTCCTTTTACAACAGGGGCAAGGAGTGTTAATTCGCCACGGGTTAATGATTCTTTTTTGATGATTGATTGGATTTGTTCTATTGTGCACGATTGAACCGGCAAATTGCAATCAGGACAAAATTGAGTGCCGAGTTTTGAAAAAAGTAGACGTAAAAAATGGTAAATTTCGGTAACAGTCGCTACTGTACTTTTGCCACCGCCACGAGAAGTTCGTTGTTCAATGCTAACAGTTGGAGGAAGTCCAGTAATTAAATCAACATCAGGACGCGGCAGTTGTTCTACAAATTGGCGCGCATAGGCATTTATTGAATCAAGAAACCGTCTCTGTCCCTCCGAAAATAATACATCAAATGCAAGTGTGCTTTTGCCAGAACCGCTAATCCCAGTAATAACAACGAACTTTCCGCGTGGTATTCTTACATTAATATTTTTTAAATTGTGTTCTCTTGCGCCGTAAACAACTATGGCGTTATCTGCTAACCTAAATTTTTCTTCATTTTGTAGCACACATTATTTATACCATAATTGTTCAATGGTTTAAATTATATGTTTAACTTGCGCTGAAATGATTTTAGATTTTATAGTGTTTTGTTGTTTTTATAATTTATGTCAGAGAAAACTAAAAAGATTATTATCGCAAATGGCGAGGCAATCGAGGTAAATTTGCCTTGCACGATAGAGGAATTTCTTTTAAACAATAATTTCTTGCCACGAAATGTAGTTATTGAGCATAATGGCGATGCTGTTGCGCCGTCAGAATTTAAGAATCGTATTTTAAAAGAAGGCGACAGATTGGAAATTGTTAAAATTGTTGCGGGTGGATAATTATTTATATTTTGATTAATTTATTTTAGGAAAGATAGTTTATATGAAAATTAAATTTAAATCTTTTTTTAGGGTATATATTGGAATTTTAATAATAGTTTTGTTGTTTTCCGTTTGGGTAAATGCCCAGACAACAATGACAAATTCAGCAGGGACAACCAATTCTATTTCCATTGCGGCAATCAGTAGCAAAGCAATTTCTACTAATAGTTTAACGTTTGGTTTTGACCAAATAGAAGTTTTTAAAGTAGGAATTTTAGGGTATCCTATTTATCAATACATTGCCTCATTAATCTATTTTTCCATTGCATATCTTGTAATGTTGTTGATTGATTTTATTTTCATTAGAATATTTAAAGGACTTGCCAGAAGGACGGAAAGTAAATATGACGATTTATTGATAGATCTTCTTCGCAAACCTGCAAAAGTAATCGTATTTGTAATATTTTTGCATATTGGTTTGGATATATTTAATTGGCCTGAATGGATTGAATCTTATTTTTCAAAGGGCTTAAAACTTGTGGTTGCATGGTCATTAACCATAATGGCAATGCGTTCAATAGATGTCTTGTTGGGGTTTATGGAAGATAAAGCCGCCGAGCCTGACAAGGCATTTGATGCGCAATTATTTGGAGTACTAAAAAAGACTTTAAAGATAATTCTCGCTATCATAGCAATTCTAGTTACAGCCCAAAATCTTAATATCAATATCACCAGCTTGCTCGCCTCTCTATCTATCGGCGGTTTAGCGCTTGGCTTAGCGGCACAAGAAACTATAGCAAATTTCATTGGAGCTATAGCAATTTTCTTAGACCGACCTTTTCATATTGGAGAGAGAGTTAAATGGGACTCTTATGACGGTGTTGTTGAAAGGATTGGACTTAGAAGCACTTTGGTAAGGAATCTTGATGGACACCTTATTTCAGTTCCTAACAAAACAGTTGCTCAATCTACAATCGTTAACGTTTCACGCAGGCCAGATATTAAAACTTCTATTAACATAGGGATAATTTATGAAACGCCGCTGGATAAAGTTACACTTGCCACACAAATTCTTGATGAGATTTACCGAGCGCATCCTAAAACCAAAGATGTTTTAGTCGGTTTGGATAAATTTAATGATTCTTCTTTAAATATTTCAGTGGTTCACTGGTGGAATGGGCTTGATTATAAGGAATATGTGGCGGGGATGCAGGAGTTAAATATTACCATACTTAAACGATTTAAAGAAGAAGGCATAGAAATGGCATATCCGACTCAGGTAAATTATATAAAACAAGTTGATGTTAAGAAGTAGTTTAATGTAATAATATTGCTATTTTAATTTATAACTTCTTCGGGAGATTTTTTTACAGTCTCTGCGGCTATTGCAAATAAAATAACCTATTAACAATAATTCTTAGCCAATATGAAAAGAAATTATTTACCATTATTGTTTGTGATTGGGGCATTCACTCTCAATTGGCAACAAATCGGATACACATCAGATTCTCAACAAAAATACTTAATCAGAAGATTCACGGACAATAATAAGGTTTTGAATAATCCCGGTATGGGATGGACTTTTCATTTCTATTCGAACATTATAAAAAATTATGGTTCTAAACTTGAACCGTCGGATACCTTAGATGATTTTCCGGGATTAACAGTAATTTATTTAAGGGTGCCGTGGGCTTTTCTTGAACCTGAGGAAGGCAAATTTAACTGGTGGTTATTCGATACTCCATCTCAACGTTGGATTGATAAAGGCAAACAAATAGCCATCAGGGTCTCTTGCACTGAAAGCTGGTTAAGATATGCCACACCAGAGTGGGTGAAAAATGCTGGAGCCAAAGGAGTGAATTTTAATTTTGGAAAAGGACCAGCGCAGGATGGCGCGTTATGGGAACCAGATTATCTTGACTCGGTATTTCTCAAGAAACTTGAGAATTTTATTTCCGCAATGGCAAAAAGATATGATGGAAATCCCAATGTGGCTTTTATTGATATTGGCTCATTCGGAATGTGGGGGGAAGGGCATACTGGTTTCGGTAGCCGTCTTGATGAAAAACAGACCTTTGAAGCCTGCAAAGCCCATATAGACCTCCATCTAAAATATTTTAAAAAGACATTGTTATGCATTAGCGACGATGTTGCGGGAGCAAGCAAGCCGGGAAGACATTTTCCGATTACTGATTATGCGCTTTCAAAAGGGGTGACACTTCGTGACGATAGTATTATGGTTCAACCTCCACCAAATTCATGGTATCATTCAGAAATGGCTCAAGAATTCTGGCCTCGTTTACCCGTTATACTTGAGCATGAACATTATGGGGCTTCAAAACAACGAGGGGCGTGGGGTGATGGTTCGCTTTTGCTGAAAGCAGTTGAAGAATACCACGCAAGTTATATGTCAATCCACTGGTGGCCCAGAGAGTTTTTGAATGAAAACAGGGAAATCATCAATAATGTAAATAAAAGAATCGGCTACCGATTTCAACTTCATCAAATAAAAATTCCAGAATCTATTGCAATTGGAGAAACCTTTACTTTTGAAACTCAATGGGCTAATGCTGGTGTCGCCCCGTTATACAAAGGGGGATTTTTGGCTTTGACTCTTAAGGATGAAAAAGAGGGAATAGCCTCTGTTAACGTTGACGACTCTTTTGATTTTTCATCGCTTAAACCATCATCAACTGCCATCAATTATGATACGGTTACTGTTTCTTCTAAGTTCGTTATTGGGAGAAAATTCGTGGATAAGCAGGGCGTTTTTAAACCAGCAATAAAACCTGGACATTATGACGCCTTCATTTCAATCGGATTAGCCGATGGAACACCAAAAATTGCATTGCCATTGGACGACGAAGATGGCAACAGGAGATATAAAATCGGCAAAATCTATTTAAATGAATTATAGTTTTTGGCTCTGACTGGATTTAAAAGTCATAAACCTTTTTATATACTATCAACAAATTTTTGCATTTTGTCTTCTTGCTCTTCAATAGATTCAACAAGTTTAAATTGTGTTCGACATCTATCAAGATTATGATTTGGGCGATGGACGCGGAAGTAAATATCCCCCATTAAATAGTCTGTTAAAAATCTTATTCCAATTGTGAAAGTTATTAATTTTCCAGAAAAGGCTAAAAAAGATTTTTCAGCCTTTGTCAGGAATGATTGTGTAGCTTCAATATAACCGCGAGCAAGCGACTGGAACATTGGCATTCGCATCTTTACTTTTGACAAATCAAGTTCGTCTTCAAGTGTGGGACTTGTGGTTGTCCTGACCATATCGCCGAAATCATAAAGTACAAGTCCGGGCATTACTGTATCAAGGTCAACCACACACATTTGTTCACCAGTTTTTATATCAAGCATTACATTATTAAACTTTGTATCATTGTGGGTAATCCGTTCGGGAATTTTTCCGTTTGAATGGGCTTTTAAAAGTACGTCTACGATTGGTTCGTGTTTCAGCGCAAATTCAATTTCTTTTTCAGCAGACTTTGCTCTATTAAATCTATCTTCTTGAATTGCAGATTGTAAGGTCGTGAACCTTTTCCTGGTGTTGTGAAAATCTGGTATGGTTTCATTTAACCGTTTTCCGGGTAAATCACTTAAAAGAGATTGAAATGTCCCAAATGCCTTTCCAGCCTGATATGCTTGTTTTGGATAAAGCGCGGCTTCAAATGTTTCTGCGTCCTCAATAAAAACAAAAGCGCGCCAACACTCCTGATGATGGTTCTTGTAGTATGGTTCATTATTTCTTGTCGGCACAACTATAAGTGCTTTTCGTGTAACGTCATCAACATTTTGCGATTCAAGTTTAGACCTGATATGGGTTGTGATTCTCATTATGTTTTCCATCACTGCGTCAGGATCCTTAAATACCGAAACATTTAACTTTTGATGCACATATCTTACATTAGTGCCGCCCTGGTTATAAGTCACGGTATAAGTTTCGTTTATGTGCCCGATTTTACACGGTTCGGCGTGAAGGAAATGCCCGTAGATTTGAAACTTACTCGATAGTTCTTTTAGTTTTTCTTCTTGATACATTGTTGTTATATCAGATTATAAATTCCCATAACGAAAATGCAATATTTGAATTAATTTAAATCGGAAAATTTATTCAGGCTTTAGATTTGCTCTTTTTTTCATTTCTAAAATCATTTGTTCCCAGTATGGTTTCAAAAAAGACGGTTCATTCAGGCTATCAATTGCAAAAGAACAATCAGCCTTTTTGAGGTTTAAAACAGCAGTTATCAATTCTTCTTGATATGGACTTGCTTCAATTAAAGGCAATCCGGATGGGTCACGAATGAATGATGCTCCGCTTGAGGTATATAGACCGTCAGGAGATTGCCCAACTGTATTTGCTACGCAATGAAAAATTCGGGTTGTTGGACCTGCTGGAAGTTGCGCTCTGCCGCTTGTTCGCTTCCAGACGACCGTTTCTATTTTATCAAAACTGCAAGAAGGATGAAAAAGGATTTGAGCACCAGCCATAGCCGGAATTCTGTAAACCTCAGGGTGTCTTCCATCTCGGCAGATTGCCATAGTACAGCAGATCCCATCTATTTCAAAAAGTGCAAGTTTATTGCCACCGCAACAATATTTTTTCTCTTCGTTTCCAGCAAGGTGGATTTTTGCATATTCATAAACAATTTTCCCATCAGGCGATATTATATGAGCGAGGTTCAAAAATTTGTTTCTTGTCTTCTGGATAGTGCCAACGATTGCCCAAATATCATAAGTTTTTGCAACTGAGCACACTTCATCTAATGCTGAAATTACAGATTCGATAGAATATTTTAAAACATACGGGAAATAGAATCCGGTGAGATTTGCTTCAGGAAAACAAATCACACGAGAGCCTGTTTTTGCAGCCTCTTTAATAAATTCAACCGTTTTTGCAAGATTATACTCAAGTTTCTTACCCCAGTGCATTTGTGCGCAGGATACTTGAATTGTTTTTGATTTCATAAATCAATCTACTACGCTATTTCTATTCTATTTAAAAGATTAAAATAAAATCGTAGGATATTCTGACTTGAATTTAATGCTTATTTTTGAAAGGTTTATGATTAAATGAACAGTAGCAGTAGTCCCATTACTATAAACTCAAACGTAGATATACCGCCGTGTCTTGCGGTTGTTGTCCCTGTTTACAATGAAGAGAACACTATCGCTGCAATTTTAGATGTGATTCTTGAACAGCACCCAGTGATGGAAGTTATCGTAGTGGACGACGGTTCTAATGATAAAACTTATGAAATTGTATGCCAGAAAGCAGAAAAAGATTTGCGCATTAAGTTGTTCAAACTTGATTATAATCAAGGTAAGGGCGCTGCGTTAAGAACTGGTTTTATGAATGTTTCTGCGCCTTATGTGATAATTCAGGATGCAGACCTTGAGTATGACCCGACTGAATATTATATGCTATTAAAACCAGTTTTAATGAATAAGGCTGATGTGGTTTATGGTTCGCGATTTCTTGGTTTTGGCACTCACCGCGTTTTGTATTATTGGCATTCGCTTGGTAATCATTTTCTGACAATGCTGTCAAATATGGCTACAAACCTGAACCTGACAGATATGGAGACATGCTATAAACTGTTCAGAAAAGAAGTATTAGACAAAATAAAAATTGAAGAAAATAGATTTGGATTTGAACCCGAAATAACAGCAAAAGTAAGCAAATTAAATTTGAGAATTTATGAGGTCCCAATTTCTTATTATGGACGCACTTATGACGAAGGTAAGAAAATTGGGTGGAAAGACGGTGTTTATGCGTTCTTATGCATATTAAAATACAATTTCTTTAAATAGAAATGGAATCATCTAATTCAAATACTATAAAAAATTACGAATTTGAGGACTTGCAGTATGCTAACAATTATAGGTCGGCTATTTTGAAAGAGTTTTTGCCATATTTAAAAGGAGAAATTATTGAGGTTGGCGCTGGCATTGGACAATTTACAGAGTTGTTAAAAACAATAAATGATGCTAAAAGAATTCTCACAATTGAACCGCACGAACCATTTGTCAAAAAGATTAAACAGACTTTGCCAGACATTGAGTCAATTAGAGGAACAATCAAATCAGTTAATTTGAACTCGCAATGGGACGCGATTGTTTGTGTAAATGTCCTTGAACATATTAAAGATGATTTGGATGAGTTGAAATATTACAATCAATTGCTCGAAAATAATGGTGGCAATTTGTGTCTGTTTGTGCCTGCAAGAAAAGAACTTTATTCTGATATTGATGCGCTTTTTGGTCATTATCGCAGATATAATCGCAAGGAGTTAATAAGTAAATTAAATCAATCTGGTTTTAACATTGTAAAGATGCATTATTTTAATTTTATTGGGTATTTCAGCTGGTTCCTAATTTTTAAGATGTTTAAAACACGGACTTTTAATCCAACCGCGGTTAAAACTTTTGATAAATATATTTTGCCAGTAATGCATTCTTGGGAATATAACTTTGTGCGTCCACCATTTGGTCAAAGCCTAATCGCTGTAGCGAAAGCTGGGTAATTCATTAATAAATAATTAAAAACGCGTCACTATCATCCTATAACTGATAAAAATCAAACCTTACCCCCCTGATTTTTCAGGGATTTTTTAACGTATTTTTAAAAATCACTTTTGCGAAATTTTTATCCCTTTTTCCCTCAATCATTAGCAAATAAATTACAATTGGATATATGGGTGGATATTTGTTGAATTGACACAATAATATAAACAGCTTCGTTAATCTGCGAAAATAGTTAGTATGAAAATTTCTCGCAAATGTTCGCAAATATTTAAAACACTAATAAACGCGGATTTATCACAGGGATTCTTTCTTATGGAAACAAAAGAAAAACATAAGATTTACACGGATATTTTATTTAACAGGGAGATACAGGATATACAGGATAAACATATTGTATCTTGTTTATCTTTTGTATCTTGTTCATCTTGTAAAAAATCCTGTCCATCCTGTCTATCCTTGTTAATTTAATCTTTTTTAATCCTTTGATATATCTTATGTGATTATTTTTTAGGGTTGTAAAAATGATATAAACCAAACCCGCAAAAGCGGGTGACATTATTATAGCAAAGGAAATACGAAACATCATAAACCGCCCAAAGCGGTGACAGAGCCATTATTGGATTTCTAAATTATCGCTCTGTCACCCCTAACGGGGTTTTCCTCTATGTTAATTTCTATGCTATAATCCTGTCACCATCTATCGATGGTTAAAAAATGCCAGCAAGAATGCTGGCATCACAAAAGAACCTCGTAAGAGGTGACATTATTATAG
>JAKPVM010000177.1 GCA_029572555.1 Verrucomicrobiota bacterium | reverse complement strand
AAATAAATTGATTACGGAAGGCAAATACACCCGTTCCTGGCTCGGGATTTCCATCGTTTCTTTATCCGAAGAACCCGACTACCGAGATTTGATTAAAGGGGTTGATGAAGGAGTGGTTATCAACGCAATTCATCCCGATGGACCCGCCGCTAAGTCCGATTTAAAACCCGCTGATGTGATAACAGCTGTCGATGGAAATAAAGTCGCTGTCTCCCAACAACTAAAAGAAGAAATAAGAAATAAAAAACCAGGCCAAACCGTCATTTTAGACGTTGTTAGAAACGGCAATCCAATAAAAATAAAAGTCAAAACAGAAACCTGGCCAGAAGAAGATGGTGAACCAATATTAAAATCCTCCACAGATACTGAGAATAAGGCTGAACAACGACTCGGGATGACAGTTCAAACATTAACTCGCGATGTTGCAGAGAAATATGGTGTAAAGTTTGTCCCCGGTATAATTGTTACAGAAGTAGAACCCGATAGCCCGGCTGATAACAAAGGGATAAATGTCGGAGATATTATAATGGAAATTGATTATAAACCAGTTACTTCAATGCCTGCTTTCAAAAATGCAATAAAGAATGCTGATTTGAAGAAAGGCGTCATAATTAGCTTATTAAGTGAGGATGTGAAGAAATTTGTTATTCTGAAAACCGAATGATTGCGTGCATATCAAACGGGGAATTTGTTAAAAATTCAATATATTGTATAATATTTACTTGACACCCATTTATATTGTGGTTTTTTTAAAGTATGAAACTTAAAATTTTTATAATTGCTTTTGTAAGCGCGTTTGCAGTTTTGTTCACTGGTTGCTATAAGACCGTCGATGGTCATGTCAAAGCTGGCGTGCCATTTAAGAAGGACAAAATTGAAGGTAGATATGAACGTCCTACTACGCAGATATTTGACGCTTCAAAGGTCGTCCTTACACGATTCGGAAAGATAGTGTCAGAAGACACAATCTCAAAAACACTTCTTGGAAAGGTAGATACACGAACCGTTTGGATAAAGGTTGAAGAAGTAGACGCCAAGGTTTCAAAGATTACAGTTCAGGTGCGGACAAAAGGCGGCGCAAGCGATATCGACCTTGCCGCACAAATTGAAAAAGAAGTCGCTCTTCAACTCGCTCAAACGAAGTAATAAACCAATTCACCGTATCTTTTAAACCATCGGTGGTTTGCAAAACAACTGTCATCAATCACTACAGTTTTTGAGGATTATATCTTAAGAACAGTGGAACTAATGTTACAAGAATTGGTTAGGCTTAATTCTTTTTCACTCATCTAATAAAATCAGCCAAAGTTTGGTTGCACATTTTGGTGTGTGCTTTCAATATTATAGGAGCAGCATCCCTCTCCCCTTTTTAATGTAGCGTGAACATCCTTGTTCCCAATGAAAGTGTTGGCAAGAACGCCACATTTAATCAAGCAAGGATGCTAATACTTCGTTTATTACAAATGTTTCCTGAATATTTCAGTTTCAGTTGCTTTAAAAAATATTTTTCTTCATCTGGATTTTTTATTCCATATTTGGTATTGAATAGAAATATGGAAAAACCAGAGGAACAAGTAGGATACAGGGTCTGGGCAATGGATAATTATGTTTACGGTCCAGTTGAAATACCAATGATTGTTCAATGGATAAAGGAAGGTCGCATTTTTCCCGACGTATGGATTTATATCGAACATAGAGCCTGCTGGGAAAAAGCAAAGGACATCCCGGAATTAAAATTTTTATTTAAAGAACTAACAACAACTCAGGAAACCGAACCATCATCTTTGGCGATAAATTTAAAACCCCAGTCATTAAGGCGAATTAAGATATTCACCGATTTTACAGATGACCAGCTTACAAAATTTTTAAATTATTTAGAGATGGAAGAAGCGCCGCAATTTAAAGTTGTTTTAAAACAAGGGGATCCGGGCGATTCAATGTATTTAATTTTAGAAGGCGAACTTCGCGTTCGTCTTATGATTGGCGGAAAAGAGACAACGCTTACGACGTTGCAAACAGGTGAGTTTTTCGGGGATATTTCTTTATTTGATAGGGGACCTCGTGCTGCTGATGTTGTCGCAAATACAAACAGCAAACTTTTAAAATTGAGTGTTAATTCTTTCGAAAGGCTAATGAAGGATTTGCCAGAATTGTGTGCGCCATTTTTGTATGCGATTGGAAAAACTTTGATTGCAAGAATTCGGGCAGATGATCGCAGAATTTATGACTCAATAAGTTTTGTAAGGGCAGGGCTGCCGGGTATTCAGAAATAAAAATAATTTTATTGTAAATCGTTAATAAAATATTTTTCGCTTTATAGCAGAAGCGACGCAATATTTAATTTCATAAACTTGTAGTTGGTTAGTTATCCTTGCATCTATTTCTAAAATTGAAAAAGACATATTTATAATCAGCTACATTTTAAGTGCGCAGTTAGATTTGTAGTTCAGGAGATTTTGGTTTGTTCGCTTTATCAACGGATATTTAATAGGTTTATCAACACACGCTCTGCCACTGGGTCAAAGAACTGTTGAGATGGATTCACCCGCTGTTGCAGGTCTAATTGGACGAACAGAATGCGCCCATTACCTTCAATCGTGGGCAGAAACGTAGCAATAGTGGTTTTGGGTTCTTTTGCCCAGAGTAATTTTTCTGCTACGGCAGTTTCAGAAAACTCCAATGGCGCAACTCCAACTGTGCCGGGGCAATCGTTCCAACGGATTAGCCATTTAGGGTCTATGTCGGACAATGGCGAATTATTGATGAGTTGATGCGGAAACACTCGGGAGAAACGTTGTTTTTTTCCGATTTTCACTTCGCACAGTTCCTGCCAATCCCATAAAGTAGTGGATAAGACAATCATCCGTCCGCCATTTGCGGCAAACTCACAAAGCGCTTTTGTGTTACTCTTTTCCTGTTCGGTGAGACGCGTTGCATCCCAGATTACAACGATGTGGCTTTGCGGTAATAATGGGACAATCTTGTTAGTGAAATTAAGATTATGCGATGTAAAAAAATTTCGGGCAGTCTCATTACCAGCAAGTAGGACAACAGTTTTCTGCCGAGTTTCTTCCGGTATGATTGGAGGCTTGATAGCGCGAACAAAACGTTGACTCAGAACCGGCCGACCATTTACACCTGTTAATCGCGCTGTCAACCAATAACAACCTTCGTCATCCGGCAATTTCCAAACAACAGGAACTTTTACTAATGAATCTGACTTTAAAGAAAAGTCAAAAGACCACCTATTGATAGGATTGTCAAGACACTGCGCCTCAGGAATGAATTCTGGGTTTTCACGAGTTAGCAGCAGGTCAATATGGACTTTGACGTCGCGCCATAATTCATTGATAAGATAAAGGTCATTGGTAACAGGCTGTCCCGTGCGATAATCAGGATTGAAAAGGTCAAGGCTCGCCAGAACAGGGGAAAGCGCGCTATGCCACGCGGCAGATAATGGTGAGGCAAAATTGGCTTTCCATACGGCGCTTCCTTCGCCGGTTTGGCGGACGCGCGCTGCGCGGCGTGTTCGCGTCCAACCGGCATACATATATGGCAAAATAGCGTCTATCTGCGCGCGACGCATTGCCTCAGTATGTTCGGCGCCAATTTGCGCAATAGCCAAATCGTTTGCGAGGTTGTCATCAATACCCGTCCACTGGGTATGTGGATGACCAAAGTCATTCATATATTCGCTAACTGTTGTAACACGGTCGCCAGCAGCTTTAAACCAACCAGGTATTGATAATTGCAAACGTCCTTCTTCGGTGTCTGTAATGTTTCCGCATGCGTGGACGTCGTAAATCTCCCGTGTACCTGTAGTTCCAGTGCGCATTGTAGGACGGGTTGCGTCCATTTTGTTTACGAAGTCTTGAAACGGTCCTTCTTCCCATTCATTATCAAGATTTGATTCATTAGATAACACCCAGATAATAACGGCAGGGTGGTTCCAAAGGCGCGCCATCCACCCAGCAGTATCAGTTAATACATTACGATGCCAGATTTCGTATTCCTCAGCCGTAAATTTGTAGTTGGCATAGTTGTAAAGTACCGGAAACTCCGCAAGTATCATTGTGCCATATTCATCGCAAATATCTGCCCATAAACGGGGCGGTGGCTGTGTGTGAGTGCGAAAGCAATTCATACTCAGCTCGTGGGCTTCATTAACAAGATAATCCTTCTCGTGTCCAGTGATGGTATCGCCCCAATTCCATTCAAAAACAAGATTAGACCCGCGCAACCAGATCCGTTTTCCATTGAGGTAAAAATCGCGGTTTTTTACGCCGAACTCGCGCATACCAAAGCGGAAACTTACTTCATCTAAAACCTTGCCCTGTCGGGTAAGTTGCACCCTCGCAAGGTAAAGAATCGGCTGCTCCGGTGTCCATTGTTGAAAACCGGGCATTGGAACTTCAACAAAATAATGCTCACCCGCAAGCGAATCGGATGCGGGAACCGCCTTTGCGTTCGCCTTGCCCCGTCCAATAACTTTGCCATTAGACAAATCAGTAACCTGAGCGGTAACTATCAAGTCATCCACAGGTTTGAGACTGATAGGGGTAACACGGATTTTTACCCGGCTGGCAGATATATCCGGTATTGCAAGAACCCATTTCATATAAGCAACATCGGCAAAATCAATCCATACATCATCTGTAACCTCCGGCATTCCAACTCCAAAACCAGCAGGAATTAACGCGTTGCCGCTTTTGCTACGTCGCACAGCGGCAGCGCCGCGAATTTTCAATACAATCTGGTTATCGCCTTTTTTAAGAATGCCCGGCGGAACAATGACTTGATATGGTCCAGTTGGTTCATTTTCCCCGACCTTTTGACCATTTATGAAGACTTCTGCGCCGTTCGCTATGCGATTCCATTGGAGCACAGCAAGACATTGAGATTGTTGCCCGGATACCTGAAAAATTCTTCGCGCCCAAACGATTTTAGTGTTATTTGCCGCCTCTCTGTTATAAGGCATAAACGGACCCGGCAAATTAACATTTTTCCATAGCAATCCTTGCTGTCTATCAGGTGCTTGCGCATTTTCATTACCCTTACCCACAACAAATTCCCATACCCCATTCAAAAGTATGGAGTTAGTGCGCTCGCCTTCGGAGTCACGCGCAACAAGAGAAAAACTTGTGAGGCATATCAACAAAACACAAGAAGGTATAAATGTCTGCTTCATCGGTTTATTTCTTATAGTATGATTTCTTATCCAATGATAACTGATTAACACAAATAGACAAATGAAAGAATCATAAAAGTTTTTACCTCAAACCTATTACTTGCCTTGATTTAAAACCACCTTAATTATTTGATGAGGTTGTGTTAGCAAAAAAATATTAAACTCAAACAATCATTGGCTGCAATTACTGAACGAAGCGCGAACCTTTTTTGAAACATCAATAACAAAAACTTAGTCCTTCAGATTCGGCTTTCATCTTTCTTTCCTGCCTGCACGGCAGGAAAGACATCCTTGCGTCCTTGTCCTCGCAAAAAAATTATTTTTATTAAGAATGCACCGAACAAATTTTTTTAAAAAAAGAATTATTTTTTGCTCGGTCTAGTCCGCCTCTACCCTTAATTAAATTAAATGCTTCTCCGCCTACGCCAAAGAGGAATTTCAAAGTAAGTATGTTTCGGCGGACAAGCGGACTTCTGCACGGAGTTTACCCTCCGTAGCTTTAGCGTAGGAGGGAGCCCGCTTCCCCTTTTTGGGCGAAACAGGAAGAAAACAAAAATCTTTTTCGCCTCACCTCTTTTTGGGCAAATTTTGGGCGGCGGCAAAATTTGCCACATTATTTTTAATGTCAAAAATCAAAATTTTCAAAAATTCCCATTTCCGATAACGTTCCCAGCATAAAAGAAGTTTTTGCGAAGCAAAAATTTGGATGAGGCTCTGCAAGAGCCAAACCGTTTATCCGCTGGTATATGCCCCAA
>JAKPVM010000210.1 GCA_029572555.1 Verrucomicrobiota bacterium | reverse complement strand
GTTGATAACAAGGATGCAAATAATGTCGTAATCGTAGGCAGTTGGACGTCAAGCACCTATGAAACTGGGTATTATGGCGCTGATTATATCCACGATGCTAACACAGGGAAAGGACAAAAAAGCGTAACATTTAGATTCAATGTTCCGCTTGACGGCACATACGACGTTTATTTCAGATACGCAACAGGCGGCAACAGGGCAAATAATGTTCCTATAGATATCCAGTGTAGCACAGGCTTAGTTAGTGTTATTGTTGACGAACAAACGCAGGGAAGCCAGTGGGTAAAAATTGCCACATTGAATTTCAATGCAGGCAATACCAATACACTTACTGTAAGAACGACTGATACATCAGGCTTTGTTACCGTTGATGCTACAGGATTAATACCTAAATTTGACCTTGATCCAGGATTTACTGGAAACCGTTGGGTTGATGATGATGGCGACGGCGTGTGCAATTATGTTGAATACCTTAACGGAACAAATCCAGGCGATGCATTAAGCTATCTTAAAGTTAGTATTAATCTTGCAAACACCTCTCGTTTGATTCGTTTTCTCGCTTTGGCTGAAAAAAGTTATTCAATTCTATATAGGGTAAATCCTACTGCGGGAGAATGGAAAAAGTTGATAGATATAGAGGCATCCCAAAACACAAGGACGGTTGAAATTCCTGACGACTCAACAGATACTCATAGATTTTACAGAATTGTTTCACCGTCATTTTGATTTTATGAAAATAGGTAAATTACTTGCCACGGTTGTATCATTATCGCAAATATCAAGCAGTGTTTTTGCCAATGTGATTGAAACTGACATTTGCGTTTATGGCGACACTGCTGGCGGCGTTGCAGCAGCCGTGCAATCCTCACGGATGGGAAAAAATGTCGTTTTGCTTGCTTTTGGCGATCACATTGGCGGAATGACTTCTGGCGGATTGGGATGGACTGACTATGGAAATCAAAATGCCATCAACGGAATAGCAAGAGAATTTTATCAGCGAATTGGTCAATATTATGGAATGTCAATCCGATGGACATTTGAGCCTCATATTGCAGAAGCAGTTCTTAAATCAATGCTTAACGATGCAAATGTCAAAGTATTTTACCAGCAAAGACTTTCATCGGTCAATAAAAACGGCAAACAAATTGCCGAAATAGTTATGGAAAACGGCGACCGTTATATTGCCAAAGTGTTTATTGACGCTACTTACGAAGGCGATTTGATGGCAATGGCTGGCGTAAGTTTTACGTTTGGACGCGAAGGCACTAATGTCTATGGCGAAAGTTTGAATGGTATCCGTCCAAATACTCCTCAACACCAATTTGTTGTAAATGTTGACCCATATAAAACACCAGGAAATCCATCGAGCGGTCTTCTTCCATATATACAACCAGGCGATGGCGCAACACCGGGAGATGGAGACAAAAGAATTCAAGCATATAATTTTAGATTATGTATGACAAAGGTGGCTACAAATAAAATCCCGGTTGAACCGCCTCCAAACTACGACGCATATAATTACGAATTGCTTGCGAGATATATTCAAACACGCTTAAACGTTGGACACTCCTTGAATTTAGGAATGTTTTTGAAGATAGACGGCATTCCTAACAACAAAACTGACATTAACAACAACGGGGCATTTTCAACCGATTTTATCGGTATGAATTACACCTACCCCACAAACAGCTATGTTGAGCGGCAAAAAATCTGGAAAGAACATGAATATTATATACGAGGACTTCTCTATTTTCTGGCTACTGATGAGCGAGTGCCACAAAACATAAGAACAGAAATGCAGTCTTATGGTTTTTGTAAAGACGAGTTTGTTGACACAGGTGGATGGCCACATCAATTATATGTTCGAGAAGCAAGAAGAATGGTTTCCGACTATGTAATGACTCAGGCAAATTGTCAGGGGAACCGCATTATAACCGATTCTGTTGGGCTCGGTTCTTACACAATGGACTCACACAACTGCCAACGTATAGTACAGAATGGAGTCGTCAAAAACGAAGGCGACGTGCAATCTTCTGTTCCGCAACCATATCCAATTTCTTATCGTTCCATAGTTCCGAAAATTGATGAATGCGAGAATTTATTTGTCGTCTGTGCGCTTTCTTCGACTCATATTTCTTATGGTTCAATCAGAATGGAACCAGTCTTTATGATATTAGGACAATCCGCCGCCACAGCAGCAACATTTGCTATTGATGAAAACACATCAGTTCAAGATATAAATTATGAAAAACTCAAAATTCAACTTCTTGCTGATCGACAGATTTTATTCTGGGGAAACGACTCAGGAAGCACTACCGGTATAATTTTAGATAACACTGACATAAATGGGGTTTATATAACGGGTGATTGGACTGGCAGCACTTCAAAGTCCGGTTATTGGGGGTCAAATTATATTCACGATGGAAATACAAACAAAGGGCAAAAAAGTGTGAGGTATGTACCAACAATACCGTCAAATGGAAACTATGAAGTTTATTTACGTTGGACAGATGACCCTAATAGAGCCGATAATATCCCCGTTCAAATTGTTCATTCAAGCGGAACTAACGTTATTACTGTAAACCAGAAAACAAATGGCGGTAAATGGAACTTGCTAACAACTGTGCCGATGCGCGCAGGGACAAATTCGAGCGTTACTATAAAAACTGATGCCACTACTGGATTTGTTGTGGCTGATGCGGTTAGATTTGTTCCTGTCGGACAACAAGATTTATCCCAAGTCCAAATAATAACAACGATTAAGGACGCTTACGAGTGGAAAGACCACCCTGCTATTTTTACTCTGATGAGGAGCGGTGATACGAATAAAGAACTGACAATTTGTTATTCAATTTCGGGCACTGCAAGCAACGGCATAGACTATAGTGAATTAAACGGTATGGCATTTTTTGCAACTGGTTCAATGTTTAATACTATTGCGATTGAACCAATAGCGGATTCTCTTATTGAGGGAAATGAGACTGTAACAATCACTTTATTACAAAATACAAATTACATTATTGGAAATTTATCCAATGCCACTTCATATATAATTGATAAACCATTCTCAAACTGGAAACTAACACGGTTCTCGCAAGTTCAATTACAAGATGAAAATATTAGCGGAGACAACGCTGACCCTGACAGTGATGGAATTACAAATCTTAAAGAATATGTTCTTGGTTTGAATCCATTAGTACCTGATAGTGATAAAAATCAATTCCCAAAAGCGGAGTGGAGAAATGATGAATTTGTTGTTACCTTAAAATTCAATAAACAGGCATCAGATTATAATGTATTATTTGAAGCATCCAGTAATCTCTTGCACTGGTCTTCAAATACAAATGTTATATCAACTTCGGTAATTAATGAAGAGGTTGATTTTACCACAATCCAATCGCGATATAAAAATCAATCCCGTTGTGGTTTTATCAGATGGTTGCCTTTGGAAAATTGACTCTTTATTCTTCAAACTTTTTAATCCATCCAGCGATAGTATCTACCCAATAAGGGTTAGTGTTTAGACAAGGAATTAGTTTTAAATCGTTGCCTCCTGCTGCAATAAATAATTCTTTGTTTCGAATTGCAATCTCTTCAAGTGTCTCAATGCAATCAGTAACAAATGATGGACATGCAACCAGAACATTTTTTTTATTATGCGTTGGAAGGTTTTTTAAAATATCCACAGTAGCAGGTTCAAGCCATTTATCAAAACCAAACCGTGACTGAAAGGCGATAGTATATTTATCAGATGGCAATCCTAATTTTTCAACCACCGCCCGTGTTGTTTCAAAACATTGATGTCTGTAACAATATTGATGCGACGGACTCGGGGTGTTGCAACAATTCGGTACTTTTAAACAATGTCTTTTTGTTAAATCTGTCTTTTTTATATGACGTTCAGGCAATCCATGGTAGCTGAACACGATGTGGTCAAACGGGTTATTCAGGAATTCTTTAATACTTTCCGTAAGAGCCAGAATATAATTTGGGTCATTATAAAATGGCGGATGTACTGTGATTTTTATCTTGAAACCTGAAGACTTTATGTAATTTTCGACGGATTCAACCGCGCTTTTAAATGTAGCCATTGCATATTGTGGAAATAGTGGCACAACCAATATTTCTTCAATATTGAGAGAATTTAATTTGTTAATTGCGCTGAGTATTGAAGGATTTTGATAACGCATCGCAATTTCAACTGGAATATTCACCTTTTTTTGCACTGCATCCACAAGACTTCTGCTGATAACCAAAAGAGGCGAACCATCTTTCATCCTGATTTTTTTATAAGACTCAGCTGTGCGTGAAGAACGAATAGGGATAATTATATAGTTCACAAGACAATGGCGTAAAGTGTATGGAATATCTATTACATAAGGGTCCATTAAAAATTCTCTTAAATAACAACGCACATCTTTAACTTTCGGCGATTCCGGACTGCCTAAATTGATTAATAATGCGGCTTTTTTTACCCCCATAAAATATTTATTCTTTATGCCCCTCTAAAAACTGGGCTACTTTATTAGCCGTATTTAGACCAGAATGAATGGAATCACTTAACGAAACACCACTGCGATAATTTCCAGCAAAAAACAGACCCGGCACTGAATTTTCAACATCATCAAATAGTTTCAAAAACTTCCCATAACCTACATTGTATTGCGGTATCGCTTTTTTATTGAGCGCTGTATATGCGAATGCAATCTTTCCATTTACGCCCAACAATACTCTCAAATCCTCGTCGGTCATTTTTATTAGTTCAGATTCGGGTTTTAAGGCGATGTCTGGATTTTGAGCGCCTCCAAGATACATCGTCAAAGTCAGATATCCTGCTGGCGCCCTATACGGAAATAAAGACGAACTAAAAATTGCCCCTAATATCCTGAAACCTTCTTTTCTGGGTATTAGTACGCCAAAACCGTTAATTGGATGTTTAACATCTTCCCTCTTATATCCTAAAACCACACTTGCAACAGGCGGGTATTCAATCTTTTCCAATTCAGATAAATCAATGTATTTACCGACATTAGATAAGTTCATCTCAGCTAATTTATAAGCCGTAGAAGTAACTAAAACTGCTGAAAAAATTTCCTCTGAATCTACACCAGAATTTTTCAATACTATTTTATAACCATCTTCGGTTTTGATGATTTCAGAAACTTCGCAATTAAATTTAATAGAATCTTTTATATAATCAGCCAGAGTATCGGTCAAAACCTGCAATCCATCGTCAAATGTTATCTTTGGCGCGTTAGCCTTTGATATTTCCTGTCTCTTTTTTCGTTCTCTTGCACCAAATATCTGACCAAGTATCAGGGAACCATATTTAGCCTCTAAATTATATACTTTTACAAATGAGTGAATCAGAGAGATTTTATATGGGTCGCCTGCGTAAATTCCGGAAACCAGCGGGTCTATCGCATAATCAAGAAATTCCTGTCCGAGTCGTCTTTTTACGAACTCTGCAACACTCTCTTCTCCCCGCCCTCTTGACACAAATGGCTCCATTAATAACCGAAATTTAGCCGATGCGGAATAAAGTTCAGACAAAAAAAATCCAATCGGAGATGAAGAAAGAATTATCGGGCGCTTATATCTTGCAATGTAACGATTTTCAGCATCAGGGCTTGAATATAATTTTCGTGATTCAAGATTTATTTCTTTAAAAAATTGTTTTAATGTCGGTGTAGTTTCTAATAGAGTATTTGGGCCACATTCGGCGAGCCATTCTTTCTCTCTAACGGTTCTGATAACACCACCGGGACGAGAAGAAGCCTCAAAAACGGTAATCTTAAACCCGAGTTTCTTTAACTGAAACGCAGCCGAAAGCCCAGTTATACCTGCCCCTATAATTGCAATTCGTCTATTATCATTGCCAACCATAAATAGCCTTTTTGTTTTAGATTGTGCGAGAAAATTTCCTTTCTTTCATCTTTGGTAAATAGGCGTCAAAACGCATAGCAACTATTCTAATAAATAATCTACCGAGATGTGTTATTTCAATGCCTTCATCCGTTCGTTTTACAAGATTATCCTCTTCAAGATCTGCAAGTGAATCAATTTCTTTTTCAAAATATTTTTCAAAATCAATCCTCAGTATTTGCGACATTTGACTGTAATTTAATCCGAGGTCACACATTAACCGCATAATTGTAATTCTTCTTATTTTATCATCATCACTTAAAATAAATCCGCGAACAAGCGGCAACACCCCATTATCTAACATAGAATAATAAGTTTTTAAATCTTTATGATTTTGCCAGTAAGCAGAATCTGTTTGAGAGATTGATGACATACCAAAGGCATAAATATCCGCGCCGGCGCGTGTGCTGTAACCTTGAAAATTGCGTTGCAAAGTGCGGGTTCTTTGGGCTTTTACAAGTTCATCTGTCTCAAGAGCGAAATGGTCCATTCCAATATAAACATATCCGGAACGAGTGAGTTTTTCAGTAACGAGTTTAAGCAATTGAAATTTTGTTTCAGGAGAAAGCAGATTCTGCTTATATTCAAAAATCTTTTGAGACGGTTTTATCCACGGTACGTGCGCATAACTAAAAACAGCAAATCTATCCGGTTTAAACTCAAGAACATCATCAATAGTCTTTTCAAAAGAGTCGGGAGTTTGAAACGGCAATCCGTAAATTAAGTCTATGTTCAAAGATTGGAAACCGAATTCACGAATCCAGCCAATTACTTCAGAGGTCATCTCTTTAGGCTGGATTCTATGAACCGCCTTTTGAACTTTTGGATTGAAATCCTGCACGCCAAGAGAGGCTCGGTTAAATCCAATATTTCGAAACGCCTTTACCTGTTCACGAATCATACGCCTTGGATCCATCTCCACCCCAGCCTCAATATCATCAGAAAAAGTAAACCGCTTATGGATTAATTCTCCAAGTCGTTCTATGTCCCCAACAGGCATAAAAGTGGGACTACCACCACCCAGATGAAGCTGAACCACTTTTCTTTTTGGATTTAAAAGCGGCGCGACAATATCAAGTTCCTTTTCCAGATAATTAATGTATGTTGAACTTTGTTTAACATTTGGCGTTATAATTGAGGTGCAGCCGCAAAACCAACAAAGTGAATAACAAAACGGTATGTGAAAATATAACGAAAGATCGCCTTCCTGACCGTTGTTCCTTTCTATTTCTTGTTTAATATCTTCCCACTTTATACTATTTGAAAAATGAACTGCTGGTGGATAAGAGGTATATCTTGGTCCTGGTATGTTGTATTTTTTTACTAAATCAATATCTACCGTTATTTCATTCATAAAATCCAATTACATTTTCCTAATAACTTTTAACACTGCTTCTATATTTTGCAATCTGGCGTCAGGTGGAACACCGTGTCCAAGATTAAATATAAACCCATTTCTCCCATTCATATCAGCGAGAATTTTTTCAGTTTGTCTCAACGCATATTCAGGAGTTTCCATTCTTAATAATTCAGGGTCAAGATTACCTTGAATAGCAACAGATTCAGGCAAAATCTTTCGTGCATCAGATAATTGAAAACCATTATCAATACCGATTACATTTGCTCCTGTATTAATCAAATCATCCCAGTTGTTATAAACACCTTTTGAAAACACAATTACTGGGACTTTACCGTTAATTTCTCTAACAATTTTCCCAATCCATTTTGCGGAACCATCTTTAAATTCTAACGGCGATAAAAGTCCGCCAAGTGTGTCAAATATTTGAACAGCGTCTGCCCCGTAATCTATTTGATATAAGAGATACTTTGAAATCACGCTAACAAGTTTTTCCATCAATAAATTAAAATCTTCTCTATTTTCAAGGAACAACTTCCTGGCTTTAACAAAATTCTTAATGCTACCGCCTTCAATCATAAAGTTGGCTAACGTCCATGGCGAACCAGAAAAACCAATCAGGGCGTTTTTGAGCGATTTTTTAACGATAGAAATTGCCTTATAAACATATTCAAGCCTTTCAGCAGCATCATCGGTGTTCAACTTTACAATATCCTCTCGAGACCAGATTGCATACTCCATTTTAATGCCATTTTTATCACTATAAAAATAACTTTGCCCCATTGCCTCAGGAACAACAAGTATATCGCTAAAAATAATAGCGGCATCGAAATCAAATCTCCTGATTGGTTGCAATGTTACCTCAGCGGCAAGTCCAGGTGTCTTTATCAGTTCAAGAAAACTATATTTTTCTCTCAACTTTCTATATTCCGGCAAGGAGCGTCCTGCCTGTCTCATCATCCAAACAGGTGGACACTCGACCAGTGAACATTTAGCGGCTCTTAAAAAACGCTCACGACCGCCCAATTCATTCTTGCCATTTCCATTGGTCAACATTTGAGAAATCTTTAAATTGCCTTTTAATTCTTCCAACATTAATCGATGTTTAATTTACGCTGTCCTAACTGACTTAAATCTTAATTGCCATAAATTATTGCCATTTGAACTTACTCTATGAGGTAAAGTAATTAGTTAAGTACAATTGCAACCTGTTTTTAATTTAATATAGATTTATGAGCAATTAAAGACAATTTATAGGTTCAAAAGGACATCTATTAATTAAGAATCAGGTTTAAATGAAAACATCTATTAAAGGTTATAATAACATAATTGTTGTTGTATAAATATATCTTATTACTCTTGTTAAAATTAAAGGGCTTACGAATTAGAAAAATATTTTAAAAAATTTTTATAAAAATTATTGACGAAATTGTTTAATGGGGTAAAAGTATTTTACATACACAATTAATTGTATATTTAAAGTATTCATAACCACAATATATTGTGTTGTTTTAATTTGCGGGTCGGGTCGAGCAATTAAAAACTCCATCCCGAAGTTGGTATAAAACCTAATATTTTAACAGATTTAGTACTTATGATTGACATTCAAGAGATGCTTGGGGAATCTTCTATTACAGATAATAATGTGTCAACAAAAGATGGTTCGGAGGAGACTGTGAAAAGACAGAACCAGAATGGAAAATTAAAAATTGAAAGGGTTTTTAGCAAACCCGGCTTCAGCCCATTTGACGAAGTCGAATGGGAACTGAGGACTGCCGAGATCACAGACGATAGGGGCAAGGTCATTTTTCATCAAGAAAATGTTGAAATGCCAAAAACATGGTCGGTTCTTGCCACTAAAGTTGTAGTGTCAAAGTATTTCTATGGCGAAATTAACACTCCCGAACGAGAAAAGTCCTTACGACAATTAATTCACAGGGTTTGCAGAACAATCGCAGATTGGGGGATTGCCGATGGTTATTTTGACAAGGAAAATGGAGATGTTTTTTATAACGAACTTGTCTGGCTATGTTTAAATCAATATGCGTCATTCAATTCTCCTGTCTGGTTTAATGTGGGATTGTATCATCAATATGGCATTGGCAAAAACTCTGGCAAGGGCAACTGGTTTTACAATCGGAAAAAAGGCAAGACCGAACGTTCAACTACACACTATGAATATCCACAGGCAAGCGCCTGCTTTATACAATCTGTAGAAGATAATATGGAGAGCATTATGAGCCTTGCATATAGCGAGGCGATGCTTTTTAAATACGGTTCTGGCACAGGAACAGATTTGACACCGATTCGTTCAAGACGTGAGAAACTTTCTGGTGGTGGCAAGCCGAGCGGTCCGCTTTCATTTCTACGGATTTACGACCAGGTAGCCAATGTTGTCAAATCAGGCGGTAAAACCCGTCGCGCCGCAAAAATGAATATCCTTCGCGATTGGCATGGGGACATAGAAGAATTCATCGAGGCAAAGGAAAAAGAGGAAAAGAAGGCATGGGCTCTTATTGATGCAGGTTATGATGGTTCATTTAACGGCGAGGCTTATGGAAGTGTAATGTATCAGAATGAAAATCTTTCGGTACGCGCAAGCGATGAGTTTATGCAGGCGGCTGTCGATGGTCGCGAGTGGTGGACACGCGCAATTACAACTGGAAAACCTATTGAGAAAAAAGATGCATCAAAACTATTAATGAAAATTGCCGAAGGAACTTATGTCTGCGGCGACCCTGGTATGCAATTTGATGGCGCAATTCAAAAATGGCATACCTGCAAGGGCACAGAACCGATTAATGCTACAAATCCTTGCAGCGAATATGTGTTTATAAACAACACCGCTTGCAATTTAGCATCCTTAAACCTAATGAAGTTCAAACGGGAAGATGGTACCTTTGATGTTGAATCCTTTAAAGCCGCAGTCAGGATTTTCATCACAGCGCAGGAAATTCTGGTTGACAATGCATCTTACCCGACACCAGACATAGCTGAAAACTCGCATATTTTTAGAGCACTCGGACTTGGCTATGCAAATATTGGTTCGCTAATAATGAGCTACGGACTGCCGTATGATTCTGATGAAGCGCGTGCTCTTTGTGGTGCCATTACATCAATAATGACTGCCTATGGTTATGCAACAAGCGCAATGCTCGCCTCTGCATTAGGTCCGTTCAAAGGATACCACGACGCCAGATGCGCCCATAATAAAAATCCATTGCAGAAGGATAATGTGGAATCAATTAAGGGCGTTATTAAACTCCACAGAGAAGCAGTGGAACAAATACAGCCTTCTACGGAATTTAATTATTTAAAGGAAGAGGCGCGCAAGTGCTGGGATGAAGCAATAACATTGGGGGATAAATACGGCTATCGTAATGCTCAGGTTACAGTACTTGCCCCAACCGGAACAATCTCGTTCTTTATGGATTGCGATACAACAGGAATCGAACCAGATATAGCGCTTGTTAAATATAAACTTCTTGCCGGCGGTGGTCTGTTGAAGATTGTTAATAGAACTGTGCCGCAGGCATTGCAACGGCTCGGATATCAGAAAGAGGAGATTGATAAAATCGTCGCGCACATTGAAAAATACGATACAATTGAAGATGTAGAAGAAAACAGGACTGTGGTAAAAAGTGGACTAAAACCTGATCATCTCCCTGTATTTGATTGCGCGTTTAAGCCAGCAAAAGGAAAACGTAGTATTCAATATATGGCACATCTCAAAATGATGGCGGCTGCTCAGCCCTTCATTAGTGGTGCAATTTCAAAAACAGTTAATATGCCGAATGAAAGCACAGTGGAAGAAATCCGCGATACCTATATTCAGGCATGGAAGATGGGGTTAAAATGTGTCGCAATTTATCGCGATGGTTCAAAACGTTCACAGCCACTAACCACATCAAAAACATCAGATAAAAACGGCGCGGAAGTGTCCTCGTTGAAATCTAAAATAGCGGAATTAGAAGCAGAGGTACAACGGTTGATGAAAAAATTATCTGATGTGTCGCAACCAATTCGTCGCAGACTACCTGATACACGAAAGGCAATAACTCATAAATTCGAGATTGCTGGACATGAAGGCTACTTTACAGTTGGCATTTTTGATGATGGACAACCCGGAGAAATATTTATAACTATGGCTAAAGAAGGTTCCACAATTGGTGGACTTATGGATACAATCGGGACATTAACAAGCCTTGCATTGCAGTATGGCGTTCCATTAGATGCACTGGTTAAAAAATTTGCCTTCCAGCGCTTTGAACCTTCTGGTTATACAAACAATCCTGATATTCGTCATGCAACTTCAATTACAGACTATGTCTTCCGATGGATGGCTATTCAGTTCATTCCAGAATACAAAAAGAAATATTTAGGCGATGAAGCACAACAGGAACTGCCGAGCCCGGAAATTCAGGAAGAGCTGAAAAAAAAAGTTAATAGACCAGTCCCCGATTTATTACCGTTAAATCCGGAAACAAAATCTGCTGGGAACTCAGTTTCTACATCCACTGGTCATTCACAAAATGGAAAAACAACCACCGCTACATTTATAAATACACTTGATGCCCCGCCTTGTCCTAATTGCGGGCACGTAACAGTACGAAATGGAGCTTGTTATAAATGTTTGAATTGCGGTGAAACAACAGGCTGCGGTTAAATCGTGTTAATTAAATTGATTAAAATCCGTCGGGACATATCCCCACGGATAATTATCAAACATCCTAAATTAATTCAATGCTTGACCAGATGATTTGATACACTTATTTTTTTCATCAATCTTGGTTAAATACAAAGCCGCAATTGACATTTATTTTTTCTCGAACAAAATAGTAAAGTTTATATGAATATTCACGAATATCAGGCAAAACAACTATTGAGCAAACATGACGTCCCAGTTCCACCGGGCAAGCTGTGTAAAACGCCAGAAGAGGCGCGATCTGTTGCAGGTAAATTGTTTGGATTGGGATATTCTCGGGTCATTGTCAAATCCCAAATCCACGCAGGTGGACGCGGTAAGGGTGTCTTCAAAAATGGAAAACGTGGAGGGGTAAAAATATGTAAAAATTTAACCGAGGCCTATATAAACGCAAAAAATATGCTTGGCAATGTACTTGTTACAAAACAGACAGGACCAGAAGGGAAACTCGTTCGCAAAGTGCTTGTGGAGGTTGCCCTTGACGTTCAACAAGAGTTATATGTAGGTGTTGTGCTTGATCATTCTATTGGAAGACCGGTGATGATAACTTGCAAAGAAGGTGGAATGGATATTGAAGAGGTTGCAGCGACAAATCCACAATCTATAGTTCGTGAAGTGATAGACCCTGCAATTGGATTAATGCCATTTCAAGCAAGGAGAATCGCAATCAATCTTGGACTTAACAGCGAACTTTTGACACTTACAGTAAAACTTTTGCAAGGTCTTTATAAAACCTGGTGGGAATGCGAGGCGACACTTGTTGAAATCAATCCGCTTCACATATTTCGACAGGCAGATGGGCAACAAAATCTTGTCGCCGTTGATGGCAAGGTTGTGTTAGATGACAATGCGCTTTTCCGTCACCCTGAATTAGTTGAATTGCGCGATTATGATGAAGAATCACCACTTGAAGTGGAGGCAAGCAATTACAACCTCAGTTATATTAAGCTTAATGGAAACATTGCCTGTCTTGTTAACGGCGCCGGTCTGGCAATGGCTACGATGGATATTATTAAATATTATGGCGGAGATCCTGCAAATTTTCTTGATGTTGGAGGTGGTGCAAGTCCAGAACAAGTAGCAGCAGCTTTTAAGATAATAGCAAGCGACCCTAATGTTAAGGTTATCCTTGTCAATATTTTTGGTGGAATTATGCAGTGCGATATTATAGCAAACGGTATTATTTCTGCAGTAAATGACCATCAATTTAAAATTCCAATAATTGTAAGACTTGAAGGAAACAAGTCTGATATTGCCAGACAGATTCTTAAAGATTCGGGTCTTAATTTGATAAGTGCAACAACTATGGCGGACGCCGCTGAAAAAGCTGTAAAGGCAGCGTCAAAACCAGTCCAAGTAGCAGCATAAAAGGTGATTTATGTCTATTCTTGTTGATTCTTCGACTAAAGTAATTGTGCAAGGTATAACAGGGCATTTTGGAGCACAACATACTCGTTTGAGCCTTGATTACGGCACAAAGATAATTGCTGGTGTTGTCCCCGGAAAAGGCGGCAAGCTTTTCGATGAAAAAGTGCCTATTTTCAACACAGTTGCAGAGGCAAAACAGGAAACTGGCGCCACTGTCTCCGTTATATTTGTTCCTCCGCCGTATGCTGCCGATGCAATCCTTGAGGCGGTATTTGCGGAACTTGACCTTGCAGTCTGTGTTACGGAATTTATCCCGGTGCGCGATGTTATAATGGTCAAACGCGCAATGGAGGGCACAAAGACAAAATTACTCGGACCAAATTGTCCGGGTATTGTAACACCTGGGTCGGGAAATAATTCTTATGGTGGTTGCAGGATTGGAATTTCTCCTGGGTATATTCATAAAAAAGGACATATCGGGGTTGCATCGCGCAGTGGCACATTAACTTATGAGGCAGTCTGGCAATTGACTTCAAGAGGAGTTGGACAATCTACTTGTGTCGGCATTGGTGGCGACCCTGTTCATGGATTGAGTCATCTTGATATTATAAAAATGTTCAATGAAGACCCTGATACTCACGGAATAATCATTATTGGTGAAATAGGTGGAACTTCAGAGGAACAAGCCGCAGAATGGATTAAACACAATTGTAAAAAACCAATTGCCGCATTTGTTGCTGGTTCAACAGCGCCACCGGGTAGGAGAATGGGACACGCCGGGGCAATAATAAGCGGTGGTAAAGGCACAGCAGCGGCAAAAATTGAAGCTTTTAAAGAAGCCGACGTTGCTATTGCCCCAACGCCTGCTGATATTGCCGATACATTGCTTAAAATAATGTAGACTATTAACCTTTCCGCTGGTAAAAATTTACAGAACCAGATGGCATGAAAACTATTGACTGGCTATTAAACCTTGCGGCTTTGATTATCTGGTTGCGCTGGTTATCTTTTTTCAGCGCCACCACTCGCATTACTCTTACTCTTGCCACAGTAGTTAAATCCACAGAAAAAGGTTCAAAACGCGGGTTTTTCCCTCTATTCATTATTGGTTTAATTCTTTTAGGAAAGGCGATTTTTTTTTATTATTCAGGAGCAATTACAAATTTTAACCCAATCCTTGACCTTACTGCCATTTCAATCCCATTCAAAAGCGCGCTGTTTACAATGACATTGTTATACTCGGTATTAAGTTTCTTGCTCTTTTTGATAGTATTTTACTTCTGGCTTTGCATTTTATCTGTATTAAATTACAGGGAAGAACTTGATATTTACCATAGAAAAATAATTCAACATCTGGGAATTATTGGCAAACTCCCAGCATTTTTTCGTTTTTTAGCGCCATTTGTAATTACCGCGTTCTTATGGTTTATAGTTAGTCTTTTGTTTTCAAAAATGGGAATCATAACACTACCAAAAAGTTTTCCCAAACATCTCCTTCAGTCTGCTTTACTAAGTATGGGTCTTATATTTTCGCTAAAATATTTAGTTATCATTATTTGCGCTCTGTTTTTGTGCTACACCTATTTTTATCTTGGTATTCATCCATTTTGGGCTTTTATCGGGATAACGGGAAAAAGATTGTTAAAGCTGATTAGGTGGATTCGATTAGGTCCGCTTGATTTATCTCCGCTTGTTATGACAATTGTTGTTGTCTATCTCTGTTTGTTAGGTGAGAAATGGTTTCCGGTTTTTTACCAAAGGTTGTTAATGTAATTATTATTCTGAAATTATTGAAATTTCGCCCCAATAAGCCGCTTCATATTGCCACCCATTTGGTTGATTAATAAGTTCAATCTTAACCGTCTTACCTGCAAATTTTGTAAGGTCAATTGTCTCTGTTCGCCAGTGGTCAACTGTGGTTTTCGGACCGATTGTTGTTTTTAAGACTTCTTTACCATCAACTTTTACAATAAGGTCAAAATCGCCTTGTGGGTCGTTTCCGACTATTAATTTCAAATAGGTTTTTTTGCCTGATGGAATTTTTACTGTCCTTGAAATCACACAACCAGTATCTTTATCCAGAGGATGTGTCACGAGCACATTTTTCCGTCCCTGCCATTCACTTCTTAAACCGGGATTCATATCCGAACCACAATAAGATACAGACCAACCCGGTGCAAATTTTTCAATCGCCTGATTTAATGAAACGCCCGGCGTATATTTAATTTTGCTCATTTCTTCTGGTGTAAATCGACTATTTGCAATTGGTCCCGGCGCCCAGCTCAATTCTAATTTGCTTGGTTTGGGTTGCATAACAGGAATAACAAATTCTTCTTCACCATCCTGATTTTTTTCAATCCTGCCACCATATTTTATAACAACTTGACGCGCTATCTTTTCACACACTTTAATCAATTCGGGAAAAGTGTAAGGTGTGTGGTTGAATTTTTTTGTTTCATCAAGCCCAGTTTTAAATTGTTGCGGAAGCTTTGAAAAACCAATCATTGTGCATAAAATCCCTGCCGACGATGAAGGATTACAATCAGAGTCCTGACCACACCGACAGGAAATTGTTGCGGTTTTTTCAATATCTCGGTTTCCATAAAATAGTCCCATCAACACATAAGCCCCGTTTATCTTGCAATCAATTCCGCCATTGGACGCTTTTTGATACTCCGGATTTTTCCTATATTTTTCCTGACACAACGACCATGTTTTTTTCCAGTCACCCGGATTATCACGGTACCATTTTATCATATCGCGAACCATTTCTGCATATTGGCTCTGCTGCGGTATTGCCGCTAATGCGGTCTGGGCAATTTTCACGAGGTCATCTTCAAAAAATGCGGTTGCATACATAGCGCCGATAAACTGCCCTGCATACATTCCATCGCCGTAATTCATCAATCGACCAAATTTTTCTCCTAACTCAATTGGGGCTTGCATAATACCCGGCGACACCAACCCTGAATAATCAGCCTCTATTTGGTAATCAATATCATTTGGGCATTTATTAAACATTGGATGACTACTATCAGGCGGTGCAATACCTTTTCTTAAATTATTTCTGCCTGCGGCGTTTGCGCACCAGAGCGGGTAGCCAGAATTTGCAAAATCTATCCCTGCCTGCCGAATGGAGACATCAAGTCCATATTCTTCAAGGGTTCGTAAAAAGGTCATTTCCACATATAAATCATCTTGATCAAATGCGTTATTTATCATTTGCGGTTTCCACTTCGGCATTTTATCTTCGGGTATTATTTCATCTTTCCATCTAAATTCTGTCGGTGCGCCTAATGAAACTCCAACTATCTGTCCAATCCAGCCGGCTTTCATTTTATCAAGGTATTCCGATAACTTAATCCGCCTATACTCGCCAGCATTTAAGGAAACGAAATATTGAACTACAAAACATAGTAAAATGAAAAATCTAATTTGTCGTGTTGTCTTCATATCATTAAGTTTGCAAATTTTTGAGATTTGTAAAACTAAAACTTTTAATATACAAACATTTTTGGAAAACAATCCACAGGTTTGCTGTATCTTGTATTGCCTATTTAAATTCAGATTTAGCAATCACAAAATTTAATGCTTTTCTGCGATAACCGCTGGACTCTATTTTTGTTGAGTGTAATTTTATCTCAAAAAAATATCGATAAAATTTTCCATAATTCTAAAATCGAGACTATGAAGTTAATTACATCAATTCTTGTTACTGTGTTTTTATCTTTAACTTATGGAATTTGTGAAATAAATCATCTGCCGAATATAATAATTATTCTTACCGATGACCTCGGTTATGCTGATATTGGCTGTTATGGGGCAAAGGGGATTAAAACCCCGAATATTGACCGACTTGCAAAAGAAGGAATTCGTTTCACGGATTTTTATGTTGCGCAACCGGTATGTTCTGCATCAAGGGCGGGGCTTTTAACAGGATGTTATCCAAATCGCATCGGTATCTATGGTGCACTTTCTCCATCTTCAAAAATTGGAATTAATCCAGACGAAACAACCATTGCCGAACTGGTTAAGCAAAAAGGGTATGCTACCGCCATAGTAGGAAAATGGCATCTCGGCCATCACAACCAATTTCTACCGATATTTCACGGATTTGATGAATATTTTGGACTTCCCTATTCAAATGATATGTGGCCATTTCATCCTGCTGCAAAGCCCGGCACATATCCACCACTTCCTTTGATAGATGATGAACGGATTATTAATCCAATTATAACGCCATCAGACCAATCTCACTTAATACACTGGTACACCGAAAGGGCTACCGATTTTATAGAACGAAATAAGAACAAGCCTTTTTTGTTATATCTTGCGCATTCAATGCCACACGTCCCTTTATATGTAAGCGACAGATTCAAAGGTAAGTCAAATGCTGGCTTGTACGGGGACGTTATAGAAGAAATTGACTGGTCGGTAGGGCAAATATTAGAGGCGATAAATAGGAACAAATTGAATGAAAATACGCTGATTATTTTTACCTCCGATAACGGACCGTGGTTATCTTATGGAAATCATAGCGGAAAGGCATTTCCATTAAGAGAGGGCAAAGGCACTGTTTGGGAGGGTGGCATTAGAGTCCCTTTTGTTGCCCGATGGCAAGGTAAAATACCATCTTCCAAAATATGCAAAGAACCAGCAATGACAATAGACTTGTTCCCGACAATTGCAAAATTGATAAATGCAGACCTCCCTACTAATAAAATTGATGGTCTTGATATATGGGATTTAATTTCAAACAAACCGGGCGCAAAAAATCCTCACGAGGCATATTATTTTTACTATAATATAAATGAACTTCAGGCAATCCGTTCAAATAAATGGAAACTCATTCTTCCACATACTTATCGCACCTTAAAAGGTTCTGCGCCCGGAAAAGATGGGAAACCCGGAAAATATTTGATGGCAAAGGTTCAATCACCCGAACTTTATGACCTCGAAAAAGACCCATCTGAAACAAGAAACCTTGCAAAATCGTATCCTGATGTAGTAGCAGAGATGCTAAAATTAGCCGAAAAAGCCCGAGTTGAATTAGGAGATAATTTGACCAAACGTAAAGGTTCGGATCTGCGGCAGCCTGGAAAAATAGATATGTAGAAACTATGGGATATATCTTGATTATAAAAGACTTTTATCTATATTAAAAAATATGGAATTGAGGCAGTACATTCCGGTTTTAATGATGATTGCGCTGGCGGTACTCTGCGTCGGCGGTATGTTCATTGGTTCAATGATTATGAAAAAAGTAGGCAAGCGAAACAAAGCCAAAGATACCCCTTATGAATGCGGTATTGAACCAATCCAGCCAGCAACAAGCCGTTATAATATAAAATTTTATCTAGCTGCAATGTTGTTTATCCTATTTGATATTGAAGTTGTATTTTTCTATCCGTGGGCTATTTCTTACAAATCCCTTTTAAAAAATCCTGATACAGCAAATTATGCTTTCTTCTCAATGGCTGCATTCACAGTAATATTTGTTATCGCCTTTTATTATTCACTGAAAAAAGGGGTTTTTGATTTCAAAAAATGAAAACTATCAAATTCGGAACATCTGGTTGGCGGGCTTTAATAGCAGCAGATTTTACATTTGAAAATGTCCGATTAGCAACCGCCGGGATTGCGGGCTATTTAAAAGACGCATTATCAGATACGAATTCACCAATTTACAATCGCAAACCACTTGTCATAATCGGTTATGATACAAGGTTTCTCGGTAAAGAATTTGCTCTTACCACAGTTGAAATCTTATCCGAAAACGGCATAGATACATTGCTTACAGAACGCGACGCCCCTACCCCTGCTGTTTCCTTCAACATTATAAAACGAAAAACAATTGGCGGTATTAACATAACAGCAAGCCACAACCCGCATCAATATCAAGGATTAAAATTTTCAAATGAAAAAGGAGCGCCTGCCCCCCCTGAAACAACAAAAATAATAGAACAAAAAATTATTGAATTACAGGAAAAACAATGTAAGTTTTCCAACTCTTTCCCTTCATTAACAAAATATAAAACATTTGACCCGCGCCCGGTCTATTTTGACCAAATTAAAAAACTCATAAATTTTTCAAACATTAAAAAGGCAAAATTAAATGTGGCCGTTGAATGTTCTTATGGAGCTGGTAGAGGATATCTTGACGAATTATTGAAACAGGCAGGGGCAAAGGTGACCGTCTTTCACAACGAACTCAACCCATTATTCGGTGGACGCCACCCTGAACCAGATGCAGATGGAATGGCGGAAGTTAGTAAATTCATTCGTTCAGGAAAAGCCGACCTTGGACTCGGTATGGATGGAGATGGCGACCGTTTTGGAATTGTGGATAAAACTGGACAATGGTTAAGCCCTAATCAGGTGCTTGTTCTGGCTCTTTATCATTTAAAAAAGAACCGCAATTGGAGCGGTTCAGTCGTCAGGAGCGTTGCAACTACCCATCAGGTAGATGCTGTTGCAAATTGGTTCGGAGTAAGAGTATATGAGACACCCGTCGGCTTTAAGTATATCGGGGCATTGATGGAATCAGAGGATATTATTGTCGGTGGAGAAGAATCCGGTGGCTTAAGCATTAAAGGACATATACCTGAAAAAGACGGTGTTCTTGCCTGTTTATTGATGGCTGAATTAGTGGCTACCGAAGGAAAACCTTTGACTAAAATCCTTAAAGATATTGAAAAAAACACTGGACCATTTTACACAAGCCGAATCAATATAAAAATAAATCCTGAAACAAAAGACCAATTACTGAAAAAACTTGGTTCTGGAATTGATAAAATTGGGAAATCAAAGGTTGATAAAATAGTTACAATTGATGGATTTAAATTCATATTTGATACTGGCGAATGGGTTGCATTCAGGCCAAGCGGAACTGAACCGGTCTTTAGATGTTATATAGAGGTGCATTCAGAGAAACGGCTTAAGATTTTAACCAATAATTGCAAAAATTTGCTAAAAATTTAATGTCCGCATTTTAATCTAGTTTTCAGACGCATCTTCTTCTTTTTGGAGTTCAGAAGGCGGATAGATTTCGGGACTTAGTTCTCCTCTGCGAATAAGTTCGCGCAAATCCCTTATTATTGTTTTTCTTGCCACTTTAAAATGTCTTGCAAGTGCGGAAATATTGGGGCAATCTTTTGAATTTGTAAGCAGTTTTTTAATTTCAGTTTGACGGCTCAATCTATCAACTGACCTGCTGACAAGTTCCTGAGCATCTATTCGCCTTGAACGTTCAAGGGCTTCAAATTGCTTGATTATTTCCTGGTCACCGCATTCTTTTAATGCAATTTCAATCACCCGCTTCAATTCCCGAAGGTCGATCGGTTTTGTTAAACAATAATGAGCACGACGCGGTCCTTGCAATGCCATAAATTGCTGATGAACTTCAAGAGCGCCAGAGACAATTATAATCGGAACAAACGGCAACGCCTCTTTAATCTCGGGTAAATAATCAAGTCCATATTCGCCACCCTCAAGTATGTGGTCTAAAATTATCAAATCCGGAATTTCTTTTTTTACTATCTTGATTGCTTCAGAACCCTTTTTAGCCCTAAGGATTTTATACGAGGATGATAATGAATCCTCGTAAATCTCATACTGCATATCATCATCTTCTATAATTAGTATGGTTGGTTTCTGTGTTTCCATATTATTCCTCCTGTTTCTTTGAATCGACATTATCCGATGTTGGTCCAATGTTTTTTACCGGAATAATTATTGTAAAAACTGACCCAAAACCGGGAAAAGATTTCACATAAATCCCGTAGTTGAGTTGTTGCGCGTATTGATATACAGTTGTTAAACCGAGGCCGGTGCCACGTTTTGACGAAAGATTTTTCGTTGTAAAAAATGGCTCAAATATTCGCGATAGTTTTTCATCTTCAATTCCACATCCCGTATCTTTAACTGTAATAAAAATATATTCTTCTGCGGATTCTGGGGTTAAAACTAATGGTGAAGGCAATTCTTTAAAAACGCCTGTTGTTATTTCTATATAACCTTTAGTGCTTTGAATTGCATCTGCCGCATTCAAAATTAAGTTTAAAAGAATTTGCTGCAACAGTTCGCGAATCCCCCTTATTAAAGGCAAAGGCGAAGCGGGTGTAAAATGTAATAGAACTTCTCTTAAGAACCTATCCCCGAGCAATTTTATTGTCTCATCCACCACCATATTCACATCTAAAACTGAAACATTATTCCCATTCTCTCTGCTAAAACCAAGCATTGCCCGAACAATCCCTGCGGCTTGGTCAACAGATGTTTTTATCCGTTGAACTCTCAAAAGAATTTTTTCCTTATTGTCCAAATTATCCTCAATAATCTGTGCAGAACCTTTTATTATAGAAAGAATATTATTAA
>JAKPVM010000202.1 GCA_029572555.1 Verrucomicrobiota bacterium | reverse complement strand
AATATTACTTCTCTTGTAGAGGGGCGCAAAATAAGTGCTCCTAACGTGCTTTACGAAGACGGTGGGGCAGCCGTAGCTTGGGAAGACTATTATTATGACCCGGATACGTCTTCTTTTAAGCTTTTGGCTGATGATACGGTTTTATTCTGGGGCGGCGATTATATTGAGCAATTCTGCGCCAATCCTATTTGGTGCTTAAAGGATTTGCAGCTTAACACAAGATATGGATTAGGTGAATATATTGACATGGCACAGCTTGACGAGACAAAGTTATTAGAAATGGCTTTATATTGCGAAGGGAAAGTGCCTAATGGAGAAGACGGATACGAAAAACGCTTTAGGCTTGATGTTGTAATAGATAGCCGGGCGAAAGCGCTTGATATTTTAACGCAGATTTGCGCAGCATTCAGGGCTTTTGCTTTCTATTCCGACGGTAAAATACAATTTAAAATTGACGCCCCTGAAGAAGTTACACAGCTTTTTGGCATGGGTAATATTATTGCAGGGAGTTTTCAGCAAGGCTGGAAGTCAATAAAAGAAGTGCCGAATGTGATTGAAGTTATCTATATGGATCAAGATTTAGACTATCAGCAAGAGCAAATTGCGGTCATAGATGAAACTGCGCTTGCCGCCGGTGATCCTATCCGAAAGAAGCAATTGCGCATTTTTACTACCAAGACAAGCTATGCTATCCGCGAAGGGCGTTATGCCTTATGGCTTGCTAAATACATAAATAGATCTGTAAGCTTCCGGGCCGGCATTGAAGCTGTTGCCTGCCAAGCCGGTGATGTTATTGTCGTAAGCCATGATGTTCCGCAATGGAGTTTTTCCGGGCGCACAAAAGCAGGTTCAACCACGACTTTAATTAAGTTAGACAATACAGTGGCAATAGAAGACGATAAAACTTATATGATAGGCGTGCGTCATGCCGACGATACGATAGAAACCGGGCTCGTTTCTGACAGCGCCGGGTATTATACAGAAGTTAATGTAAGCGAGGCATTCCAAGCAGCACCCGCAGAAGGCGACGTTTATATATTCGGTGATGTCAATACCATAGCCAAACTTTTTAGGATTATCGGCATTAAACGCGAGGGACAAGGCGAAGTGCAAATAACTGCCATTGAATACAACGAGAGTGTCTATGATGATAGCGAAGTAGTTTTGCCGACTAACAATTATTCTTCCCTTTCTAATACTATACCTAACGTGCTCGGGCTTACGCTTACAGAAAGAATAGTTAAAATGGGCGACGGCACGATTGAAGACGTGATTGACGTTTGGTTTACCCGGCCAGATTTATCAAGCCATTATTTAAAGCGTTATGCCAAAGCCAAAATCTATATTAGCGAGGATAACGGCGTAAGCTGGACTTATAGGGGGGAAACAACCGGCACGCATTTTGCCATACAAGGAGATATTTACGATTTAAAGACTTATATTGTCGCGGTTGTAAGTGTTTCGGATAAAGGAGAGGAAAACTCAATTGACGATAGCGCACAGGAAACGATTACTGTTTTGGGAAAAACTGCTCCGCCTGATGATATAACAGGATTTGATGTTTGCCAAGAAGGGAATTTATTAAAATTTGTTTGGGAAGCTAACGACGACGCTGACCTTGCGCGTTACATAATTAAGAAAGGTAATGATTGGGCTACCGGACAGACAATAGCCGAAAAGATTGACACTACTGACTTTATGTATCCTGTTGGTGAAGTTGGGTTGCAAACTTTTATGATTAAGGCCGTGGATACTTCCGGCAATGAAAGCGCAAACCCTACTTATGATACTTTAACGGTAATACCGCCGCCCGAAATGAATTTTATCAATAACTTTGATTTGTGGAGTGTTCCATTTGATTATAAGCTTTCTGATCTCGAACGCGTTTGGGCAAATTTCCACGATAAAGATTTTAACAGGATAGCATTAGCTTTGAGAACTGCCGATACTTGGGAAACCCGGGAAGCAGAAGGCCAAACTTGGGAATATCAGGAAGCTAATAACGGACTTGTTCTTGATGAAGAATTTGTAAGCTCGGGTAGCTTTACAATGGTTACTCCCTATGACTTGCAGACTATTTTCAATTTTAAGATAGTGGTTGACGCTGATTATGCACAAGGGACAAATTGCACCGTAACCATACAGATAAGCACAAGCGAAGACGGGATAACTTATACTGCCTTTGAAGATATAGACGCAGATAAATCATACCAAGCCCGGTATCTTAAATTCAAAGTTTTAATATCAAGCACTAACACGGCTTACAATGCTTATCTTTTTGACGCCTTAATTTACATAAACGCCCCGACGGTAAAAGTATCTTGGGGCAAAGATATTGTAATTCCTATTGCTGGGAAATCAGTCTTATTTGACGCTGGTTTTACTCTGCCGCCAAGGGTTATCGCCAATATCGTTAATGGTGTTGTTGGGATTATCAAGATAAGCAATAAAACTAAAGATGGAATGGTTATTGAAGCACTTAATTTAAGCGGAGAAAATATTGGGACGGCAGAAGTTGACTACGATGCTCGCGGCTATGTTTGGATTATTGGATTTATATTAAACAGTTTGATATTAGGGGGATTATTAGCGTGCATTCTTTAAAAGGTTATTGCTCAAAATGCAAAGTGCTTAAGGAAATAAAAAGCCCAGTTAAGCAGAAACTTAAAAATGGCGATATTGTGTATATAGGCAAGTG
>JAKPVM010000197.1 GCA_029572555.1 Verrucomicrobiota bacterium | reverse complement strand
ACTAATAAAAAATATGGGTCAGCGCCACAACAGGCAAAAATTCTTTTAGCGCCTGATTCGCTAATTTTCTTACATATCCTCTTGCTCCATAAACAAGCTAACGTGGTCTCAACGACTGATTTGATACCTGCAATTATTTTTTTGGAAGGGATCGCGCTCAAATCAGGATAAAAAAAAGTGGAGATACCCACACCATCTTTTACTTTTTTACAAGTAATCTCTTTTTGCATCCTCCTTGTAATGACAGCCGACACTGCTGGTTTAAGAACAGAAATCAGGTTGTATGATAAAACGTGACATCCATAACCGCCTTGGACCAGCGGCGGCGCATCGGTCATAAATGCTATCGGCGGCAAATTATCATCTTCTTTAGTTGCCTTTTCTGTTGCTATATCTATCGGTTTTTCAATCATTGGAGTTATTTCTGCGCAAAAACAAAAATTGATGGAGACAGGTATTGAATCTGTTCTCTTGTCGCCATTCTTGTTAAAAATTTAAAAATACATTGCGCTATTTTCATAAGAGGAATTTTAACACACCGACAACAATTTACCGAAGCCTGTGATTCATCTGCGAAACTTACTTTATTAAATCCTGATACAATTAATAACGCCTGAATTGCAACTGTTGTATATGCCCATTGATGAGTAATGTCGTTAAACAAATTCCGTCCAACGAATGGACTATCGCCATTTGGCATTCGTAAAATTAAGGTTCCATTTTTTCTTAAAACCCTTGATGCGTGTTTTAAAAATTTCATCACATCATCTTTAGAAATATGTTCAATAAAATCTATCCCGACTAAACAATCAAAAGTTTCTGGGGCAAACGATTCAAGTTCTGAAATAGAATCCGCAATCTTTACGTTTAATCCATTCGCAACAGCAAGGTTAATCTGGTTTTGCGACAGATCGCTTCCGCAAACATTCGTATAACCGAGCCGTTTTAAAAAGAGAAGAAATGCCCCCGGTCCGCATCCTACTTCATAAATTGCGGAGTTTTTGTTTTCCGGCAACCACTCGGTCGTCAGCCGTATCCAGACAGTGCTCATTGAATCGCATAACTTAACAACATCCTCCGGACTTGTTAGTCCCCTCGCCTCTGTCTGATAATTGTAATATGGATTCATTTATAAACTATACAAATTGAGCATATCAAATGCGTTAAATTTGGCAATGAACAATAAAATCCTTAAACCATTAAGAATTATCGGGATAATGCCGATTCTTGTTAAATATAAAAAGTTGCCTCAATATTATATATTTAATACCGTTTTTAGAGTGTGTGGCTAAAGCTATTTAAATTTATCATAGCGCTATTATTGGTGCCTGTATGCATTGGCGGGGCAAGGACATTGTGGTTTGTTGTTAGCGCCGCCGGTTCCGCCGATGTTGTATGGGTGCCGCTACTGGCTGGGGTTGCCTGCTGGCTTGTTATCTATCTGCTCCTGCCAAAACCTACACTCGTTTATGTGTTTGGGCATGAGTTGACACATGCCTTCTGGACGTTGATTTTTGGCGGCAAACTCAAGCGCTTTAAAGCAACCTCAAAAGGCGGGCACGTAGTGGTTTCCAAAGACAATTTTTTAATCTTCTTATCTCCATATTTTTTCCCAATTTACGCCATAATTATTGTAGTCTGCTATGTTATTGGAGGCCTTATCTGGGATTTTGAAAGGTATCGCGCTATTTTCCACATATTGCTCGGAATTGCTTACGCATTTCATATTACCTTTACGATTAACGCCCTTCAAACAGAACAGAGCGATATAAAAAGTCAGGGGACATTCTTTTCATTGGTCATTATCTTTATAGGAAATATTCTTGTGTTAATCATCGCCCTGCCAGTGTTGAGCGGTTTTAGCATTATTACCACGCTCCGTTTCTGGTTGATAATGTCGTTGGACGCCTACCGCTGGTTGCTGATTGGAACGGGGCTTTTAAATTCGCAATAATTTTGCTGTTGAAAAATGTCCCGCATCGCGAAGTTTAAAAATCTAAATTAGGATTTTATATTTTCAACCCACTTGCCTTAGCCCGGTCAATCCTGCCTGCGGCATACGCCTCAAACATAATCTTTATCTGGTCGCGGACTTTACGAAAGACAGTTAATTTTTCCTCATCGCTACCTATGGCTCTGGCTGGGTCTTCAAACGGGAAATGATGACGGTTCAGTTGTCCGGGAAAAAATGGGCAGTTTTTATCTGCATTATCGCAAACTGTTATCACCGTTTCTATTTGTGTGTTAAGAAATTCGTTTAAATGTTTTGAACGATGGTTTGATATATCAAAGCCGATTTCCTTCATAACTTGTATAGCCATTGGGTGAACATATCCTGCTGGGTTTGAACCGGCGCTATACACGTCTGCAAATTCACCAAGCGCCTTTTGTAATATAGCCTCCGCAATATGACTTCTGCATGAGTTCCCGGTGCAAAGAATCAAGATTTTCGGTTTTTCTTTTATGTTTTGCATATATCATTTCCCCATCTTAAAGGAACTATTTTTATATTTCGCTAAATAACGAATTAATGTAAGTCCGATTATATTTTTGTCAATGATTCTAATATTTCAATTTTGTCTGTATTTAATAGCAGTGTGATAATATTCTTAATGAAATGATAGCGCGGGTTATACTTGAAATTGCGCTTGGGAAGGATTTTGACTACCTTGTCCCGACGGAACTTGAAAATGTCGTTCAAGTCGGTAGCAGGGTAAAAGTTCCTTTCGGACCGCGTTATGTCTATGGATTTGTTAGCGAGTTGGCGGAAAAAAGTTTTTATCCGGAACTGAAACCTATTGCGAAAGTTGTTGGCGAGCATAGCGTCATCAACGCGCAAATCTTGAAACTTGCAAGGTGGATTGCCGATTACTATTGTTGCGCACCTGAGATTGCGTTAAAAAGCATCGTCCCAAAGGCAGTGCGCAGGGAAAAAGAAGGTTGGCAGCAGCAACTTTTTGTTCGAATTGTTCCTTATGGAAAACCTGATTTTAAGTTGACACGGAGACAGCTGGAAATTTTGGCTATTGTTGAGGAATATCGTGAACTGCCGCTGGCTCGGTTGCTTGAACTTGCCGGCACAACAGCCGCTACCATCAAAAAATTAGAGGCTAAAGGCTTGGTAGAAATCTCACAGCAAAGGCTTGAACGCGACCCTTATGAAAATGAGACTATTCTTCCAACAAATCCACTGCCGTTAAATCCTGAACAACAACAGGCTTTTGATTTGATACAAAAAGCGGTAAGGGAAGAGTATTCAAACATTTTTCCGCCTGAACGTCGTTCAAAAAAAGATTCATCACTCAGTCTCAGGCCTGCCCCTGTATTTTTACTCCACGGCGTAACAGGGAGCGGAAAAACCGAGATATATTTACAGGCAATTTCAGAAGCGCTTGAACAAGGCAAAGGCGCAATAGTTCTTGTTCCGGAAATATCTCTCACGCCACAAACAGTGGAAAGGTTCAAGGCGCGATTTTGTCATGGAAAGTTGCAAACCTCAGTGGCGGTTCTTCACAGCCATTTGTCCGAAGGCGAACGACACGACCAGTGGCACAGAATCCGCGAAGGCAGGGCAAAGATTGTGATTGGCGCCCGTTCGGCAATTTTTGCGCCAGTATCTCCTCTTGGATTGATTGTTGTCGATGAAGAGCATGAACATTCTTACAAACAGGAAGAAACGCCCCGATATAATGCCCGCGATGTCGCAGTTGTTAGAGGAATGATGGATGGCGCAGTTGTTGTGCTTGGCTCGGCAACGCCTTCTCTGGAAAGTTATTACAATGCCAAAAGAGGAAAATATATTTTGTTAAAACTCACACAAAGGGCAGACAATAAGAAAATGCCGGTGATTCGCGTTGTTGATTTGCGTAGTTCTCACAAAGGTATTCCAATATTTTCTCCGCAACTCAAAGAGGCAATACTCCAACGACTTGAAAAGAAAGAACAGGTCATTTTATTTTTAAATCGCAGGGGATATTCTACTTCCCTTCAATGTCCAAAATGCGGTTATGTGGCAGAGTGTCGCAATTGCAGCGTTGCCTTAACTTACCATCGCCAATGCGAAAAGTTGCTTTGTCATATTTGCGGTTATGAAGAGAAGTCGCCAACGGTATGTCCGAATGAAAAATGCAAGAACCCTGCTATCAGATTTTCAGGGTTTGGCACTCAAAAAATTGAAGAAGAACTCAAACGATATTTTAAAAATGCAACGGTTTCGAGGATGGACTCCGATACTATGCAGCGCAAAGATGATTATCGGCAAATCCTGACTGAATTTCGCACGGGCAAAATTGATATAATTATTGGCACTCAGATGATTGCCAAAGGTTTGCACTTTCCAAATGTTACACTCGTTGGAATAATATATGCAGACCTCAGTCTACATTTGCCGGATTTTCGCGCAGGAGAACGAACATTTCAACTCGTTACCCAGGTCGCAGGACGCGCAGGACGCGGCGATGTAGAAGGCGAAGTAATTGTTCAATCTTTTACACCGTATCACCCCGCCATACAATTTGCGCGCCGAAACGATTACGAAGGATTTTATGAGGAAGAAATCCATTTCAGAAGTCAGCTCTATTACCCGCCATTGAGCCACGCTGCTATGATTACATTTAGAGGGCATAACGAAGATAAGGTAAGAATTTTTGCGGATTATTTCAAAGACGCTATGGTAAAAAAATGGAAAATTAATACGGACTCAATGGGGTTAATAAAGCCACAAGGCGATGCATCCGGCGGTGAAAGAAAAAATTGCCCGACAGACCAGTTGTTTAATGATTTGATAGTTGCAGGTCCAGCGCCAGCGGCAATTACACGAACGCACTCTTTTTACAGATATCAAATGATGTTGCGGACAAAAAAAATGGCAACGTTGAGCAGGAAACTTGCTGAACTCCTCCAACATATAAAGCCGCTAAAAGATGTTACAATAACCGTTGACATTGACCCGGTAAGCCTTATTTGAATTCAACAACGGTTAAATCTTTTTTGACAATTATATTTTACAGATTTAAATGGATATCAAAAATAAGCATAAGATGAACAAAATTGGAATTATTGGCGGAACGGGGCTTTACGGAGTAGAAGGTCTTACAAAACAGAAATGGGTGTCAATAAGAACACCATTCGGAAATCCGTCGGACAAAATGTTGATTGGCAAATTGTGCGGAAGAGATGTCGTCTTTTTGCCAAGACACGGCAGAGGACATTACATACTGCCCGGCGAACTCAACCACAGGGCTAATATCTGGGCTTTAAAAAAACTTGGTGTTTCGTGGATAATTAGCGTCAGCGCAGTCGGTTCTTTACAGGTTCAATATAAACCGCGCGATATAGTTCTGATTGACCAGTTCCTCGATAAAACCAAAAAGAGCCAGGAACATACTTTTTTTGGAAATGGGATAGTAGCGCATATCTCATTTGCCCATCCGATATGCGAAGAATTGAGAAAGTTATTATTGGAAAGCGCGGCGGAATTGAAACTCCGCGTCCACGATGGCGGCACTTATGTTAATATGGAAGGTCCAGCTTTCAGCACTAAAGCCGAATCTATTGCAAATCATAAAATGGGCTTCAACGTTATTGGTATGACAAACCTCGGTGAGGCTAAATGCGCGCGCGAAGCAGAGATTGCTTATGCAACCCTTGCGATGGTCACAGACTACGATTGTTGGAAAGAAGACGAAGAACACGTCACAATTCAAATGGTAATTGACCACCTCAAACATAATGCCGAAAACGCAAAAAATATTATTTTAAAGACGATCCCGAAAATTCCACTACAGCCAATTTGTTCCTGTCACGAATCTTTGAAAAACGCAATCCTGACAGATAAAAAGATCTGGCGTAAATCAACGGTTATCAAATTAAAACCTATTCTGGCAAAGTATCTCTAATATTATTTTGTGAAGAGATAAATTTGGTCAACTCAACATATTGATTAAGACTGATTGATTCACCGCGAGCGTCAGCCGATATATTCAGCGTCGTGAATGCATCTTTAATATTTGGAAAATCAGATTTTATTAACTTCATCATTATTTTACGTCTCTGGCTGAAAGCGCGTTTAATTATTTTATAAAAAAGTTCCCGCTGGTCATTGGTTAAAAGTTCTTTCTCCCTTCTTGTCATTGTAATGCAGGCAGAGTCAACCTTTGGCGCAGGAAAGAAACAGGAGGCTGGGATCTTGAAAAAACCTTGTGGCAGATATCTCAATTGAATAAACAGGCTTAACAAACCGTAATCATCTTCCGAGTGTTGCGCTATAATTCGTTGAGCGACTTCTAATTGAACAGTTACAGTCAATTTTTTCGGGGGATATTCATTTTTTGACAACTCAACAAGTATTGGCGAAGCCACAGAATACGGGAGATTTGAAACAACTATCCAATCATTCCAATTTTTATTTTTCACGAAATCAAGGGCGTCATCGCAAATTAATTGAAAATTTTTTGCGTCAGAAAACCGTTGTTTTAATATTTCCGCTAACCGCTTATCCTTCTCAACCGCCATCACAAGTCCTGCGCTTGGTATTAAATGTTCTGTCAATGGACCCAGACCCGGACCAATTTCCAGAACATTATCATTCTTTTGAATATCAGCGGCTGAAACAATTTTCCGAATTTGATTAACGTCATAGAGAAAATTCTGACCGAGACTTTTGGTAAGCCTGATATTGTGCTCGGCAAGCAGACTTCTCATTTCTGAAAGCGTCATTTAAGCATTAATTAAAATTACAGGCTCGCATTATCTATCAACCGCGTTTTTCCAACATACACCGCCAGAGCCAGATGCGCTCCGGATCTGACTTTTGATACTGGTTGAAGTGTTTCTGGGTCAAAGAATTCAATATAATCAACCCGCCCTGATGGTTCTTTTTCAATTAGATTTTTTAATTCATTCTTCAAATCATTGGCATTAATAGTTCCTTTTTTGGAAACCGCGTTCTTTGCGTATTGAATCGCCCTGAAAAGCGCTGTTGCCTGTTTGCGCTCAGATTCGTTCAGATAGCTATTTCGCGAACTCATTGCAAGACCGTCTGATTCGCGCACAGTTGGACTAACCACAATTTTCAGAGGAAAATTAAAATCTTTAACCATCCGTTTTATAATTGCCGCCTGCTGATAATCTTTTTCTCCAAACACCGCCGCATCGGGCATAACAATGTTAAACAATTTTCCTACTACGGTTGCAACGCCGCGAAAATGCCCCGGACGAGAACTTCCTTCCATATTCTTTGAAAGGTTTTCCTCCACAATGTATGTGCTGTAAAGCCCCTCTTCCTTGCCCGGATACATTTCTTTGTCTGACGGATTAAATACTATGTCGACATTCAACGGACGGATTAAATCCAAATCCCGTTTCAAATCCCTTGGGTAGCGGGAAAGGTCTTCATTAGGTCCAAACTGAGTTGGATTTACATAGATACTTACCACAACAACGCCATTTGCGCCGGCGGTTTTACGAGCCTTTTTTATCAGGCTCAAATGTCCATTATGCAGATACCCCATAGTCGGGACTAAAACAATCCTCCTGCCTTTCCGTTTCAACTTCATTGCGGTTTTCTGCATTAATTGAACAGTCTTAATAACCTTCATAATAATATGTTCAGACAAAACTGTTCTAATTTCAATTATAAACGGGTGAAGATTGAGAAGGTAAAATTGCAGGGACAAAATAATGATTTTACAAAATGAATCTATTACACTATCATCACATAACTGGTAACAATCAAATCCAGACCCTTGATTTTTCAGTGGTTTTTTAATGCAGTTTTAAAAATCACTTTTAGAAAT
>JAKPVM010000190.1 GCA_029572555.1 Verrucomicrobiota bacterium | reverse complement strand
GCCAGAGTTCCTAATGCTGTCATTTTTTGACTCAATAATAGTTGTTGAGTAGCATTTTCAAGTTCTTTAGTGCGCTGATTTACAATTTTTTCTACCTCCGCATAACTCCTTTTTAACTGAAAATGCTTAATAACAGCAATCCCAGCAAAAATAACCGCAATAGAAATGCCAAGGATCGCTATACTAATCGTTCTGTTATCTTTGTACCAGGGGACAATGACCGAAAACTCAACCATAGTAAAAATTGGCGACTCATTCATATTTCTATCCATAGCTTTTACAAATAACTGATAAGTGCCAGAATTAAGTCCTTTAATTACAGTTGAATTCTCTTCGCTATATTCAGACCAATCAGACCCGCTTAATCTCCAAGAATAATACAACCTGTCAGATGTCGTATATTTCCACTTATCCATTGCAGTAAAATTGATTGGAACCGCATCTTCGGTAGAAATTGTGGAGTTATCCTTAGGCGAATTTATTCTAACAATAGGCGGAGAAGTATCAGCGTCTGGATTAAAGGTTGCAATTCCACGAGAAGTCCCCGTCCATAGTTTTCCTGATTTATCTTCAAACACAGTATAAATTGATGAAGATGGTAATCCCTCCTGAGAACCATTTGAAATCCACTTCCCTTTTTCATATTTGAACAATCCATTGGCAGTAGCCACCCAAATTGTTCCACTACTTGATTTAAAAATAGTTCTTACATTTCCAATATTGCCTTTGATTATCCGCCAATATTTACCATCATATTCATAAATATTATTTTGTAAACCAAACCATAGTTTATTTGTTTCAATTTCTGCCATACAAGTGGCGCCGGTTGGGATTGAAATTAAATCCCGTCCAAAGAAAAACCATTGTTTGTTTTTAAAAACCGCAAGCGCTGTTGCTCCCCCCACCCAAATATCTCCGTTAGAAACCTGTTTTACAAAAAATAGATCGCTACCAAGCCTTACGGTATTAGTCGCTTCCATAAAATGACGAAACCGCTTTCCATCAAAAAGGTCAATTCTATAACCACTTTCCGTTTGTCCTGGATACATAGTTAAAAGACAAATACTTCCATCTTTTAATTGTCCAACAAGTTTAGAATAACGTCCCGATGGGTGTTCAATCGGGATGAATTCTTCACTTTTAGGATTAAAGAAATGGGCGCTATCGCCAACGTTCAGAACCATTAAATCAGAACTTATAAGGTATGGACTCCCCTGTGGTTGAAAAATTTGTTCCATACCTTCTTCAAAATTATACATTGTCCATTTACTTCTAAAAAATAATCCCAATCCATCAGATGTAATAAACCAAAGTTTATTATCATGTGTTTGATTTATAGAATGAACCGGCGTATTAACAGTATCCAAAACACTTTCTTGAATCCATAAAGCCGGGGCAAATCTGTAAAGTCCGTCAATCGTAGCAGCATAGAAAATCCCACCCTTAGCAAAAGATATTTCAAACATCTGTCCTAGATTTAGCACGTCCCTTCCAATATAATAATCAGGAAAATTGCGAAAGTTTATCAATCTGTTGATAGTCAACCCCCAAAATGTTTGATCTATATCTCGCCAGCTCTGTCGGATACTTTCATCTAACGACAATATTTTATGCCACTTTTTTCCATCAAAAAAAAGACTCACCCGTTTTCCAGTTACCAACGAATCAGCTACAAGGGTTATTCCACCCATTTCATCTTCAACAGGCCGAAGACCATTTTCCACATTAAGATCCTCATCAAATAAAAATTCCTTATAAGCAATCGTTCCATTTTTAAGTATATCAGGAGAAATCTTTAAAATACCTTTTTTGCCTGTTATCCAGATTCCATCATCATTTGAAGGAATCATATCAATGAACTTTTCAAGCCTCGTCTGGTCAACGATAACTAAAGCGGTTACTGATTTTTTTTCTACATCAAAAACCATCAATCCTTTTGAAACGAGAAAAAACACCTCACCTCTTTTTGTTGGAAGTAAAGGTATCTGACGAATTCTCCTCATCGGGTCAGACAAAAACTCCTGGTGAATTTCCGAGATAGGATAATTAATCCATTTTTCCCCATTATATTCCTGTAAACCTTCGGCATAAAGAGACCATATTTGTCCAGACTTACTTTCATAAATCCTGTAATTGCCCGGTGGGGCTGCAATATGTCGTATATGATAGCCATCAAGATAACTCAACACGCCAATATCACCGTGTCTTGCCCAAACAGTGCCACGAGGACTTACTGATACAGAAGTTACCTGTGTCTCTCTCAATCCATCCGATGCCCTGAAAACACGCCTAATATAATTTCTTTCGGCGGATAATAATGGAGACGGTAAACATATTAAGAAAACAATAACTAACAGTGTTCGCATTACATTGCTGTTATGTTTAAAATTAAACATTTATTTCTAAATATAATCAATTTATCACAATAGTAAAACTTTAAGAATATTTTAGAAGCGGCGGGCATCTTCCAAATGCCCGCCGAAACCCAAACAACCATTTCCCCCTTTTCCCCAGCTTACAACAAGCAGGTTTTATGAACTTTAGAGTTCAAAGACAATAATGGCTCAGCAGGTTACCACATCGCCTTCATATTATATAGACGCAATGAATTAAAAATGTTTCAATTTTTTTTAAAAATAATCATAATTCTTCATTATATAAAAATTAATAATGAAAATTTTAAATTTAAATTCTGACACAGATATTGGAGCAAACAGTTGGTTCGTAGAATTTGAAAATCACAATATAATTCTTGATGCCGGTACACATCCTAAACGAGAAGGATTTAAAAGCTTGCCAATGTTTAACCTCGTAAAAAACAGCGAGATAGATGCTATTGCAATTTCTCATTGTCACCATGATCATATTGGTGCTTTGCCGATTGCATTTAAATACTGGCAAAAAGCCCACATCCTTTTGACAGATTTAAGTTACTTCATTGCCGAACGAGTCCTTCACAATTCGGTAAATGTAATGGAAAAAAAACAAGATGAATTGGGCATAAAAGAATATCCACTTTATACTCACGATGAAATTGAAAGGTTAAATACAATAATACAAGGATTTAAATACAATACCCCAATTGAATGGGCTTCATTTCATAAAAAAAGAAGCGGTTTATGGTCTCCTATTCTCGAGTTTCACGACGCAGGACATGCTCTTGGATCGGCGGGCATATTATTAAGGGGTAAAAAGAATACCCTCTTTTATACAGGAGACGTCAGTTTTCGTGACCAAACAATCCTGAAAGGGGCAAGATTTAATAACATTAAAGCCGACGTTCTTATTGTAGAAACTACTCGCGGAAATAGACAAGGCGCAATATATGATAGAAAAAAAGAAATAGAACTATTTTGCGATGCAGTTGAACGAGCACAAAAACGTAAAACAAGTATCCTAATACCGACATTTGCACTTGGCAGAACACAAGAAATACTTGCCATACTTGCGTCTATGACAAAATCTGGTCGTTTGAAACAACAACCTATTTACATCGGTGGACTTGGGCGTGTTTTCACTGAGATATATGATTTGCAAGCCCACCGCACCAATCGCAAATTTCCAGATTTACAACTGCGTCAAGAATTAAACCTAACAGTACTAGAAAGAGAAGACCTCCTGACAATAAAGCTCAATAAGGGCAATATTTTTGTATTAACTGCTGGAATGATGAATGAAAATACAGCAGCCCACGATATGGCTATGCGAATTATTGAACAAGAGAAACATTCCATCTTTTTTGTTGGTTATGCAGACCCAGACACTCCTGCGGGAAGATTAAAAGCCACTAAACCGGGACAAACATTCTTTTTCAGCAATATTGGAGGTAATTTGAAAAGAAAATGTAACATTGAAGACTTTGATTTAACGGCTCATGCTGATAAGTTTGATATGCTCCATTTTATTAGCAGAGTAAAACCAAAAGCAGTAATTCTTGGCCACGGTTCAGATATTGCGATACGATGGTTTCAAGAACAAATAAATAAAAATTTTCCAAAAGTCAAAGTATTCCAACCAAAACCGGGAGAAATGATAGAAATTTAATGAGATTATCAAAAAATTAAAATATTTATAAAAAATCGGAATTATTGACTTTGATAATACTCTAATTAGTATATTATATTATTATAAATCCATAGATGAGGAATTAAACGTGGGCGGAAAAGACGATTATCTTGTCAATGTAATGATTGATATGGGACTGCTCAGTAATGAGCAAGTCTCTAAATATGGCGCTGAAGCCGAAGCCTCTGGCTTAGGTTTAATTGAATATTTACTATCAAAAAACGCAATTCGTTCTTCAGATGTAACTTATGCAAGGGCATCTTATTTTGGTGCCGAAGTAGTAAATCTATCCGAATTGAAGATATCTGACGATGTATTAGCATCTGTGCCAAGACACGTTGCTAAACGTTACAAAGTTGTCCCCGTCTATAAACACGATAATAAAATTGGTATTGCACTGTCAGATCCGTCAGATTTATCAACACTTGATGCCTTACGATATATTTTAAATTATGAAATTGAACCGAAAGTTGCAAGCGAAGAGGACATTGAATCGGCATTGAACAAATATTATGGCACAAGCGAAGATGATGTATCAAAAATGATTCAGAACATTACCGAAGGTGATGTTATGTTAGCGCCGGAAACTAAAAGCGTTACCGATGATGACGGATCAACAGTTGAGTCAGATGCGCCTATAATAAGACTTGTAAATTCATTAATTGTCGAGGCATTCAAATCCCGAGCATCAGATATTCACCTTGAACCGCTTTCAAAAACCTTCAGAGTTCGGTATAGAATTGATGGAGTTTTGCACGAAGTAAAAAGTCCTCCTAAAAGACTTCAATTGGCTATTATAAGCCGTTTAAAAATAATGTCTAATATGTCAATTGCGGAAAAAAGAATCCCGCAAGATGGTCGTATTCAAACACAGGTAGTGGGCAAAATGATTGACCTTCGTGTATCCTGTATTCCGACTTCTCATGGTGAAAGTATTGTCATGCGTATCCTTGACAAAGAGGGATTAAGACTTGGATTAGGAGAACTTGGATTCTTTACTGACGACCAACAACAATTTGAACGACTCATAAGCCTGCCTGATGGGATTTTACTTGTAACAGGTCCAACAGGTTCAGGTAAGACCACTACATTGTATAGCTGTTTGAATTACATCAATCGCCCCGATAGAAAAATCATTACGGTAGAAGACCCTGTTGAATATACCCTATCCGGAATCAACCAGGTCCACGTAAACGAGACAGTCGGTTTAACATTTGCAGCCGCATTACGGTCTATCCTGCGTCAAGCGCCAAACATTATAATGATAGGTGAAATTCGCGACCTTGAAACAGCATCAATCGCAATAAACGCATCATTGACTGGACACCTTGTTTTTTCAACTCTACATACAAACGATGCCCCAAGCGCAATCACCCGTTTAATTGATATCGGTGTAAAACCATTCCTGGTGGCTTCTTCAACGCGCGCCATTATGGCACAAAGACTCGTCCGTAAAGTCTGTCGCAGATGTGCAACCCCCTATGTACCAACTGATTATGAAATTAAGACGTTGAATATCGACCCGCAATCCGCCCAAAACTCAACATTTATGAAAGGAAAAGGCTGTGGTGATTGCTCAAAAACAGGTTACCGCGGTAGATTTGGAATTTTTGAAATATTCGTTATTGATGATGAAGTGCGTAAATTAATTTACGAAAAAGTTTCATCCTCAGTATTAAGACAACGTGCAAGGGAAATGGGAATGCGTACTTTGAGAGAGGATGGAACAAGAAAAGTCCTTGCAGGATTAACAACACCGGAAGAAGTTATTAGGGCAACAGTTGCGGATATTGATTAATCTTTAGAATTTATTTAAAATAATGATATAATTTAAGCTATAAAAGAAAGAAGTATCTATGTCATATTCAATGTCAGACTTGTTGGAATTGGTTGTGTCAGAAAATGCATCAGACCTGCATATTCGGGTAAACGTCCCTCCTGTCATTCGGGTCCATGGCATTCTCCATCGGGTAGAAGGTCCACCATTAAAACCGGAAGATGCTGAGGAACTAATGCGTAGCGTTACATCGGACGACCACGTTCAAGCTGTTAGGGAAAAAGGAACGTCAGACTTTGGTTTTGCCTTCGGTGATAAGGCGCGCTTCAGGGTAAGTGTTTTTAAAGAAAGAGGAAATTTTGCAATGGTGTTAAGACAAATCCCAAATACCCTCCTTACAATCGATCAAATCGGACTTCCAAGAGATACGGTAATGACCCTTCTATATAAGCCTCGTGGATTGATACTTGTTACTGGACCAACCGGTTCGGGTAAAACCACCACACTGGCCTCTATGATAAATATTATTAATGAAGAACGTGATGATGCTCATATTATAACAATTGAAGACCCTATTGAATACTATCACACACATAAACGAGCCATCGTCACACAAAGGGAAATAAATGTTGACGTACCAACATTTGCGGAGGCTCTTCGCCGCGCCCTTCGTCAAGACCCTGATGTAGTACTCGTCGGTGAATTACGCGACCTTGAAACAATCGACGCCGCAATGACCGCAGCCGAAACTGGACACCTTGTCTTCGGGACTTTACACACTACTGGTGCTGCAAAAACAATTGATCGTGTTGTAAATGCATTCCCAATTAATCAGCAGGAACAAATTCGTATTCAGCTTTCAACAGTCTTACAAGCCGTTATATCACAGTTACTTATTCCAAGATGCGATAAACCAGGACGCATTGCTGTTTTTGAGATAATGATTAATACACCGTCAATAGCAGCGTTAATTCGCGATAACAAAACATTCCGAATAGGATCAGATATTCAAACAGGTGCAAAATACGGAATGGTTACATTAGATTCAGTGCTAATGGAAAAATATACGGCAGGGATGATTTCCCGAGAAGAAGTAATTAACAAATCACAAGACCCAACCACTATACTATTAAAACTGCAAGAATATGATATGGAACAGGCAGCTAAATCCGCAAGAGGAGAAACTGTTTCATCACCAGTAACAAAATAAACTATGCCGACACAAATTTCCAACCCATTCCTTGCGCTGATTAAAGAACGACAGCTTCTTGACGATATGCAAATCGAATCTGTAAAAGAGGAACATATCCAAAGTGGCAAGAGTGTGGAACAAATTCTTATGGATTTCGGTTTAATGGATATGCAAACTCAGCTGCAAGTTAAAGCCGATTTTCTTGCAACAGAGGTTGTTGACCTGTCAAATCGTGAAATCCCACCAGAAGTCCTAAAACTTATTCCTCCTGCAACAGCAAGGATGTATAAATGCGTCCCGGTTGCAGCGTACGGTGATTCATTGCAAGTTGCTCTGGTTGACCCGCTTAATCCAGCAATAATCGATGAATTGGGATTTATGATTGGTAAAGACGTTCATATCGTTGTAGCCGATCCAGACCAAATAGAAAAAGCAATTGTAAAATATTACGGCGAAGACACTGGCAGTGTAATAGAGGCATTACAAGAATTGGGTGCAAATGAAGAATTAACCAAAATTAATCCTGAGGAAAGTTTTGCTGAACTTACAGACCTTACAAACGAAGTCCCAATAATTAGATTCGTAAACCTTGTCATTTATACGGCTATTAAAGATAGGGCAAGCGATATACATTTTGAACCGTTTGAAGATGAATTTAAAATCCGATATAGGGTTGATGGCGCTTTGTATGAAATGACTCCTCCTCCTAAACACCTCGCCCTACCCGTGATTTCAAGGATTAAGGTTATGGCAAACCTTGATATTTCAGAGCGCCGCCTCCCCCAAGATGGACGTATCAATTTCAATATGGGAGATAGACAAGTTGACTTGCGTGTTTCTTGTTTGCCAACTGAATTTGGAGAATCTGTCGTGCTTCGTGTTCTTGACCGTTTATCAGTAAACCTTGACCTTGAACGATTAGGGTTTCCTAAATACATTTACGATTATATTTGCGAGGTTCTTCAAATGCCCAATGGAATCATTGTGGTTACCGGACCAACAGGTTCAGGAAAAACAACCACTCTATATTCCGGATTAAGACGAATTAACACAATTGATGTAAAAATTCTTACTGTTGAAGACCCGGTCGAATATGATATCGAGGGATTAATGCAGGTAGCCGTCAACGAAGCCGTCGGTATGACCTTTGGAAAGGCGCTAAGGGCATTCTTACGTCAAGACCCGGATATCATAATGGTTGGCGAAATTCGTGACGTTGAAACTGCGCAGATAGCAGTACAAGCTTCACTTACAGGTCACCTTGTTTTAAGCACCCTCCATACCAATGATGCGCCGGGCGCAGTTACACGTTTAATAGATATGGGTGTTGAGCCATTTTTAATTTCTTCTACTCTAATGGCAGTACTTGCTCAAAGATTAGTCCGGACAATTTGTAAACAATGTAAGACCCCATTTGAACCAACAGAAAATCAACTTTCATTATTAAACCTGACCCACCATGACATCGGAGAAAAAATGTTTTACTATGGGCGAGGTTGTTCTAACTGTAATGATACAGGATACAAAGGAAGAAAAGGTATATACGAACTCCTCGTAATATCCGAACCAATCAGGATTATGATAAATGAACGCGCACCGACGGTTGTTCTCCGTCAAAAGGCTATTGAACTCGGTATGATAACCTTGCGCGAAGACGGTTTAAGGAATATATTTGATGGTGAAACCACCATCGAAGAAGTGGTAAAATACACATAATAGCGGTTTATGGCAAAGTTTAGCTATTTAGCATTGGATTCTCGTGGTAAAGAAACCAAGGGAACTATTGAGGTTGATAATCAAGCCCAGGCTATTAATAGAATTAAAGAAATGGGCCTCCATCCCACAAGAATTGTTGAGATTGATAAAACAAAGCCTAAACAAGATAAAGGATCTAAACCAGCTGAGGCAAAAGGCAGACCGCAAAAGAAAAATCTTAATCTTAACTTAAATTTAAATATCAGGATTCCTTTCCTTAGCGGGAAAGTTAAAACAAAGGTATTGACAGCATTTACTCGTCAATTGGCAACACTTGTTGACGCAGGTCTTCCATTATTGCGCGGATTGCGTGTTCTTGAAAGACAGGAAAGAAATCTTACACTTAAAAAAGTAATTAACGACCTTGCCGTTTCAATTGAGGCAGGCAGCACGTTTTCTGAGGCACTTGCACAACATCCAAAAATATTTAATCGTTTGTTTATAAATATGGTTCGCGCAGGTGAACTTGGTGGCGTGCTTGAGGTTGTATTAAACAGGCTCGCTGAGTTTATGGAAAAAGCCCAAAAGATAAAGGGCAAAGTAATTGCTGCAATGTTCTATCCTTCCGCAGTCATAACAGTGGCAACAGTGATTTTAGGTGTATTAATGGTCTATGTAGTCCCTAAATTTAAATCAATTTTCAAAGACCTATTAGGTCCTGGAAAAGAACTACCCAAGTTTACTCAAATTGTTCTGGGTATTAGCGATGCGATTGCAAATCATTTTGTCATAACAGCGTCTTGTGTCGCTGCTTTTGTTATAATGTTTAATATATTCGTCCGTACAAAGGCTGGACGTAAAATGTTTGATAGATTCAAATTAAATATGCCTGTCGTCGGTCAGGTCCTAAAAAAGGCAGCAATAGCCCGCTTTACCCGGACGCTCGGAACACTGGTCAGTAGCGGCGTCCCAATTTTACAAGCATTAACAATTGTTAAAGAAACATCTGGAAATGCAATAGTTGCCGATGCGATTGCAGCAGTTCATGAAAGCGTTAAAGAGGGCGAAACCATTACGGCTCCGCTTGAACTATCAGGAATCTTTCCGCCAATGGTCATTAGTATGGTGGACGTTGGTGAACAAACCGGTGCTCTACCTGAAATGTTAATGAAAATTGCTGATACCTATGACGATGAGGTAGATAACGCTGTATCAGCTATGACTTCGCTACTTGAACCAATAATGATTGTATTTCTAGCTGTGATTGTCGGTAGTATTGTTATAGCTCTATTTCTTCCCCTAATTTCAATAATAGATCAGTTATCTGACTCAGGAGGATCAGGCGAGGAGTAATACATTAAAATATATATAACTATGAAACGACGAACGTTCATAAAGATAATTGGAGAAACGGCTGGATGTGCTGCGCTATTTGCACCAGCGATAATTACAAACACAATTGCTGTGCAACAACAACCAGCCGAAGGAGAACTGCCCAAAAGATTGCTCGGTAAAACTGGTCTCAAAATTTCATCCACCGCATTCTCTGGTTTTGCATTGAATAAATATGGAAAGGAAGAATGTAATGTGGGCGTCAAACGAGCCTTTGAAAAAGGAATAAATTATTTTGACGTAGCCCCAGCTTATGGTGAATCGGAAAACCGCATGGGTGTTGCATTGCAGGGCATTGATAGAAGCAAATATTATCTTGCCTGTAAAACCAAAATGCGCGACGGCAAAGGGGCACTCGAAGAATTAGAACGTTCATTGAAACGGCTAAAAACTGATTACTTTGATATTTACCAACTTCACCATTTAAGAACACCACAAGAGGTCCAACAAGTATTCGCTGAAGGTGGGGCTATGGAAACAATAATAAAAGCTAAAGAACAGGGTAAGGTCAGGTTCATAGGTTTCTCAGCTCATACTACCAAAGCAGCATTAGAAGCAATGAAACGTTTTAAATTCGACACAGTAATGTTCCCTATCAGTTTTGTTGAATATTACCAGTTCGATTTCGGTAAAGCTGTGTTGGAAGAAGCAAAAAAACAAGCCATGGGTGTGCTTGCCATCAAAGCACTGTCAACAGGTCTTTGGCATAAAGACGAAAAACACACAAGAAACTGGTGGTATCGTTCTGCAGAAAGCCAGGAAGAAGTAAATCTTGTTACGCGATTTCCACTATCATTTGAACAGGTTTCTGCAATATTTGCGCCCTCTTATATTGACCTTATTGATAAAGCAATTGAATCTGCAAAAAACTATCGTCCCATAACTGAGGATGAAAAACTTAAATTAAAAGAATTTTCCAAGAATTGCTTATCATTATTTAAACGAGAAGAAGATCAGGTTGCATATAAATCTCGCAACCATAGTTTTTGCTTGCATTACTGTTGATAAGTGTTGGAATAATAGCCATTTAAAATAATTAAGACTTTAAAAATGAAAAATTCATAAGGGTATAATTGATTATGTTTGTCGATAAAATGCAACGACAGCGGTTTGAGTTAAAATACATTCTCCACGAAGAAACCGCTTTGCAAATCAGGGATTTTGTACAATGTTATCTTGATATTGATGAGTACAGCCTTGGCCAACCAAATCTGTCTTATCACGTCCATAGTATTTATCTGGATAACGACTATTTGCAAACCTACTGGGAAACAATCAATGGAAATAAAAACAGATTTAAATTAAGGATGCGTTTTTACAGCACAAAATCCGACTCGCCAATATTTTTTGAAATCAAGCGCCGTATGAATAACATAATTATGAAACAACGCGGAGCAGTTAAACAGGAATTTGTCCCTTTGCTTTTAATGGGACATCTACCTGAACCGCATTATCTTACGTCATTTTCAGACAAAAGTTTTATTGCTCTCCAAAATTTCTGTGAATTAATGGCAAAAATTCAGGCTCGCCCAAGAGTTCATATTCATTATTTACGAGAAGCATATTTGAACGATGATGGTTCTGTACGTTTAACTCTCGATAGAACAATAATGTCAGAACCGCATCTTGACTTTACTCCAAAAACTGATATGGCAAATCCAAGACTTTGTTTCCATGGATCAGGAAAAGATTATGTAATACTTGAATTAAAATTCACAAATCGATTCCCAAATTGGATGCGTGAACTTGTACGGATTTTCCACTGTATGCAACGTGGTGCGGCAAAATATTGCGCCTCAGTCCAAACATGGGGAGAAAAGGCCCTTGATGCAAAAGTCCCAGTTGCTCAAGATGAAGAAAACTGGGTTGAGGGAATGACCTGATTTTCCTTAAATCGCTTTTTATGTATCTTTTATATAAGCCCAATTAATTCTATATTTATCTGTAACAGCCCACAAATTCAATGGATACACAGAACGCCCTAACTTTAAAAACTTTACGCTACCATCTGAAAATGTAAAATTTGAACCACCGGAACCCGGTTTTGAGCTGTTGCTATGCCTGCTATGTTCAATCTGATCTTGATCGTTTCCAGCACCTTGAAAAAAATCCATATGCACATGAAAAGATTCGGTAAGTTTCTCTCCAAATAAAATCGTTTCCGAAGGATACTTAATAGATGTTTGTCTCATACCATATTGCCATTGATGATTTTGAAATATCACATACTCACCTGCTGTCAGACTTGTTTCGAACCAGTCATTCCAGCCATTTATGATATAACTCCTTGCAGCAACATCGGCTGTACTCGCACCAAAAAGCGTGAGTAACGGTCCGGTTACTCCATTTGTAGGCATTGCCTGAACCTCATCGGAAGGGCATTTTAAGATTCCAATGTTCTGGTAAAATGGCAAAAGTCTTGTCATCCAGAAAGGAGAACTCCGTGGTGGGAACTGTCCCTCGTTTTCATCCACATACATCATAGATACCAGTCCAAGTTGACGCATATTATTAATGCAGGCTATCCTTTTTCCACTCTCCTTTGCCCGCGCTATCGCCGGCATTAAAAAAGAGGCAAGAATTGCGATGATTCCCACTACTACAAGCAATTCTATTAGAGTAAAAGCGCTATTTTTTCGGCTTTTTATATATTGAATTGGTTTCATGTTATCAATCTTAATCTAATATATTAACACAGCCGTTTCAAATTTGTTTCAATAAGTTTAAGCAATTACCATTTTAATATGTTTTTATAAAGTCTTCTTATTCTGCAATGTATATCTATAAGATTTAAATTTATTGTTGTAAATAAAAACAACTGGGTTAGATTAGATTAGAAACAATGAATGCGGTAAAGATACCAACAGAATTTGCCCCAGCCGAAAGAATCCCATTGGATATAGTATATAACCAGTCTGAATCAATAAAATCCATACCAATTATACCTGAATTGCTCAATACAATGCTTAATTTTGTGCTCATTTTAAATAAGCATCGTCAAATCGTATTTGCTACAGAAAATTTTCTTCAGTTTACAATAGAAAAAGACATTAAAAAAATTCTTGGACTAAGACCAGGCGAAGCGTTGGGATGTGTGCATTCATTTGAAACAGATGGAGGATGTGGAACGACAAAATTTTGCGCAGAATGCGGGGCTGTTAAGTCAATTTTAAATTCAACATCAGGCTTTAAAGACCTACAGGAATGCAGGATAACAAGGGTAATCTCGGGTAAACCGGAGGCACTTGACCTTTTAGTCTATACATCTCCATTTAATCACATTGCTGAACAATTCATCGTCGTTTCTGTAATTGACATTAGCCACCTTAAAAGGCGACGGACACTTGAAAATATCTTTTATCACGATATGCTGAATGCAATCGGAGGTTTGCATTCATTGATTGAACAAATTCTTGAAGAAGCACCAGTTCAATTACATAAAGAGTTAGAAATTGCGTTAAATGGCGTTCACGACATTATTGAACAAATTCAAATGCATAGAGAACTGACATCAGCAGAAAACAACGAACTCAAACTTCAACCATTTCCGATTCATATAAATGATTTATTTCAGATTGTAATTTCACAATTAAAACATCAATCTATTTCCCGACAGAGATCTATAACAATCGATAATATTTCAAAAAACACACTCATTTTGACAGACCCCAGCCTTTTGAAGAGGGTGCTCCTCAATCTGGTTAAAAATGCACTTGAATCTATTGGATTGAATAAAACCGTTACAATCGGTTCAATTGAAGAGGATAAATCTGTTACAATATACATTCATAATCCAGCTTTTATACCAGAAAGAATCCAACTTCAAATATTCAACAGGTCATTTTCAACAAAAGGACAGGGGCGTGGACTTGGAACATATTCAGCCAAACTTTTAATAGAGGGCTACTTACAGGGAAAAGTATGGTTTGAATCCACAGAGGAAAAAGGGACAACTTTTTATATCAAATTACCAAAGCATATAGACCTTGATGAGGAGTTTTTCAGCAGCATCAATGAATAATTAGTAGAAAAATTATTTTCCCAACCTCTAACGTATATCAGAAAAAGTATATGTGTATTTTGCATTTGTATTAAATAATTAGTAGTTCACATTAAAAAGTTGATGTTATCGCCTAAATGCAAAATGTGGATTGACTTTAAAGATTGGAATAATATTTTTGAAAGAATGAGACAATATAAATCATCTCTATCGGTTAATTTTTTTGATGTCGAACAGTCCACAAGTAGGTTTCAAAAGATAATTATCAAAATGTTTCTGTTGACCCGTCGTTATTGTACGCCATTTATGACGGTGAAAATTTGTCTGACGTTATTGCTTATTACACTCGCGGCAAATGGGCAACCAATCTGGGTTGAGGGTGAAAACCCAGCCATAAATCGAATGAACCGCCACCCATGGTGGTACGACCAGGTCAACCGCGAGGAACTGTCCGGAGGCGATTTCATCTCCAATTTCTCCCAAGAAAAGGCGGGCGAAGCCGAATATCACTTCAACGCACCGGCGGATGGCGAATATGAATTCTGGTTACACGCTAACCCGGTAAAGTCACGACTCACCTACTCTTTAAATGGCGCTCCACCCGTTGAAGTGAATTTCCAAAAGGAAGTGTATAATTCGATCAACATCGCTGCTGATGGCAAGCCAGACTTGCGGTTCATTGCCTGGATTAGGGTAGGCAAGGCAACGTTCAAAAAAGGTGAAAACCGAATCCTCTTCAATACAGCCAGTCCACAGGAAAACCACGGTATAATTGATTGTTTTGTGTTCAGTAAAGAACCACTCACAACACCCCCCGCAATTGTATCTGCCACTGATACCAAAAACTGGTTTGGTTTTACACCCGAACCCGATAAGTTTGACACTAACAGCGCAATTGATATGCGGTTTCTTAACGAGAAATTCGCCGGTGAACACGGTTTCATTGGCGTAAAGGACGGTCAATTTATTCATAAAGACACAGGAGAACCAGTACGCTTTTGGGCAGTGAATGGTCCGCCACACGATTTAAAAGGCGATGAACTCCGACGGTGCGCGCGGTTAATGGCAAAATACGGCATCAATCTTGTCCGAGTCCATGGTGGACTATTTGACAAAGATGGCGAACTTGACACGGAAAAAGTCCGCCATGCACAAGATATTGTTGCAAATGGATGTTGCTTGCCGTTGTAGCCTTTTAACCATGGGTGGTCAGGGCGCGGTGTGAACCAAAGCGGGAAGTAAATGG
>JAKPVM010000189.1 GCA_029572555.1 Verrucomicrobiota bacterium | reverse complement strand
CATTTGATTGTATCCTTCACGACATTGCATTGCAGAATTTGCCTGTAATATTTTGTATGGACAGGGCTGGGCTATCCGCAAACGATGGTCCAACGCATCACGGTTTATTCGATATTGCCTATTTGCGTTGCATACCGAACTTAATTGGAATGGCGCCGTCAAATGAAGACCAGTTTGTCGATATGCTTTTTACGGCGACGCTTCAAAAACTTCCGGTATGTATTAGATATCCGCGCGGTTCAGCAGAAGGAGTGCCTATAAAAGAGAATCCAGCAGTGCTTGAAATTGGCAAATCCCGAATCGTGAAGGGATTTAATAACAAAGGTAATTATAGGATTACATTTATTTCATTGGGTAATATGTTGAAAATTGCCACTCAATCTGCAATGCAGATGGAATCCGAAGGTAACGATTGTGCAATTATTGACGCCCTGTTTTTTAAACCTATTGATGAAGGGACCATTGAATATTACGCCAGAAACTCCGATGTTGTGGTCACATTAGAAGACCACGTTCTTGCAGGCGGTTTTGGTTCGGCAGTGCTGGAATTTTTATCCGAAAAACAAATCCCCGTCCCTGTGGTTAGAATCGGCTGGCCAGATAAATTTATTGAACACGCAACAACAGTCGAAGACCTTCGCCAAAAGTATGGCTTAACATCTTCTCACACAGTTCAACTTGTTAAAGAAACTCTCGAGCAGAAGGTTTATAAGAAGGCTACAAAAGAACTCGCAATTATTTAAAAGGTCGGTCTGTTTTAAAAATTAATATTATTTAAAGTCAAATTTATGGCATATAGCACAGTTAAACCTCCACAAGGCGGAAAAATTACAATTAAAAATGGCGTCTTGCAAGTGCCTGATAATCCAATAATTCCGTTCATTCGTGGGGACGGCACAGGTCCGGATATTTGGGCTGCCAGCCAGCGTGTATTTGACGCCGCAGTCAATAAGGCTTATTGCGGAAAGAGAAAGATGGTCTGGTTTGAGGTCTATGCCGGTGAAACTGCCTTTAAAAAGTTTAATACATATCTGCCGGATGATACCATTGAAGCGTTCAAAGAATTTCTTGTAGGAATAAAAGGGCCTCTTACTACGCCAATAGGCGGCGGGATTCGTTCATTAAACGTAGCATTAAGACAACTCCTTGATTTATATGTTTGCCTGCGTCCAGTGCAATGGTTTAATGGTGTGCCTTCCCCAGTTAAACATCCTGAAAAAGTTAATATGGTTATTTTCCGCGAGAATACAGAAGACATTTATGCCGGGATTGAATACGGAGCCGGTTCTCCCGAAGCGCAGAAGGTTCTTGAATTCTTACAGAAAGAATTCCCTAATGATTTTGAGAAAATCCGTTTTGGTACGGTTGAAAAAGCGCAACAATATCTTGATATTGCCGGCGCGGATTTATGCGATGAAGGTGCGGCGGTAAGGGTGGGAATAGGGATTAAACCAATCTCAAAAATAGGTACAATTCGCTTAATCAAGGCTGCTATTGATTATGCTATTAAAGAAAAACGGAAAAGTGTTACCATTGTCCATAAAGGCAACATTATGAAATATACCGAAGGCGCATTTCGGGATTGGGGTTATACTGCTGCTGAACAACTTTATGGGGATAAAGTATATACCTGGGCGCAATGGGAAAGGAAAAAAAAGGAAAAAGGCGAGACTGCGGCAAATGCGGAACAAAATGCGGCTTTGAACAATGGGGTGATTTTAATCAAAGATGCAATTGCGGATATTACTCTTCAGCAAGTACTTACGAGACCTGAGGACTTCGATGTCATTGCCACTTTAAACCTTAATGGCGATTATTTAAGCGACGCCGTTGCTGCGCAGGTTGGAGGAATTGGTATTGCGCCGGGTGGCAACATTAATTACACTACTGGCAATGCCATTTTTGAAGCCACACACGGCACCGCTCCAAAATATGCCAATCTGGACAAAGTAAATCCGAGCAGTGTAATTCTTAGCGGTGAAATGATGTTCAGATATCTTGGGTGGACAGAGGTCGCAGATTTAATAATAAAAGGTATCAACAGCGCTATAGCAAGCAAACGAGTTACCTACGATTTTGCCCGACTAATGGAGAACGCCGCAGAGATTAAATGTTCAGAATTTGGCGATAATATAATTCAAAATATGTAATTTTTAAAATCTTCAAGAATTTGATTATGTATCTGTCCATCAGGTAGTTAGATAGGTGAATTTCTGCAATCATTTGTGAATGCTAATATTTATCAAAAAAATAGTTTGCAAATCTTATCAAAGTTTTGTCAGAATTAGACGAATATTTTTTAATTGAAATATGAAGAATATAAAATCGTTTACATTAAAAGCATTAATGTTGGGAAGTTTGATGGCGTTAGCATCGAACGGATTTGCAAGTGAAGCTGAGATTAAAGTGCCAGACCTTGGCCGCGTTTCATATCAAAGTCTTGGAGGAATAACCGGGTTTCAACTGATGTTAATTGGACTCGGTGTTTGCGTTATTGGATTAATTTTTGGATTGATTCAATACAGCAAGACAAAGTCGCTTCCTGTCCATGAAAGTATGAGAAGCGTCTCAGCAATCATCTGGGAGACCTGCAAAAGTTATTTGATACAACAGGGTAAGTTCCTTGCAATACTCTGGGTTTTAATCGGGATATGTATGGTTTATTATTTTATGTTTCTCCAACACATGGGTGTGGGGAAGGTTATTGTAATATTACTGACATCAATTCTTGGTATTCTTGGTTCTTATGGTGTTGCATGGTTTGGTATGAGGATAAATACTCAGGCAAACTCACGTTCAGCCTTTGCCGCGCTTAAAGGATTACCGTGGGCGCCATTGTCCATTCCTATGCATTCAGGAATGAGCGTCGGGCTTTTGCTTATAAGCGTTGAGCTCTTTTTTATGATTTGTATTTTAATATTCCTCCCTGTTGACTTAAAAGGACCTTGTTTTATTGGATTTGCAATTGGCGAATCCCTTGGCGCAAGCGCTCTTCGTATCTGCGGTGGTATCTTTACTAAAATTGCCGACATTGGCTCGGACTTGATGAAGATTGTATTTAAGCTACCTGAGGACGACCCGAAGAATCCGGGTGTCATTGCAGACTGCACTGGCGATAATGCAGGCGATAGCGTCGGACCGACTGCTGATGGTTTTGAGACTTATGGTGTTACTGGCGTTGCGTTAATTACATTCCTTGCCCTTTCACTCGGTTTGACAGATATTTGCGCTCAAATGATTGTCTGGATTTTCGTAATGCGTATTTTGATGATTATTACCTCGCTTGTAGCATTCTTTATCAATGATAAATACTTCACTGCAAAATATAGCAGTGCGAAAGAGTTCAATCCCGAGAAGCCATTGACCTGGTTGGTCTGGATAACTTCGGCAATTTCAATTGCTGTGACTTTTATTGCAAGCAAAATATTGCTTGTTCCTTCCGAAGCAGTTCACCCTGACCTCTGGTGGGTGCTTGGAGTTATAATTTCCTGTGGAACAATTGCAGGCGCTTTAATTCCTGAATTTACCAAGATATTTACAAGCACCGAAGCCCGCCACACAAAGGAAATTGTCACAGCTTCGCGTCAAGGTGGGGCTTCTCTGAATATTCTTTCAGGATTCGTTACAGGGAATTTCTCGGCGTTCTGGGAAGGTTTGCTAATGCTTGTATTGATGTTAATTGCGGCATTACTTTCTCAAAACCAGGCAGTGATGCAATTAATGCCAAAAGAAGTCCCATTCGCCGCACCGATTTTCGCATTTGGACTTGTTGCATTCGGTTTCCTTGGAATGGGACCAGTAACAATTGCGGTTGATAGTTTCGGACCTGTTTCTGATAACGCGCAATCGGTTTATGAATTAAGCCAGATTGAATCTATCCCGAATATAAAAGATGATATTAAGAAGAACTTTGGATTTGAACCGGACTTTGAAACTGCAAAACTTAACCTTGAAAAGAACGATGGCGCCGGCAATACATTCAAAGCCACTGCTAAACCGGTATTGATAGGGACTGCGGTTGTTGGCGCTACAACAATGATTTTCGGCATTATAATGATGTTGAATGCTGAGTTTGGCGACATTGTCAGCAAACTGAGTTTGGTTCAACCTCAAATAGTCTTAGGATTCTTGATGGGTGGCGCTGTTATTTATTGGTTCACAGGCGCTTCAACTCAGGCAGTCGTCACGGGGGCATACAGGGCTGTTGTTTATATCAAACAAAATATGCGACTTGATGCAGCTCGTGCATCTATTGAAGATAGCAAAGAGGTCGTAAAAATCTGCACTATTTACGCTCAAAAAGGTATGATAAATATCTTTGTTGCAATCTTCTGTATGTCGCTTTCACTATCGTTCTTTGACCCGTATTTCTTCATTGGTTATCTAATCAGTATCGCCTTCTTTGGTTTGTTCCAGGCGATATTTATGGCAAACGCAGGTGGCGCATGGGATAACGCGAAGAAAATTGTTGAAGTTGATTTACGACAGAAAGGGACAGATTTACACGCTGCGAGCGTTGTTGGCGATACCGTAGGCGATCCGTTCAAAGACACTTCATCTGTGGCTATGAACCCGATTATTAAATTTACCACATTGTTTGGTCTTCTTGCAGTTGAAATCGCAGTAGCAATGCAAAAAGCTGACAAAGTTGGCGCAAAATTAGGAATCGGAATCGTGCTTTTCCTAATTGCACTGGTGTTTATTTATCGCTCATTCTATAAGATGAGAATCCCAGACGAAGCGCCAGCTAAGAAGTAGTTTACAATTATACAAAAGACCGGCTTATGCCGGTCTTTTTTTTATACTTGAATTTACAAAAATAATGGCAATAATTTGTTTCTATGAAACGTCTTAAACCTTGCTTATGGCTTGTTGTTTTCAGTCTCCCATTTTTACTTTATGGGCAGGTTGAAGATGGTTTTGAAAGTGGTGATTTTTCTAATGATTGGGGTATAAAGTCCGGTGTTCTCATTCAAACCGGCGGTGCAGCCGCAAGGACAACAAATTTCGCAAGGCTCTTGCCGTACACATCAACAACTGGTCGCGAACTCGGCGCAAGGTTTGACAATATTTTTTTAGATGGCGCAAAAGATTTCTCAATTGATTATTTCTTTCGTGTCCGTTCAAGCTCTCAGCGGCAATTTAACCTGCAAGTTTCCGATTCAACGGGTTCAATAGGAAGTGGCGCTGCAACGATAAATTTGCGATACCAGAATGGCTGGGCTGCTTATGCAAACAATGTATGGAATACAATTCCACAACTTGGTTCCGTCCTTGATGAACAATGGTACAGGGTGAGATTGACAGGTAAAAATTGGGGTGCCGCAAGCGCCTCTTATGATATTGAGTTGTCTGGACCCAATAGCGATATTTTTACTTCAACGGCGACAAATTTGGCTTATTTTCAAAATGGAAATCCAAAGACGAATTCAGCGAGATATTTTGTTTTTACAACTGTTTTTGGAAACAATCCCGGATTTGATATTGACGAGGTGAAGGCAGTGGTTATTTCCTCGCCGGGTTCTGTCTCAAATGCGATTCTTAATATTAGCGGTACTTATCCGCATCTTTTGGTCTTTAACAACGACGGGGAGTGTGGAATAGGGGCAGTCGCTGAATGGGCTGGCAAATTATGGTTTATAACTTATCCTCCACATTCGCCGAATGGCAGCGCAGATAAACTATGGAGCGTTGATACAAATCTTAATCTAAAAGCCTTTTCAGGAAGCGTTGGCGGAACCCACGCTTGCCGAATGATTCATAGAGAATCCCGACAACTTATAATCGGACCGTATTTTATAAATACAAATGGCGATGTGCGAGTTATTCCGCCTTCTGTAATGCCTGGCAGGTTAACTTCTGTTACACGGCATTTAACAAATCCTGAAAACAAGGTCTATTTTGCCACAATGGAAGAGGGTTTCTATGAGGTGGATGTTAATACATTAGAGGTGAATACGTTATATCCGGATGTTCAAGGAACTGGAAGTTCAGTTCTTCCGGGATACCACGGGAAAGGGTGTTACACGGGACAAAGCAGAATCATCTATGCCAACAATGGAGAACCGGGTTGGAGCTATAATAACGATAAAAACTTCAATGGACCCGCAGGCGTTCTTGCGGAAAACCTAACATTGGATTTAACAAATGGCTGGAGGATTGTAGAAAGAAAGAATTTTACAGAAATAACCTCGCCCGGCGGTTTGTATGGTGCTAATGATACTAACCCAATCTGGGCTTTGGGATGGGATAAAAGGTCAGTTATTTTGAAGGTCTTGTATAATAATCAGTGGTATAGTTATCGGTTACCAAAAGGGAGTTATACACACGATGCCCTTCACGGGTGGTATACTGAATGGCCAAGAATAAGAGAAATAACCAATGGTTTTTATTTAGCCCACATGCATGGGATGTTTTATAACTTTCCGTCAAACTTCATTCCGGGCAACACCGCAGGTATAAAACCGATTTGCACTTATTTAAAGATGCCGGTTGATTATTGTTGGTGGAACGGGAATTTGGTGATGACGAGAGACGATACTTCAACCACTGGAAACAATAAATGGGCGGGTCAATCTCATTCGGCGATATGGTTAGGGAAAATTGAGGATATGGAAAAATGGGGTTCGCCTTCCGGGTTTGGCGGTGTTTATATGAACGACGATGTGTCTGAAAATGTCCAAAGCGACCCATTCCTTGTTTATGGATTTTCTGAACGGATTTTGCATTTAAAATTAACCGGCAGCAGCGGATTAACTTTGAGGATTGAATATGACCCAACTGGCAATGGCAATTGGCAAACTTTAACTAATTTGAGCATAAGCGGCGGCGGATATGTGTGGTATAAACTGCCACAAATTGCTATGTGGTGGGTTCGGCTTGTTCCCGAAAACAACGCCAATGGTTTAACGGCATATTTCCATCTTTTAAATGAACCTCGTAGGGCAAACCTGCAACTCTTTGATGGTATAGCCGATGTGAACGAAAAAACGAATTACTCCGATGGAATTATTCGTCCGAAGCAGGGCAATGCAAAAATCCTTGAGTTTGCTGCAAATCTTGTCAACAGTTCTAACAATGTTACCCCTGTCTATTACGAGGTCGATGGCTCATTGGTATTAAAGGCTACAAATAACCCGACTTCGGAATCTACATTGCGAACACAGTATTCTCTTGATAACGCAGATTTTACGATAGACGCAGCGTCGGTGATTTATACCAACGGAACAGATCGATTTCGTCTGCCTAAAACAAGCGTAAATTATGATACGCCATTTATTAGCGGTTTTCCAAGAGGACTTCGCGAGGTTGTTACAGAGCGAAATCTTTTTCAAGCACACGGGACATTTTATGAAGTCCCTCGTTCTGACGCCGGCGGATTTAGAAAAATCAGACCAATTAGCACGCATAACAAACGAATTAGCGATTTTGCCTCTTGGCGTGGATTGTTTGTAATTTCCGGAGTTAAAACAAATGTGTCCGGCGAACATATTTTTAAGGCGGATGATGGAAGCGCTGCGTTATGGTTTGGAAATGTTGATGACCTATGGCAAATGGGAGAACCGAGCGGTATTGGCGGGCCGTGGAAGGATACACAGGTTACTGCATTAACACCAAGCGACCCGTATCTGATGTTCGGCTATGGTCGAAAAGTTCTTGAATTATCGCATAAATCAGACCGTTCGGTTACATTCATAGTTGAAGTTGATTTTGCCGCAAATAATGTATGGTCTGAATATGGTCGTTTTACGGTTGAACCTGGACAAACAGTTAAATACCAATTTCCACAAGGCTATTCTGCTCACTGGGTAAGGCTGAAAACCGATGTTGATGCAACTGTTTCAGCTACATTTTATTATGGCACCTATGCGCCAAAGATTGGCATAAAAAGAACCAGTGATGGTGTTATGTTAGAACTTAATGGACCGCAAGGACGCGAATTTACAGTATTCGCAAACGAAAAACTTTTTATACCATTAAAAAATTGGCAGGTGATTGCGAACGATGTATTTGATGTCCCGGAAAAGATAGTAGTGGATACAAACTTGCCCGCGATGAAATTTTATACGATTAAGATAAATTAATCTAATCGGGTTAATTAAATATCACTCGCCGAGTATCTTTTTTCGCTTTTCAAAATATGTCTTACCGAGTGTTTCGAGCGTGCTATTTTTTAGAAACTTTTCCGCAAGGGGAAAGAAATTCCGTTCCTCATTATCAAAGTGGCATCGCGAAAATACAACGGCATTTAATAACAATTTGCGGGCTTCTTTTATGCTTTTAGAAGACTGGATTTTCTTTAAATTTTCATTGATTTCGGTATGTTCATAATGAAATTTTTCAAGTTGGCCAATATGTTCAAGATAATGATCAAGCGGCAGGCTAACCATTTCGTCCTCGACTTTTCCGTGTGCATTAATAAGAGATTCCATTAAACTTGCTATTGTCTTTATTTCGGCGAGAGTTTTCAATTTTGGAGCAACCTTTTCAATATGGTCAAATAGATTATGTAGAACAATGTGTTCGCCTTGCAGGATGTCGGTAATCTTCATAAATCAATAATACTATAAACAATACATTTTGAAAATCTGAAATTACATTGGAGTTCAAACATTTTTGTCCGTGAAATAAAAACTATAAAAAACAGTGTTAATATTATGTCGTCAATATAATTAAAATCTGCCTTTTTCAAAAGAACCTGTTTTGTATCTTTTAAGAAAATCTTCGTAGGCGAGTCTGATGCCTGTTTTTAAATCATATTTTGGACGCCAGCCCATAGAAAAGATTCGCGAGCAATCAAGAAGTTTTCTTGGCGTACCGTCTGGTTTTGATGTATCCCAGTTGATTTTGCCATTGTATCCAATGACATCAACGACTATTTCGCTTAATTCTTTAATTGTAATATCATATCCGCAACCAATGTTTATTATTTGTTCATCATCATAGTTATTCATTAAAAACAGGCAGGCATTGGCAAGGTCGTCAACATATAAAAATTCTCGTCTTGGTGTTCCTGTTCCCCAGCAGGTAGCTGATTCGGCGCCTGATTCTTTGGCTTCATAGAATCGCCGAATCATAGCCGGCAAGACGTGCGAATCAGATGGATGATAATTGTCGTTTATACCGTACAGGTTTGTTGGCATTACACTGATAAAATTGCAGCCGTATTGCCTGCGATATGCCTGACAAAGTTTTAATCCTGCAATTTTTGCGATAGCATACCATTCGTTTGTAGGTTCAAGAGCACCGTTTAAAAGATATTCTTCCTTCATAGGTTGCGGGGCATATTTGGGGTATATGCAGGAACTCCCAAGAAACAATAGTTTTTTAATGCCGTATTTGTGCGCAGCCTCGATGATGTTGAGTTGAATTTTCAAATTGTCCTGCAAAAAATCAACAGGATATTTGCTATTTGCAAGGATGCCACCAACCTTTGCAGCAGCTAAAAACACAAATTCAGGACGTTCGTTTTCAAAGAACAGGTTCACTGCTTGAGTGTTCATCAAATCAAGTTCATCCCGCGTTTTACCTACAAGATTTGTGTAACCCTGTCTTTGTAGCTCCCGCCATAATGCGCTGCCAACAAGTCCGGTATGACCCGCAATATAAATTTTTCCGTCCTTATTAAGTCCCATATTCAGTCATTTAAAAATATTTGAATAAAATTTTCAACAATCTTTATCCGTTCAAAACACAAATTCATCATTAAAGTTTCATAGACATTTTTTAAAATGTGGGTTTAAAATAATAATATTATGACAAAGAAAGAGGTTCTTGATTTATATTTTTTGGCGGCGCGCCATAACCTTATAGAAATTGCGGCATTTATTGACCGTGTTGAGAGGGCTAATGGCAGCGAGGATTTTAGATTGGCTGCATTTAGAAAGGCTTTATATGAATTAACCAAGGAAGAGCCTGAATGTGCAAAACGCTCCTTGTTATCGTTTAGCGACCTGACCTCTGAACCTATTGAAAAATCGGATTCAAAATCTGCAATAGGCGCATTTAATCCTTCACAATCTAAATAACAAAGATGTTTTATGCGATATATTGAACCACACATACACATGGTAAGCCGGGTTACTGATGATTATCAAAAAATGGCTGTTTCAGGTTGTGTTGCTATCAGCGAACCATCTTTCTGGGCAGGATTTGATAGGTGTTCAGCGGATGGATTTAAAGATTATTTTATCCAGTTGACGCAATATGAACCTAAACGCGCTGCTCGCTATGGCATAAAGCATTTTTGCTGGCTGTGCATCAATCCTAAAGAAGCCGAAAACCTCCAACTTGCCAGAGATGTCGTTTCAATGATACCGAATTTCATTAATCATCAAAATGTGCTTGGGATTGGAGAAATCGGCTTAAACAGAAATACCAAAAATGAATTAAAGGTGTTGGAAATGCAACTGGAACTTGCGGCAAAGTATCAAACACTTGTCCTTGTTCATACACCACATCTGGAAGATAAGTTAAAAGGAACGCGGCTGACGATTGATGCCATCAAAAACAATGGCAAAATTCCACCTCATAAAGTCATAATTGACCATTGTGAAGAACATACCGTCAAGTTAGCCCTCGATGAAGGTTATTGGGCTGGCTTGACCTTGTATCCGCAAACAAAATGCACCACTGCAAGGGCTATTGATATTATTGAAATCTATGGTTTTGAAAGAATCTGGGTAAATGGCGCCGCTGATTGGGGCAATAGCCTTCCTCTGGCTGTGCCGTATCTGGCCCTGGAAATGCGCCAACGAGGACATAGCGAAGAGGAAATTGACAGATTAATTTTTCAAAACCCTTATAAATTTTTGTCCCAGTCGCCAAACTTTAAAGTAATCTGAAATTCAATTTATCCATAATTTTTGATATGAAATTTAGTCCCAATTTTCACCTTGCCTATTCTACTAATATCCATCCCGCAGAAAGTTGGGATGAGACCTTTGACGCTTTGCGTAAATATTCAAATTGCGTCCGAAAAACTGTTGCTGGTTCAAAACGATTCGGAATTGGATTAAGGTTAAGCGCATTGGCGGCTAAAGAGTTGCAGGATAAATCACAACTTTTACACTTTAGAAAATGGCTTGATGAAAACAATAGTTATGTCTTTACCATAAACGGATTTCCTTACGGCGAATTTCACAATACTTATGTAAAAGAAAAGGTATTTCTTCCGGACTGGTCAAGCGAAGAGCGGCTTGAATATACCAAAGTGTTATTTGATATTTTGAGTGAAATTGTCCCGGAAGATTGCGATGGTAGCGTAAGCACGATGCCCGTTTCATTTAAGGAATTTAATTTATCGTCAGAAAAATTAAAGACGGCACAGGCAAATCTATTAAGGTGCGTTGATTATATTGAGAGATTGGCTGATAAAAAGAAAAGGGTATTACATCTTGGCATTGAACCTGAACCATTAGGATTAGTGGAGACAACCTCTGAATTCGTTGACTTCTTTGGACAATTGCTGGAAATTTATCCTGATGAAGCGCAACTTAAACAGCATTTAGGAATTAATTACGATTGCTGTCATATTGCAATTGAATATGAAGATGCGAATGATGCGATTACTCGGCTTGTTAACGTAGGAATTAAAGTAAGCAAAATTCATCTCTCCTGCGCAATCTCTGTAATTCCAACAAAACCGGTGCTGAGAATTTTAAAAACTTTTAGCGAGCCAACCTATTTACATCAAACAATAATTAAGACAAAAAACGGTTTATTAATTAGAGTTAAAGATTTGGATATTGCGCTCAAAATGGCTGAAGAAAATCGCTTCCCAGAAATGGAAGAATGGCGGATCCATTTTCATATCCCGCTTTATTCTATCCCCGAACCACCAATAAGAAGCACGCTATTTCATATTCAAGATATGATGGATATCCTAAAAAAATCGCCCTCTATATGTTCACATTTTGAAATTGAAACTTATACCTTCAACATATTGCCACAGTCATTTAAGAACAGAAATGTAGTCGAACAATTAATTGGAGAATACAATTTTGTAATAAACGAATTTAATAAACGAGGGCTAATATAGGGACCGTCTGAATAAAATATTTTATTTTTCTTACCTATTAAATTAATTGAATTAAAAAAAAGTTGCTTTAAATTAGTTAAAATTGAACGTTTAAAAAGAATGAAAAATTATAACATAGCAGTAATTGGCGGGGATGGCACCGGACCGGAGGTTGTTCGGGAGGCTATAAAAGTGCTGGATGCGGCAGCAAAGAAATTTGAACTAAAACTTAACTACGTTGAATATGATTTCGGCGGAGAACGTTACTTGCGCACAGGCGAAGTGTTGCCTGACAGCGCTATTGATGAGCTGCGCAAATTTCCAGCAATACTACTTGGGGCGATTGGTCATCCTGATGTAAAGCCCGGAATTCTTGAAAAAGGGATTTTACTTAGAATGCGGTTTGAACTTGAGCAGTATATTAACCTAAGACCTGTCAAACTTTATGATGAACGGTTTTGCCCACTCAAAGATAAGAAGCCCGAAGACATTGATTTTGTGGTAGTTCGTGAGAACAATGAAGGACTTTATACTGGCGCAGGTGGGTTTGTATTTAAAGGTACGGCAAACGAGATTGCTGTTCAGGAAAGCATTAATACTCGGCGAGGTATAGATAGATGTTTGAAATATTCGTTTGAATACGCAATGCGTCGTCATTCTAAAACACCATGGAATCGTCTTAAACCCGAAGATATTGTGGCAGGCAAACGCGCTCAGCTTACTTTGTCGGGAAAGACAAATGTTTTAACCTATGCCTTTGACTTATGGTATCGGGCATTCAATGAAATGGGTGCTTCATATCCCGAAGTAAAACTGGAGTATGCCCACATTGATGCGACTACTATGTGGTTTGTAAAAAATCCAGAATGGTTTGATGTCATTGTTACTGATAATATGTTTGGCGATATTGTAACTGACCTTGGCGCAATGATTCAGGGTGGTATGGGAATTGCTGCTGGCGGGAATATTAACCCAAATGGCACAAGTATGTTTGAACCTATTGGCGGCAGTGCACCAAAATATACAGGGAAAAATGTGATTAATCCGCTTGCGGCAATTTGCGCCGGTGCAATGATGCTTGATTTCCTCGGTGAAGCTAATGCCGCAGAGGCGATTGAAAACGCCGTGATAAAAATTGTTCGTGGTAAATTGAAATCTCTTGCAGCAGGTAAGATGGGTTATTCGACCACCGAAGTCGGCGACCTTGTTGCAGCATCAGTTTAAATTATTATTATAGAAAACTCAGGGATGCTCAAAAGGGCATCCTTTTTTATACCTGAATATCTAATGTTTGCGATGGCTGAATTTAAGTGTATATTATAATTCCGAATGTTTGTAGATGAGATTAAAATATACGCCAGAGCCGGACGCGGTGGAGATGGTTGTGTTGCTTTTTTACGCGAGACATATCGTCCAAAAGGTGGCCCCTGCGGTGGCAATGGTGGTCGCGGTGGAAGTGTAATTCTTGAGGCTGATCGCGATGTAAATGATTTAATCGCAGAATATTACCAACCGCGGTTGATTGCCAAAAACGGTGAGCACGGCAAAGGTAAGGGAATGGATGGACGTTCCGGCAGTGATTTGATTGTTAAAGTCCCTTGTGGCACTCTTGTCTGGAAATTAGAAAAAGTATTAGAGCCTGTAATGGTTACAGAAATAGATGGTTCTAAACCTGTAATTTCTTATGCTGGCGATAGGCGCTCTTTAATTCCTTCAAGTAGGATTATAACCCCACCTAAAGATGAAACGGAGGACAGACCGACACAAATCTATTCTCATCCTAAAGGCGAAATAATAGCGGACTTAACCGAACACGGTCAACGGTTTGTGTTGTGCAAAGGCGGAAGAGGCGGATTAGGGAATCGGAACTTTGCTAATTCGGTTATGCAAACCCCAAGATTTGCTCAACCCGGTGAGCCGGGAGATGAAGGCGAGTTTATGCTTGAGTTGAGAATTATTGCTGATATCGGTCTTGTTGGATATCCGAATGCGGGAAAATCAACGTTGCTTTCCGCTATTTCTGCGGCGCGTCCTAAAATTGCTCCTTACCCATTCACAACGCTTCACCCACATATCGGGGTGGTTGTGTATGAGGATTTTTCGCGGCTTACGGTGTGTGATGTGCCGGGTTTGATTGAAGGGGCGCACCGTAATGTCGGTTTGGGACATAAATTTCTGCGGCATATTGAGAGGTGTAAAATTCTTGTAATCTTGATTGATATGGCAGCAAGTGAGGGTAAGGAACCCTGGAACGATTATGAGCAATTAATAAAAGAACTAGGAATTTATGACGCCGCTCTTTTACAGAAACCAAGAATTGTTGTCGCGAACAAAATAGATGAATCCCAGTCAGAATCTAATTTGCGCAAGTTCAAACGGCGTATTAAAGGGATAAAACTTTTGCCAATTTCAGCAGCATTTGGTATAGGTTTAGATGAATTTAAAAAGGAAATAAAAAGATTAGTTTCAGAAGCAAAAACGACTGAAGGTTGCAAGGCTCGGTAATTAGAAATTAACTTCTTGGATGGAATTTGCGGTGAATTTCCACAAGCCTGTTTTTGCCGACGTGTGTGTAAATCTCGGTCGTTTGAATGCTTGCGTGTCCTAATAACTCTTGAATGATACGCAAATCTGCCCCGTGTTCGAGGAGATGCGTAGCAAAACTGTGTCTTAATGTATGTGGTGTGATATTCTGGTCAATTCCCGCCTTTTTGACGCGTAATTTTATTCTCCGCCATAATGTTGCATGCGCAAAGGCTGTCCCGCGATTTGTTAAGAAGAGATTTGCGGGGGAATGTTTTTTTACCAGAGCGGGTCTGCCGCTGGTTAAGTATTTTTCAATGGCATCAATGGCTTTTGAACCTACCGGCACAACACGTTCTTTGTTTCCCTTGCCAATTACCACTATAAAGCCCGATTCTAAATGAAGTTGTTCAAGTCGGAGATTTATTAATTCGGCGAGACGCAATCCGCTTGAATATGCTAATTCAAGGACTGCCTGGTCGCATAAAGATGCGGGTGTCTCCGGTTTTTCAGGTTGCAGGAGTAGTTCAATTTCTTTATCGCTCAAAGATTTTGGTAAACGTTTCCAACGTCTTGGTAAGGAAAGGGTTTCTGCTATATTTTCGCTAACCATTTTCCTGTTAAACGCAAACTTGAAGAATGCCTTCAATGCTGCAATTTCAAGGTATAAACTTGATGCGCTTAAGCGGGGCTGAAGTTCGTTTTCTGAATTGTTAGATTTGCGTTCTCGTTCAGATTGTAGAAAAGCGATTAGATTGTTAAACTTAACCTCTTGCCAGTTGTTTGTTCCTTTGGACTTAAGATAGATAATAAATTTATCCAGAAGAAATTTATATGTCTTTTGAGTGTTTTCAGCAAGGCCTCGTTCGTGGCGGAGATGAATCAGAAAATCTTCTATCAATTCTTCCATTGAAAATCACCTTTTTAATTTCACGGCGACGTCGTGCTGGAATTCTGGGAGTTCAATTCTGGCTTCACCGTTTTTTCCAACTTTTATATTACTGGATTTAACGGGATTTTTTGCATAGGTATCCCACAGTTCAACTTTTAAATCACCGGGCTTTAAGCCGTTGATGATTAACACTGTGGGTTCAACTTTTGGTTCTTGTTGTTTTCTTGCGCAGAGACTTTCCCATGAACCAAATTCATTTCTTATCCAGAGAATAGTAGTTTTTTCGCCTGACAATCCCCATACGAGCAAAGGTGGACGGTCCCTTTCAGTTGCGTTTTTAAATATATAAGAAACCATTACCCAGTCTTTACCGGGATTATTTACGATAATTGTATTTCTACCCGCAGGAATTTCAATTTTATACTCGCCTGAATATTTTGTTATAGTTTCGTTAGAATTGTCGGTATCAGAGAAGTCTTTTTCTAAAACTTTTTTCCCATTAAGTATCACTTCTAATCCCGCGCCGCCATAGCCGGATACTCCTCCCACTTCAATTACAAAAGCTGTTTCCCATGGAAGTGAGACCTCAAATGTTATTGGGTTGTGTTTTATCGAATGATTCGCAGTTCCGTGCAAAATGCCTGCTATTGGTAAACCACTCTTGACGCCTGTGCGGTCAATCTTTACAGTTCGTGGTTTGTTAAATTCTGTTTCTCCCCAGGAGACAGGTCCGCCTTCTATTACAAGGTCGTATCTTTCTGCTGGTAGAGGTCTCTTTTTCCAATGGATTTCTGCCTTTGCGGTTTTGAAATTTTCAGATGGAAAATCAATATCTTTAATAAATTCAGCAACGGGTTTGTAAAGATAATATAAATTTTTTGGATATATTAAGTTATCCCACCACCAGGATTGAGCAGCGCCGGAACATCCAATGGCGATTGATACCCACATAGGATCGTGAACCTGAATGCCTGTTGGGTCGTCTTTGGCGCGAGGACCGCCAGCATCGGCGCCAATTTCACCAAAATAATGCGGCTTTTTATAAGCGGATTTTAGCCGATGAGTTTTGTCAATTGTTAAGACAATATCAGTGCTGCCGTAATGATGAGATTGGACATAATCCAGCTCTTCAAGCAAATCAATCGTTGGTTCGCCGCGTGTATTTGCGAAACTCGTTGTAATCAAATGTTTATATGGGTCTATTGAACGGAGATAACTCCCCATTTTTTGATGCCAGTCTTTGACAGGTTTTAGGTTGTAATCGGAAATGAGGTCGACTTCGTTCCAGAATTCCCACGACATTAAATTTGTGTAAGCGCCAAATCTTGCGACAAGATAGCGGAGTTTATTTTTAAAGATTTTTTCCATCTGCGGATTTGTCCAAAATTCTAAAGGTTCTTTTAGGATACCGCCATTTGCAATGTTGTGGGGTGTCCGTTCCCATTCCGGGTAGCCGTCTTTTCTCCTTAAAACATTGAACGATTCGATACAGAGTTTAAGATTAATTCCGTATTTTTCCGCAGTATTAAGGACATATTCAATTCGCCAGGCATTTGGCAAGTTCAACATCCCGATGCCGTATCCATCTTCATATTTTCCGGGACGGTCAAGGGCAAAAGTTGTCCAGTGAGGTGCAAGCCATAGCCTTCCATAGTTACAGCCGTTCTCACCGAAATTTTTTAACCATTCATCATAGTCAAACGTTCCTTTGCCACCAGCCCAACACATATTTGCGCCAATAGGATAAAATACCGTTCCGTTATCAAATTCAAAAAACCTGCGGTCGCGTTTGCTTATCCTGATAAATCCCTGAGAATCGGATTTAATTGCGGTAAAATTTATTGGATTTGATTTTGCAATACCTGTGCGATCTTTTGCCTTAACGACAATCTTGTGGCTACCAACGGTTGAAGGAGAAAACCGAATTAGCCATTCGCCTTTTGATTCGGGCGATAGGACTTCTTTGCCATTATCAAGTCGCCTTGTAAATTTTTGGTTGAAAAATCCCGGTACAGTTAAGGTTTGGCTGTTTGGTAATGAAATTTCTGCCTCCAAACTTATGTCCTCTGGGTTAAATGGGTTGTCATAAGTAGCATTTAAATCAACGGTAATTTCAACTCGTTTATATAGTGGGGCTTTTACATCTGACAATTTTACCAAAGTTATAGCCAGTTTCTCTTTTTTGCTATAAACAGTGGTTACCTTTTCTCCACCAATAAAAGTGGTAGTACAGGCTATTAAGAATAAAGCACTAATGGTTGGTTTGAGTGCCATAAATCTATGTTATTAAAATTATTTAAAATTTCAACTCATTTATTCAAACTTCAGACCTGTAAGTTTTTCGTAAGCTTCAATATATTTAGCCCGTGTTTTTGCCACAATATCCGGCGGCAGAATAGGTGCAGGTGGTTGCTTGTGCCAGCGAATGGATTCAAGATAGTCTCTAAGGAATTGTTTATCAAAACTTGGCTGGCTATGTCCCGGCTTGTATTTATCTGCAGGCCAGAATCGTGATGAATCAGGGGTTAAAAGTTCATCAATCAGGAGGATTTCACCATTGCAAATTCCGAATTCAAATTTTGTATCGGCAATGATGATTCGCCGTGCCCTTGCATAATCTCTGGCAAATTTATAAATATTTAAACTGGCGTCGCGAATCCGCAGAGCAACATCATCTCCGACGATTTCGCAAGCCTTAGCAAAGGTTATATTTTCATCGTGTCCTGTTTCGGCCTTTGTCGAGGGTGTGAAAATTGGTTCTGGGAGTTCAGATGATTCGGTAAGTCCGAGCGGAAGTTTAATTCCACATACGGTTTGTGTATATTTGTATTCTTTCCATCCTGAACCGGCAAGGTATCCACGCACAACGCACTCTATTTTTAGAGGTTCACACTTTTTAACAATCACACTTCTGCGAGACAATTTGCTTTCGTAAGGTTTTAAAGGTTCCGGGAATTTAGCTTCGTCGCCGCTCAGCAAATGGTTTGGATAAATCTTTCTTGTGAGTTCAAACCAGAATTTAGATGTTTGAGTCAGAATTTCTCCTTTTTGAGGGATGCCATTTGGCATTATAACATCAAATGCACTTATTCTATCTGTTGCCACTATCAACAGATTATCGCCTAAATCAAATATTTCCCTGACCTTGCCGCTTTTAATCTTTTTGACTCCCGGCACATCGTTTATTTCAACTTGCATCAATGGTTCGCATTTCATACCAGAATCTATACTGGATGGATTTAACAAAAAATAAAAACAATTTTTATAATAATTTTCAATATTTATGAATTATGATTTAATTCTTAAGCCATTTTTGATTTTTGTTTGGGGAGATTAACAAACCTAAATTAGCCGGATTTACCATGATTATTCAAAATAATTAAACTTCATCCTATAAAAAGATTAATTTTGTTGCACTTTAAAGCCTGAATAATCTGAAATTCTCAACTTTTATTGTAAAATCGTAAAATATATGACATAGTTATCCTAATAAAAATCTATAATTATCGGACTATGTAAATGAATGAAAAATTTGAAAAACTTAAAGATTTAATTAAGACCTTCGCTTCTTGCATAGTTGCTTATTCCGGCGGAGTGGATTCAACATTTCTGGCTTTTATCGCATATCAAATTATTGGAAATAAATCCCTGGCTGTAATTGCGGATACACCAAGCCTTTCAAGGCGAGAACTCAATGAAGCCATTGATATAGCAAAAAAGTTTGGTTTCCCTATCCGGGTAATTAAGACTTTGGAATTTGAAAATCTTGATTATTTAGAAAACTCAATCAATCGTTGTTATTTCTGCAAACACAATTTGTTCGAGGATTTATTATCAATTGCCCGCAGTGGTGGTTATAATCTGATTTTATATGGTGAAAATGCAGACGATACAGGCGATTTTCGCCCCGGAGCAAAGGCGGCTGAAGAGTTTAATGTACGCGCTCCTCTTAAAGAGGTCGGATTAACAAAGGCAGAAATTCGAGGGTTATCAAGGTTGTTTGGACTGCCAACGGCGGACAAACCGCAGATGGCATGTTTGAGTACAAGAATCCCTTATGGCGAGCAGATAAATTTGGAAAAACTTAAGATGATTGAAGATGCGGAAAATATATTGCGGGATATGGGATTTTCTGATGTAAGGGTACGGCATCACGAATTAAAGCAAGGAATACTCGCGAGGATTGAAGTTTCTCCAAATGATATAAAAAAATTTTTTGATAATGGCGTTTATGTTGTTGTTGGAGAGGCGCTAAAAAAGATTGGTTATAATTACATTACAATTGATTTACTCGGATATCGGCGTGGAAGTATGAATGAGATAATAGGTAAAAAATGAGCAAGACTTCAAAAGTAATGGTGACGCTGGTAAGATGGACTGGATGGCCCCTGCTTTTAATAGTTCCATTGTTTTTGTTCACTGGCTATGCAATAACAGGGCGATATGGACTTGGCGTTGTTCTGGCAGAGAATGAGGCATTAACTTTACATAGGCTTTTGCATCTGCCATTGATTTTTTTCTTTCTGGCTCACTCAATTCCGGCGGTTTATGTTTCAATGATGAGATGGGGTTGGATTAAACCATGAATCTTCAGCCCGGCAAGTTATTAGGTTCACCGCTATATCCAGCGGAAAGGAGAAATATTAGTCGTCGTCAGGCTCTTCAATCTTTATCGTTTGGATTTACTGGATTAATTGGTGCAAGTTCATTCTGGAATTTTTTAAAACGAATTGCCGGTGAGGAAGCCCCGTCTGATGTTTTTAAAGGCGATGCGCCAAATTCAAAGACGATTGAACTGTGGCGCAAACGCGGCTGGCTTGTTGAGGCGCGGCATTATTTAAAACTTGGACGCAACGTGCAATGCAAGGTGTGCCCAAACAATTGTATTCTTGAACCGGGCGACCGCAGTCATTGCCGAAATAAAATCAATTTAGATGGCACTTTATTCACGATGGCTTATGGAAATCCTTGCACATTTCATATTGATCCTGTGGAGAAAAAACCGCTTTTCCATTTTCTTCCCGGAACTTACACTTTTTCGATAGCGACCTCAGGCTGCGTGTTTAGATGTATGAATTGTCAGAACTGGGAAATTTCTCAGAAGAAGCCGGAGGAGACGAAAGATCCATCTGGCGAAGAATTTCGTTTGCGTCCACCATTGCCTTCTGCGATAACGGTTTCTCAAATGCGCAGGTTGACTATGTTTCCCGAAGATGTAGCTGCAGTCGCAAAGGCGCTTGATTGTCCTTCTGTTTCTTATACTTATTCAGAGCCTACTGCATTTTACGAATATACTTGTGATTCTTGCAAAAAGGTCAGGGAAATCGGACTCAAAAATGTCCTTGTTACTTGCGGTTCAATTGAAGAACGGCCATTCAAAGACCTTGCTCAATATGTAGATGCCGCTCATATTGATTTGAAAGGATTTGATGAGGAAACTTATAAGAAACTTAACTCCGGTAAATTAGAGTCTATCCTTAAAATCCTCAAGTTATACAATGAACTTGGAATATGGTTTGAGGTTATTAATTTAATAGTTCCAACTTATACGGATAAACCGGAGGTTATTAAGAAGATGTGTGGTTGGATTGTGGATAATCTTGGACAGGATAGACCTATCCATTTCTCTCGCTTTTCTCCTAATCATAAGCTTACTTATTTGCCACCGACGCCGATTGATATTCTCTTAAAGGCTCGCGAAATTGCTCGTTCATCGGGGTTGAGATATGTGTATATTGGAAACGTTCGTGAAGTTGATGATGCCGAGACCACCTATTGTCCGTCTTGCAAAAAGGCGGTTATTCAAAGGGATATTTTTTCCATAACCAAATTTGAAATCGTTAACGGGAAATGTAGATTTTGTGATACAAAAATTCCCGGTATATGGAAAGTCTAATTAAACTATTGGTAGTCTAACAGGGATACCGCATTTTGCTAAATATTCTTTTACCTGACCAACTGTATATTCGCCAAAGTGAAATATGCTTGCGGCAAGCACTGCATCGGCTTTTCCATTTAATAGGACATCAGCTAAATGTTCAAGTTTTCCCGCGCCGCCACTTGCCACGACAGGGACATTTACCATCTGACTAATTAGACGGGTGATTTCAATATCAAAACCAGCCTTTGTTCCATCAGCGTCTATACTGTTTAAAACAATCTCTCCGGCACCAAGAGAGACCGCCTTTTTTGCCCATTCAATTGCGTCAAGTCCTGTTGGTTTTCTGCCGCCATAAGAAAAAACTTCCCATTTGTTTGGCGATACCTTTTTCACATCCATTGAAACTACGATACATTGGCTGCCGAACTTTTCCGCTCCTGCGCGAATTAAATCCGGATTTGCTATTGCCGCAGTGTTAATACTGACCTTGTCGGCGCCGGCTTTTAGCATAAGGTTCATATCCTCCACAGTGCGGATACCGCCGCCTACGGTAAGTGGCATAAAACAATGACTTGCAGTCCGTTCAATAACATTTACCATTGTTGCCCTACCCTGTGCGCTTGCGGTAATGTCGAAAAACACCATCTCATCTGCGCCCTGTTCATTATATCTTATTGCGAGTTCAACAGGGTCGCCTACATTGCGCAGTTCACCAGCCTCGGCGCGACCAAATTTAACCCCGCGAGTTACTTTACCATCGTGCACATCAAGGCACGGAATTACACGTTTCGCTAACATACTATAAATAATGTCATTGCTTTGTTAATTTAGCACTATTTTTTTTAGAGTGAATAAATTTAAATAAAAATCATTGATTATATTAAAAACCGACATATAGAATTGAAGTATGAATTTACCAAAAACAGATTCGGGCAATGAAAAGGCTACTCGTCGTTCATTTTTAAAAACCACTACTGCCGCTATTTCTACGATGGCTGTTGTAGGACTGGACATTGAACGGTTCGCCAATGCTGCTGGTAGCGATATTATAAAAGTTGGGATGATTGGTTGTGGAGGAAGAAACGCCGGGGCAGGGGTGCAGGCGTTAAAGGCAGATTCCGGCGCCAGGCTTGTTGCAATGTGCGATATATTTATGGATAGGGTAAAGGCAAAACGGGAGGAAATAAAGAAACAATGTCCCGAACAGGTTACTGTTGATGATGACCATTGTTTTGTAGGGCTTGAATCATATAAAAGGGTGATTGAAAGTTCAGATCTTGTGTTAATCGCCAATGCGGCAAAATTTCATCCATTGCATTTATTGGCTGCTGTTGAGGCTGGCAAACATGTGTTTGTTGAAAAACCGCACGGGATTGACCCCGCAGGGCTGAAAATGACCGCAAAAGCTTGTGAACTCGCAAAAGAAAAGAAACTATCCGTGCTTTCGGGTTTACATAGTCGTCATCATCCCGGATATATTGAGACAGTAGAAAAGATTCGAGAAGGCGCAATCGGCGACATTGTAACGATTGAAGAGAAGTTTCTGCGATCGCCTTATGGAATTATTCCCAGAAATCCAGCATTGACAGAATTACAATGGCAACTTAGCACTCAATACCATTTTGTTTGGCTATCAGGTGACGATGTAGTTCAATCGCTTGTTCATAACATTGACAGAGCTACCTGGGTTCTAAATGGATTAACGCCGACAAGATGCTATGGAATGGGGGGGCGTTCTTCAATGGTTGAGCAGATTTATGGCAATGTCTTTGACCATCACGCAGTAATTTATGAATATCAAAACGGCATAAAAATGTTTGCATTTTGCAGGACAACGACCGGTTGCTATGACGAATATTCAAGTATTATTCACGGGACAAAAGGAAAGGCATCAATAATGTCTTGCCGAATATGGGGTGAGACGAACTGGCGTTCTCAAGCAAATGGCGACCCATACCAGATTGAGCATAATAAATTATTTGCCGCAATAAGATCGGGAAATCCGATTAATTGTGGCGATTATATGGTTCGCAGCACAATGATTTCTGTGATGGGACAAATATCTTGCTACACGGGAAAAGAAATAAGATGGGATCAAATTAATAAGTCTGATTTTTATTATCCACCAAAGCCAGAGGAGTGCAAAGACAATATGGAACCGCCAGTTAAACCCGGTCCTGATGGTTCTTATCCTGTATATATTCCCGGCAAAACAAAGTTAATTTGAAGATTTATTATGAGGTGAAGAATTTTTGTATCTCTTTAATGACATTGATAAATCGGTCGGCTTCTTCCGTAGTATTATAAAAATAGAAACTTGCCCGCGCAGTTGATTCGACGCCAAGTTTTTTCATAAGTGGCTGTGTGCAGTGATGTCCACCTCTTAAAGCAACGCCGAATTGGTCAGCAACGGTGACAACATCGTGGGCATGAATATCTTTCAATGCAAAACTTACAAGTCCACCGCGATTCATAGGAGGACCGAATATTCGAATGCCAGAAATTTCTTTTAATCTATCGTAGGCATATTGAGCAAGGATTTTATCATGTTCAAAGATGAGGTCGCGTCCTATTGAATCAAGATAATCCATTGCTGTATGTAGACCAATTGGACCGGATATGTCTGGCGTACCTGCCTCGAAACGATGTGGCGGCTTTTTAAACGCAGTTTTGTAATAATCAACATTTAAAATCATCTCGCCACCGCTTTGATATGGTGGCATTGTTTCAAGGATTTTATACTTGCCATATAAGACACCAATCCCGGTTGGACCACAAATCTTATGACCGGAAAAGGTGAGGAAATCACAATCAATTTCACTCACATCAATCGGACAATGTCCAGCGCTTTGGGCAGCGTCAACAAGGGTTACGATGCCGAGTGTTTTAGCCTTATGGCAAAGCTCTTTTACAGGATTTATAGTCCCAAGTGAGTTCGAAATATGGACTATGGAGAAAATTTTGACCTGCGGAGTCAATAACCGTTCAAATGCTTCTAAATCAAGGTAGCCATCATCACCGGTAATTGGGACATAAACAATTTCAGCGCCGGTTCGCTCTGCTACAATTTGCCATGGGACTATATTGCTATGATGTTCCATCTCGGTTAGCAAGATTTTGTCTCCCGGTTTTAAATTTTTTAAGCCCCACGAATTGGCAACAAGATTAATGCTTTCAGTAGTTCCACGGGTAAAAATTATTTCGTCCGATGATTTAGCATTTATAAAACTTGCCACTCTTTCGCGGGCTTTTTCAAACGCTACTGTTGCGCGGTTGCTAAGGGTATGTATTCCGCGGTGGACATTTGCGTTGTCGTTCAGATAATAATTCCTGATGGCTTCAATGACTTGAATTGGTTTTTGGCTTGTCGCCGCATTATCAAAGTAAATCAATCTGTTGCCATTGACAGTTTGGTTCAGGATGGGGAAATCTTTTCTGATGACAGCAATATCAAACAATGTAGGATTTGATTTTTGAATCTGTTTTAGTTCATTTTGCTGGTGCAAAATTTTATTATGTTCCTCAAGATTTTTATATGGGGTATTCATCTTAAATAATTTTATAAAAAGCCGAGCTGAAGTTTTGCGGATTCGGACATCATCTCCTGGCTCCAAGTTGGTTCCCAGACGAGTTCAACATTTGCCTCGTTCACGCCATCAATAGAGATGAGTTTATTTTGAACATCTTGCGCAATCATCGGTCCCATAGCGCAGCCGGGTGCTGTAAGCGTCATTTTAACATTTACTTTAAAACCGCCATCTTTTAGAGGTTCAACCTTGCAGTCATAAACTAATCCGAGCTCAACAATGTTGACGGGAATTTCAGGGTCATAGCAATTTTTTAAAGCCTCCCAGACTTTTTTTTCAATTTCTTCTTGTGTGAGTTGTCGGTTCTGGGTAGGAGGGCATTGTGATGAGGGTTTTTCTTTAACTTGTTCTCCAATCGCATCGGCATTTTTACCCTCTATCATAAACATATTCCCCTGAACAATGATGGTGTAATTATTACCCAACTCCTGGAAGATACTTGCCTCTTCACCTTTTGCAAGAACGACCTGTTCGCCTGTGGGAACTCTTATTGCTTCCACGTCTCTTGAGAGAACAACTTTTTTATTCTCTGTCATAAACCGATTTAGGTATGGTCATTTTCTGTTGTTACCGTTTGAGCCTTGCCTTCAATTGCCGCCATAAGTGCATGCCAGGGCAAGATTGCGCATTTTACCCTTGATGGAAATTTATGCACCCCAGCAAAGACAGCGAGTTTGCCTATGTTCTCATCAGTAGTTCCGGTTGTTACCATTTTGTGAACTTTATCGAAAAGTTCACGCGCCTCTTTTGTGGTTTTGCCTTTTAACGCCTCTGTAAGGAGCGAGGCAGATGCCTTAGAAATACAGCAGCCTGAGCCGACAAAACTAATGTCGAGAATAATGTCGTCTTTTGTTGAAATGTACAGTGTTAATTGGTCTCCGCAAAGCGGATTGTGTCCCTGAGCAGAACAAGTGGGGTTCCCAAGTGAATGGAAATTTCTCGGGTGTTTACAGTGGTCAAGTATCACCTGTTGATACAAATCTGCCAGTTCATCAATCATACTGTTAATTTAACAGAAATGGTTAAAACAGCCAATTTCATTTGAATTTTCTATGATAAAAGTCAAAGCGCTTTAAATATTTGCAAAATGACTGCTAAGCCAATCAGCCACAATCTTTTCAAGTTTTTCCCGGCATTCTTGGTTGTTAATATGGTCAAGAATTTCAGACGCAAATGCCCAAATCAACATTCGTCGCGCATCATTGATATTAATTCCACGAGAACGGAGATAAAAAATTGCGTTTTGGTCAAGCCTTCCGACTGTTGCGCCGTGGGTGCATTTTACATCGTCCGCGTAAATTTCTAACTGCGGTTTAGAATTAATGACGGCGTCGTCTGACAGCAAAAGATTTTTATTTGTCTGTTTAGCATCGGTTTTTATTGCATTCGGATGGACATAAATTCTGCCATTAAATACACCCCTGGCTTTGTCAGATAAAATGCCGTTAAAATATTCATAACTTATGCAGCGGGGTTTAATGTGTTCAACAACCAGATAGTGGTCGTTAAGCTGAGAATCAGATGCCATATAGATGCCGCCAAATACAGATTCTATGCCCTCGCCGTTAAGCCGTGATTTAATTGTGTGTCTTGAAATTTTGCCACCCAAAGCGATTGAAAACAGTGAGAGTTGAACGGATTCCCCAAGACACGATTGAGTTGTTGCGATATTGTATGAATTTTGATTCTCTGTCTGACAGCGAATATGTTCAACAACAGCGCCATTATTTGCAATAATCCTTGTAAAGGCATTTGTAAATGTGGTATCTGCAGAATAGTTTGAATAGGTCTCAAACAAAATTAAATTTGAATGTCTGCCGACGCTAATAATATGTTGTGGAACAGACATAATAGATGAATCAGAACCAAGCGATATGTGTACAATATGCACTGGTTTTGAAAGTTTAATATTCGGTGGGATTAATATTAACGCTCCGTCCGTAGACAATGCCATATTAAGGGCGCAAAAGGCATCGTTCAAAGCCAATCCGGATTCGTCGTAAATCTTTTTTAATGTGTCTGAATCGCCTTTTATAAAGTTTTCAAGGTTACCAATGAAACCTAATTCTTCGGTTATCATTGAAAGTTCCGGAATATAAAAACCATTTACAAATACAAGACGGTTAGACTTGATATTTAGAAATGGGACATTTTTCAGTATATCCTCTGGCAAATTTTGAACCGATTGTTTGGTAGCGATTTTCCAGTGAATTTTTTCAATTGGAGAAATGTTGGTGAAACGCCAGTCCTCGTCATCTTGAGCGGGAAATCCTATATCATTAAATTGTTCTAACGCTCGTAGTTTTAAATTGAAAAGCCATTCCGGATATGACGACTCAAGTGGTTCAATCGCTTTCTTAAAATGTTCATTAAAGTGATTTAAATCTTTTACTTTTGTTTGAACCAGAACCTTGTTCATTTTTAGCCCTTCCCGTTAGTTAACCAATCATATCCATGTTCTTCAAGTTCAAGCGCCAATTCTTTTCCGCCAGATTTTATAATTTGACCATTAGCGAGAACGTGGACAAAATCCGGCACGATATAGTTTAAAAGCCTCTGGTAGTGAGTAATCACAAGTTGAGCTTTATCTGGTTTGCGCATCTGATTTATCCCCTCAGAAACAATTCGCAAGGCATCAATATCGAGTCCAGAATCAGTTTCATCAAGGATGGCAAGCGTTGGTTCAAGAATTATCATTTGAAATATTTCGTTTTTCTTTTTTTCGCCGCCTGAAAATCCTTCGTTTACTGAACGTTTTAAAAAGTCTTCTGGCAATTCAAGCAATTTCATTTTTTCTTTTGCGAGGTTTAGAAACTCAATGGCGTCCAGTTCTGACAGTCCGCGATATTTGCGAACCTCATTAAGGGCAGACTTCAGAAAATAAGCGCAATTTACACCCGGTATTTCCACTGGATATTGAAATGCGAGAAAGACTCCTTCCTTTGCCCGTTCTTCTGGTGCCATTTCAAGAAGGTTTTTTCCCATATAAATAACTTCGCCTTCAATTACCTCGTATTCTGATTTACCAGCGAGCACAGCAGATAGTGTGCTTTTGCCGCTGCCGTTGGGTCCCATTATCGCATGAACTTCACCGGCTTTAATTGTAAGATTCAAGCCTTTCAATATCTTTTTGCCTTCAATCCCTGCGTGAAGGTTTTTTATTTCAAGTATTATTTGTCCGTTATTCATTTAAATGATTAATGTTAGAATTAGCCAACGCTGCCTTCAAGACTGACCCCGAGCAATTTTTGAGCTTCTACGGCAAATTCCATCGGAAGCTCCCTGAAAACTTCTTTGCAAAATCCATTCACAATCATATTAATCGCATCCTGAGTGGAAACACCGCGTTGATTGCAATAAAATATTTGGTCTTCGCCAATTTTTGAAGTCGTGGCTTCGTGTTCAACATTTGCAGTCGGAGTTCTAACCTCTATATAAGGGAAAGTATGAGCGCCGCACTTGTTTCCTATTAAGAGTGAATCGCATTGGGAAAAATTTCTAGCATTGATAGCTGACTTTGCAACCTTTACCAGACCACGATAACTGTTTTGACCGTGTCCCGCAGAGATTCCTTTTGAGACAATGGTGCTGCGTGTGTTTTTGCCGATGTGAATCATTTTTGTGCCGGTATCAGCCTGTTGATAATTGTTTGTTACAGCCACAGAATAAAATTCACCGATTGAATTATCGCCTTGCAAAATCACGCTTGGATATTTCCAGGTAATCGCAGAACCGGTTTCGACTTGCGTCCAGGAAATTTTTGAATTCTTGCCTTTGCAGATTCCGCGTTTTGTTACAAAATTATAAATTCCACCTCGCCCTAACTCATCGCCGGGATACCAGTTCTGAACTGTTGAATATTTTATTTCTGCATTTTCAAGCGCAACAAGTTCTACCACAGCGGCGTGGAGTTGGTTTTCGTCCCGCATTGGCGCTGTGCAGCCTTCAAGATAACTGACATACGCACCTTCATCGGCTATTATTAGGGTTCGCTCAAACTGTCCTGTGCTTGATGCATTAATCCTAAAATAGGTGGAAAGTTCCATTGGACACCTTACCCCTTTTGGTATATAGCAAAACGAACCATCGCTGAACACAGCGGTATTAAGGGCGGCATAAAAATTGTCCGTATAAGGGACTACACTGCCAAGATATTTTTTTACCAGTTCCGGATATTCTCGCACTGCTTCGGAAAATGCGCAGAAGATTATCCCTTTTTCGGCAAGTTTTTCTTTAAATGTGGTCGCAACAGAAACACTGTCAAATACTGCGTCCACTGCAACACCTGCAAGCCGTTCCTGTTCTTTCAATGGAATTCCAAGTTTTTCATAAGTCTCAAGCAATTTAGGGTCAACTTCCTCAAGACTTTTAGGACCTGCTTTTCGCGTTTTAGGCGCTGCGTAATAGACGATGCTTTGGAAATCAATCGGTTGATATTTCACTTTAGCCCAAGTCGGGATTTTCATTGTAATCCATTGGTGATATGCTTTTAAACGCCATTCCAAAAGCCATTCCGGTTCCTGCTTTTTATGCGAAATCAGCCTGATAATATCTTCGTTAAGACCGGGCGGAACAGTTTCAGTTTCGACGTCCGTGTAAAAACCGTATTTATATTCCTTTTTTACGAGGCTCTCAATTATGTCATTCTTGTCGCTCATTTTAAATTCTTAAAATATTACAATCTGAACAAGTGCCATGAATTGCAATTTCAAAATTATGGATTTTAAAACCGCGCGGAATTTTAATCTGCATATTTTTAAATTTTTCCCGATTATCTCTATCTAAGTCAAAGATGGCGCCACATACTTCGCACACAAAATGCGCGTGCTCGCACAGATTAGCGCAATATCTAACTGCATTTTTGCCAACCTTAACCTGTTTAACAAGGCCACATTTTACGAGGGCTTCAAGACAATTGTAAACTGTAGCCATTGATATTTCTGGTTGTTTTTTTCTTGCTCTAAAAAATAAATCTTCGGCGGTTGGATGGTCTAATTTTTCGAGTAAAGTATCATAGACAAGTTTTCTCTGACGGGTTAGTTTCATCCCGCTATTTTTCAGACTTTCATTCAGTCGGCTCTTTTTATTTTGTTTTTCCACCGTTCACATTGCGGTAAAATTTACTCATATTTTATCCACTGTCAAATTAGAATTATTCTAAATACAAAATAGTATTATGACAGTGAATGATGGTATTATAACATTAATGGTGTTCGTGTATGTTTTTTGTTATTTCAAGCGCAAGTTCAAGAGATTGCAAAGCGACTTCGCCGCTAACGATTGGATTTTGTTTTGCTTTAACGCATTCTATAAAGTGGAGTAATTCAAGTTTGAGCGGTTCGTCTTTTTCAATCGGAACAGGTTCGCGAACAATTTTTTTACCGGCAAATTGGCTTACAATGGTCTCGGTTTTAGAAGTTAATACTTTTTTTAAAAAAGAAGATTCTGTCTCGTCTTTGCTGGCTAATTTATATAAAAAGCCTTCCTGAGCGCGGTAATCGAGAGATACATAACAAGGCGCTTCACCGCCGCTAAACACTCGTATTTTACGCATTTTTTCAGGGCTGATTCTGCTTGCGGTTAAATTAGCGATACATCCATTTTTGAAACGAATTCTCACATTGGCAATATCTTCTGATTTACTAAGGACAGATATGCCAACAGCGTCAAAACTTTCTATCTCCGAATTTACAAATGCAATGACCACATCAAGGTCGTGAATCATCAAATCAAGAACGACGCCTATGTCAGTGCTTCTTTCTGGAAAAGGCGAGAGTCTGTGGGCTTCTATAAAGCGAGGATTTTTTACATTATTTTGCAAAAAAGAATAGACCGGATTAAATCTCTCAATGTGTCCAACTTGCAATACGCAGCCATTTTCTCTGGCAAGTTGGACCATCTCTACTGCCTTATTAGTGCTATCGGTCATAGGTTTTTCTACGAATATATGGCGTCGGTTGCGGAGTAGTTGCATCGCTATTTCGTAGTGTGTAACCGTGGGGGTTACAATGCTCATTGCATCGCACTCTTGCGCAGCTTCATCGAGAGAATTAAAGATTTTGACCTTGTAAGTATCCGCAATCTTTTGAGCGAGCAAACGGTTTATATCGTAAACGCCTATAAAGTTAACTTTATGTGAAGAGGCTAATTCCGAATATATGCGCGAATGCACTTTACCAAGAGCACCAGTGCCTATTACTCCGACTTTTGGTATTATCGAACGTTCATCATTCATAAATACGGTACTCTATTGAAACACTTTAAGAGATTAAAAAGAAGTTTTAATTGCTGTTATATCCACCCGTGAATTTTGTAAGTTGCCATACCAAGTATTTCATGGATAAAGATTGAAAGTTTAACGAATCCTTGATAACGCGGGACGAGTGTATAAGAAACCGGGGTTTCAATGCTCAAAGAAGTTTGAAAATCACAAGGGACGCAAACAATGTTTAGTCCAGCCTTTTTGAATGTGGCTGCGGTTCTCGGCATATGATAGGCGGAGGTAACAACAAGGATCTGTTGCCAGCCGTTTGTCTTTGCGAGGTTTGCAACCCTGAGCGCTTCATCGTGAGTGTTATCGGTTGCGCCTAAACTGTAAATCGGCACATAATTGAGTTTCCAATCGGTAAGCCATTGTTTAACCATATCAGGTTCAATTTTTAAAACACCGTTGAACAGGTAGCCTGAACCGCCAATAACCAGATTTTTTGCGCGACCTCTTTTTGCCAATTCAACTGCCATAAAAATGCGGTCACCGCTGTACATTACATCAAGGTTATGCGCATCATATTTTGAAGTCTGCACAGAACCTCCGAGCGAAACAACAGCGTCGCAGACCGGAACATCAAAAGGATCCTGGCGCAGATATTGTTTTTCAAGCATTTCAACAAGTTTCCCCGGTAAAGGCGTGCTACCGATAATAGAAATTATTCCAGCGATAACGATACAGTATATTGACGCTAACCATTGTTTTTTGCGAGCAAATATCAATGCCCCGACACATAGTAAAAACCAGATAAATCCGATTGGTTCAGTAAGATAAATTAAAGAATAGAAAAGTTGTCTTAACATCTTATTGGTTAAAATTCAATTTATTGTATAGGAGGTTTTTCAAAGCGGAATACTGTTTCCCCGGGGCGAGCGAAACCATTTTCACGAAGCAACCTTTCTATTGTTTTCGGGTCGTTTCGTAAAGCGTCTATATATCCACGCAATTCCTTTTCTGTTAACTCTTCCTTTTTTATTTGTTCATCAAGTTGAATAATCTTTTCTCGCATACCTTTATTTTTACGCATTTCAGGAAAATAACAAACCCCAATCATTATAATTATACTAACGATAACAAGAAATATCGCGGCTTTTGGTACTGAATTAGCATTAAAAATTCCGTTCATTTTAGTTCTATGAATAACATTTTATAAACATTGGCGTTTAGTTTGCAAGAACAATCTTAATTTCAAATTCAATGTTCGTGCCTTGACTAATAGAGCCTTAAATCCTGTGTTTTTAAATATCTCAACCAATGCCCAAAATTAATATGTCTATAATCAATACGAAAAATGTTGTACACTTAATAACAATTTGAAAATAAAAAGTTCTGTTTTTAATTTTTAATTGGATATAAAATTGAACTATGCAAAAGAGAAGCGCAGGACTTGTGATGTATCGGATTATGAACGGGGAATTAGAGGTATTACTTGCCCACCCCGGTGGACCGCGCTGGAAAAATAAAGATATAGGTGTTTGGAGTATCCCTAAGGGAGAGTTAAAACCGGGAGAAGACCAACTTTTAACTGCCATTAGAGAATTTACCGAAGAGACCGGATTTATGCCTTCCGAACCGTATGTTTATCTTGGAAGCATCGTCCAAAAATCCGGTAAAATTGTGGACGCATGGGCTTTTGAAGGAAATATTGATACCTCAAAATCTGTAAGCAACACTTTTAAAATGGAGTGGCCACCGCATTCTGGCATTAGACAGGAATTTCCGGAGATTGATAGGGTGGAGTTTTTCCCAGTTAAAGAGGCTTTGTTAAAAATTAATCCAGCTCAGGCACCATTGATTTTGGAACTTGAAAAATTACTATCCGACCGTCTTAAAAACGGCTCTTCAATTAAAAAGGACAATTAAAGGTTTCTTTTCTATGATTTCTGATGAAGTAAAAAATCGGCACAGACGGCTTGTTGATGAGATTAGTCGACACGATAAAGCCTATTATGTTGATGCAAAGCCTATAATCAGCGACCGCGAATACGATGCACTTTACGACGAACTTGTTGAACTGGAGAAAAAATATCCCGAACTTGTAACACCGGATTCGCCAACTCAACGAGTCGGCGGAATTCCGTTAAAGGAGTTTAAACCGTATAAACACGACGTCCCAATGTTAAGTTTAGACAATACCTATTCGCCGGGAGAGGTGATGGAATTTATTCAAAGGGTGCGCCGTATCATTAAGGATGATGAAATTGAGTGGGTTGTTGAACCAAAGATTGATGGCGTCGCCGTCTCACTGCGGTATGAAAACGGGATATTAAAAGTTGGCGCTACAAGGGGAGATGGAGAGACGGGCGATGACATAACTGAAAACATCAAAACTATAAAAAGCGTTCCTCTTCGTATTCCCGTATTGTCTGACGATGAAAGTCAGAAGGAAGAAATCCAATCACAAGTAGTTAAAGAGAAAAAGAATTTAGTTCCGGAAGTTGTCGAAATAAGGGGCGAGGTTTATATGCCAATAGATGGTTTTGAAAAACTTAATAAAGAACAGGAGGAACTTGGCGAAGAGAAGTTTGCAAATCCGCGTAATGCCGCTGCTGGCTCTTTAAAACAACTTGACCCTCGCATTGTTGCGCAACGTCCACTTGATACTGTTTTTTACGGGACAGGCATCATCATAAATGAACTTTCCAGAGCAGATATACCGCAGAGCCAGATTGAATTAATTGAATGGTTAAAAAAATTAGGATTTAAAACTCCGGACAAAATCTGGGTTTGCAAAAGTGAACAGGAGTTGCTTGATGCAATAACCGAATTAGACAAAATTCGCCATTCATTTAGATACGAAACTGATGGGGCTGTGATAAAGTTGAATTCGTTTGCTCTCCGACAGCAATGCGGTTCTACTGCAAAAGCGCCGCGATGGGCAATTGCTTATAAGTACGAAAGTCAACGAGCAATGACAGTCTTGAAAGACATAACAGTTCAAGTCGGTAGGACAGGCGCTTTAACGCCAGTGGCAGAACTTGAACCTGTTGAACTCGCCGGCAGCGTTATAAGACGAGCCACTCTTCATAACGAAGAAGAAATCCGCAGAAAAGACATTCGTATTGGTGATACTGTTATAATAGAAAAAGCAGGAGAAGTAATCCCAGCAGTTGTGGGTGTAGTTTTTGAAAAAAGAACCGGTAAAGAGAATCAGTTTACTTTCCCGAGAACCTGCCCGGAGTGTGGTAGCGCGGTATCAAAAAGTTCAATAATTGGAGAAGAAGGCATAATCTGGCGATGCGTAAATGAAGATTGTCCTGCAAAAATTCGTGGCAGGATAGAACATTGGTGTTCGCGAGGCGCAATGGATATTGAAGGGGTAGGGGAGATACTCGTTGCACAACTGATTAAGGCCGGTATGGTCAAAGATGTTTCGGATTTATATAAGCTCACCGTAAGCGATTTGGAACGGCTTGAACGAATGGGCGAAAAATCCGCTTCCAATGTTATCAAGGCTATAGAAGAGAGTAAAAATCGGGATTTGTGGCGGCTAATTCACGGGCTTGGTATTTTACACGTTGGCGCAGGTGTGGCTAAAGAACTATCTAAACATTTTCAGACACTCGACGATTTGATGAATGCTACAAAAGAACAGATTAATGCAATTCCGGAAATCGGCGATGTGATAGCGGAGAGCATTTTTCAATGGTTTTCTAATCCCAAAAATAAACAATTGGTGGAGAGATTGAGAAAAGCCGGGCTTAATTTTAAGTCTTCGCTTTATAAATCCGAGTTGATTTCTAAAACCGAATTTACTGGTAAGACCTTCGTTCTCACAGGTGAACTTGATTCAATAAAAAGAGATGAGGCTCAATCAAAAATTGAAACGTTGGGTGGGAAAGTGAGTTCAAGTGTAAGTAAAAAGACAAACTTTGTTATTGCAGGCAAATCGCCGGGTTCTAAATACGACAAGGCAAAACAATTGGGTATCAAAATTCTTAATGAAGAAGAATTTTTAAAAATGCTAAAAGATGCTGGCGCGATGTAATATTATTCTTATGCGTCTCTAATCGTAGCAGGGATTTTAGTCTTAATTTCCTCAACCAGACTATTATGAGTTTGGTTTACTTCTGCATCTGTTAGGGTTCTTTCATCGCTCCTGTAAATGAATCCGTATGCCATACTCTTATGGTCTGGCGGAATATTCTTGCCTCTGAAAATATCAAACAGTTGCACCTCTTCAAGATGTTTAGGTTTTGCCTTTTTAATTACCTGCAATATAGAATCGTGTGTAACAGATTCAGGGACAATCATAGCCACATCTCTTCGTATTCCCGGAAATTGTGGCAGTGGTTTGTAAATACGAGTTGTATTTCGTTTTAATAAAATTGCATCAAGGTCAAGTTCAGCAAGATACACGGGGTCGCGCAAATCATAAGTTCTTGTTAGTTTTGGATGCGCTTGTCCTATTCTTCCTAATCGGATTTTTCCTCCTAATGATATTTCAGCATATTCAAAAAAGAGCGAATCTTCTTGGTTGGCTTTATTATACACCACACCTTTAATTCCGAAATTATCAAAGAATTCTTCGATTATCCCTTTTAAGTCAAAGATATCGTACTTTTCATCTCGCTCCGCACCCTGCCAGAATGGTTCAATTCTGCAACCGGTTATTGCAATACCAACTCTACGACTTTCTTTGACAAAGCCAGCTTCCCGACGAAAGTTTTTTCCGACTTCAAATAACCCGACATCATAGTTTTTATGCGAGATATTGTGTCGGAGAGAATCTAACAAACCCGGTAGCAAACTCGGTCTCAAGGTGTTCATATCTGAACTTAACGGATTTGCAACCATAACATAATTTTGTTGTTCCACGAGTTTTGCGGCTGTTTCTGAAATCAAGGTTTGCCCTTGAGCCTCATCAAGTCCCATTCCTGTTAAAATCGTTCTTACTTCATCAATTTGATTATAAATTGAATCAAAATTGTTGAACCCGATAGCGCCCCGCGGTGGAGTAGATGGAATTTTATCCACACCATAAAGCCGAGCAACTTCCTCAATAAGGTCTATCTCTCGTTTTAAATCAATTCGAAAAGTTGGTATTTGAAATGTAGTTGCGGCATCGGAAATTTCAACTCCTACTGGTTTTGCTTTCGGAACAGGTTTGAGTCCTAATCGTGTTAAATAGAACTCTATCTCTTCGGGCTTTAATTGTAATCCGAGTATTTCATTTACTTTAGAAGTTCTAACTGTAATTTTCTTCTGCGTTATGGTTGTTGCGCAGGCATCAACAACACCTTCGCATAGTTTCCCGCCTGCGGTTTCAAGGATTAACTGTGCACATCTAAGGCTTGCATAAATGCAACCATTAATATCAATACCGCGTTCAAATCTATAACTTGCATCGGTCCTTAAACCGAGCGCTTTTGAGGTCCTTCTGACATTTGCCGGGTTAAAATAGGCGCTTTCAATTAAAACATCTTCAGTTGTATCTTTAATTTCTGAATTAAGTCCGCCCATTACACCAGCCAGAGCAATAGCCTTTTCAAGGTCTGCAATTAGTAGCATTTCGCTGGAAAGCGTATGTTTCTTCTCATCAAGGGTAACAAAAAGTTCGCCATCGACAGCTTTTCTGACGATTATTGTATGCAAGCCATTTTGATTTTCAGAGATAAGATGATAGTCAAAGGCGTGGAGTGGTTGACCAGTTTCAAGCATTACAAAATTTGTTACATCAACAACATTGTTAATGGGTCTTAACCCTACTTTTTCCAGAATATTCCTCAACCAGTCCGGACTTTGCGTGATTTTAACACCTCTTACTACCCTTGCAACATAACGCGGACACAAATCAGGCGCTTCAAGTTTTACCTCGATATATTTTCCAATCGGATTTTTTGAATCAACATTTAATTGCGGTATTACAGGTATCTTCAATGGATTGCCGCTGACGGCAGAAATCTCTCTTGCAATTCCTATTACGCTATTCAAGTCCGGACGATTAGGTGTAATTTCCAGGTCATACACAAAATCTGTCTCGGCTTTTCCGATATATTCGGCGAATGGTTTTCCTACGGGTGCGTCATCTGGCAAAATTAATAAGCCTGATGCATCTCCGGGCACACCGAGTTCATTCGGTGAACACATCATGCCATAAGATTCTGCTCCGCGAATCTTTCCGACTTTAATTTGTTCAGCCGGTTTGTTGCCAGTTGATGGGAGGAAATAACCCGGCAATATTAAAGGCACTTTATCCCCGGGCTTAAAATTATTTGCACCACAAACTATCTGACGCTCCGTTTTTCCATCAAACACTTTACATACTGATAGTTTATCGGCGTTGGGATGTTTATCTCTTGTTATAACCTGAGCGATTACAACACCTTCTAATTCGCCCCCAACCTTTGTGATGGATTCTACCTCAAGACCAAGCATTGTCAGCCGTTCTGCAAGTTCGTCGGCTGACCAATCAAAATCCACGTATTTTTTTAACCAGTTTAATGTAACTTTCATTGGAATAAAAAGATGTAATTAAAACTGACGCAAGAACCTGATGTCATTTTCGTAAAACAACCTGATATCGTTGATTCCGTATCTAATCATTGCGATCCGCTCAATCCCGAACCCAAAAGCCCAGCCAGTCCATTCTTCCGGATTATAACCAACATTTTCGAACACCTGTGGATGCACCATCCCACAGCCAGCGATTTCCAGCCATTCTTTCCCCATTTTTCTTGTTAATGGACTTGAAAAATCTATTTCAAAACTTGGTTCGGTATAACTGAAATAATGTGGGCGAAACCTGATTTTTGTTTCAGGTCCCATAAGTTCTTGAAAAACAAATTCTACCGTGCCTTTTAAATCGCCGACTGTTACGTTTTTATCCACATACAATCCTTCAACCTGATGAAATGTTGGATTATGTGTAGCGTCGGCATTATCGCGACGGTAAACACGTCCAGGAACAATTATCCTGATTGGCGGTTTTTGTTTTTCCATCACCCTTACCTGGACGGGTGAGGTGTGAGTTCTCAATAAAAGTGGATTTGAGGCGTTTCCGACTGTCGCTATCTTTGACGTATTTGTGTTATCTGCGGCAATATAAAATGTGTCCTGTGTATCACGAGCCGGGTGGTCAGGCGGTGTATTTAAGGCATCAAAACAATGATAATCATCTTCAACCTCCGGACCTTCTGCCACTGCAAAACCGATTTTCCTGAAACTTCTTACAATATCATCGGTCGTGCGGATTAAAGGATGTAATTTTCCAAGTCTTCTACGGCGTCCCGGAAGTGTAAAGTCAGTCGGATTTTTTGGCAATGAAAGTTTAAGTTCAAGTTCGGCTCGTTTTTCAGCCAGAACAGATTCAAGCGCATTTTTGATAGCATTAATCGCCTTGCCTGCTGATGGTCGTTCCTCTTTAGGGAGAGAACCTAACTGCTTCATTAAAGAGGTGATTTTCCCATTAGCCCCGAGCCATACACTTTTACTTTTCTCAAGGCTTGAAACATCGGCGGCGTTATTAAAATCATTTATTGCCGCCAATCTCATAGCTTCAATTTCGGTTATTAATGACATTTTAAGGGATCGTCTAAATTGCTATGACATATATTATATTACTAAACAAATTACACCGCCATCTGGCAATTTTAATTTATGCCAGAGCGATGTAACTTATTTATTCCTGACATACGAACAAGTCAGGATATACCCGAAAGAAAATAATTAAGCCTTTGCAGATGTTGCAGCCTTTGATTTCAATCCTTCTTGCGCTACACGAACGAGTTCGGCAAACGTAGAACTATCAGTCGCTGCAATATCCGCGAGAATTTTTCTGTCAAGTTCAACACCTGCGGCTTTTAAGCCTTCAATGAATCGGCTGTAAGTAATGCCTGCCGCCCGTGATGCGGCATTGATGCGGACCTGCCAAAGATATCTAAACTCGCGTTTCTTTCTTTTTCTATCTCTGAACGCATATTGTAAACCGTGGTCAACCGCGTCTGAAGCGTATCTGTAAAGTTTGGAACGGCGCATTCTGAAACCCTTCGCCGCGCTTATCATTTTTTTTCGACGTTTTCTTGATGCTGGAGCGTTAGTTACACGCATAAAATATTAATGTTTTATTGTTAATGACTAAATGGCAAACTATCTTTAATCCTGTGTACATCACTTGAATGAACCAAAGCAGGAGAGTTTAAACGACGACGTCTTTTCGGGCTTTTACCCTGTAATAAGTGACGCTTACTGGTGTGCGAACGCAACACCTTCCCCGTGGCGGTTATCTTGAACCGTTTTGCCACCGACTTCTTTGTTTTTATTGGTTTTGGACGACGCATATCTTCGTTTTTATCAATTTTAAAAGAAAGTAAAATCTATATTCAATTAATCAAATATGCAAGTGTTATTTTTATTTAACCTGCGGAATCATTTCAGTACTTCTTGCAAAATTAAACAAACCACCCGCATCTATTACTGCTTTTGCATCACCTAATGGTTTAAACTTAAACACCTTACCGGTAGAGTTACATTTAATCGTCGTATTATCAAGATTAACTGTAACAATATCCCCGGTTTTAAACATTTCGCAAAGCCGTTCTACACATTCACAAGGATAAAGTTCACCCGTTGCAATTGCATTACGGAAAAAGATTCTCGCAAAACTTTCAGCAACAACAATCTTGCATCCTGCTGAACCTAACGCAATTGGCGCATGTTCTCGTGAACTGCCGCAACCAAAATTTCTTCCCGCGATAATAATTGGGTATTCGCTATCCATAACACCCGGCTTAACGTATCTGATAGGATACTCGGATTCAGGTAAGCCAGAAAGCGAATAACTGCCAAGCCTTTCGTACTCTTCAGGTATAGTAGGTATAAGATTCAGATACTGAGCAGGGATAATTTGGTCAGTATCAATATTATCTTTCACCACATAAACTGCCCCTGTTATTTCAGTTACCATAATTTATTAATCTAAACTTGTTTAACAGTTTTTCAAACAAGAGAACAAATAATACAAACGATGTTTCAATGTGTCAAGCGCCTGAATAGGTTTTATGGTATCGGATTTATTTTTTTTGGGTGGTTTTATTTTCTTCTTTAACAATAGGAAACAGTTCTTCAGCAACCATAAATCCGATGCATTTATTTGAACGGCATTTGCAAGGATAGTCGTGATAATTTTCTATGCTATATCCATAGTTGAATGTGAGTTCTTCACCCGGTTCGACGTCTCTAATTGCAACAATCCAAATATGTCCATCTATAATTTGGGCTTCGCAATTTGGTTCACAACTGTGATTTATAAAACGAGCGATATTCCAATCAACGTTTCCATCAATGTCAGTTTTTCCATCTAATTCAAAGATAAAATTATTTCCAGAACTGCATAATTGTTTAGATTCTTCTTTTGAAATTAATCTTCCCACATATTCAACAATTTTTGTATTGGACGTTATTTTCTGCTTTGCAAAGACCCCCATTGCATGAATTTTGGATTCTCTTATTATCAACAAATTGTTTTCTATCATTTTTTCTAACCCGATTATATACCACCGGGAATTAAAATTCAAATATTAATCAATATTATATAAAGGACTTTGTTAAAGGTTGGTATGAGATATAATGACGCTATAAATGAGACAATATGTCGCTTATTATTTCGGCTTTAGTAATTAATGAGTTAAAATAAAATCAACAATACTTTGACTTGCAATGACTTATGTAAGCAACCAATATTTAGGCATTGTTACTGCTTTAAAAGTAGTTTCGGATATTAATAAATAAGATTTAGAGAAGTTATTGGAAAGACATTTAAAGAAAGGATTTTTATGCCAAAGGTTCTTGGAATAGATTTAGGGACGACAAACTCGTGTATGGCGGTGATGGAAGGTTCTGAGCCGGTAGTTCTGGAAAACTCAGAGGGGAGAAGGACAACACCGTCAGTAGTTGCTTTTACAAAAAATGGAGAACGTATTGTTGGTGAGGCGGCAAAGAGGCAGGCGGTTACAAACCCGCGGAACACAATTTATTCAATTAAGAGATTTATGGGACGCAAGTTCGATGAAGTACAGGAAGAGATTAAACTAGTCCCATACAAAGTCGTCCGAGCGGCAAATGGTGATGCAGCAGTTGAAGTTGAAGTGGGTGGCGAAAAAAAGATTTTCAGTCCCCCTGAAATATCTGCAATGATTCTTGCAAAGCTTAAAGCCGATGCAGAGATGCGGCTGGGTGAGAAGATTACAGAGGCGGTGATTACTGTTCCTGCATATTTTAATGATTCACAACGGCAGGCTACAAAAGACGCCGGTGCTATTGCAGGGCTTACTGTACTAAGGATTATTAATGAACCAACAGCCGCTTCTCTTGCTTATGGTCTTGATAAGAAAAAAGATGAAAAAATTGCTGTGTTTGACCTTGGTGGAGGGACTTTTGATATTTCAGTGCTTGAGATTGGCGAGGGTGTTTTTGAGGTCAAAGCCACAAAGGGTGATACGCATTTAGGTGGTGATGACTGGGACAACCGCATAATGGATTGGATAATTGAAGAGTTTAGAAAAGATCATGGAATTGATTTGCGTAAACAGCCGGATGCCTTGCAAAGAATTAAAGAAGAGGCAGAAAAAGCTAAAATAGCTCTTTCAAGCACACTTCAATATGAAATTAATTTGCCGTTCATTACAGCAGATGCCTCGGGACCGAAACATATTAGTATGGTTTTAACCAGGGCTAAAATGGAGCAGTTGTGTGAAGATTTATTTGAACGGACAGTGTCCCCTGTAAAACGATGCCTCCAGGATGCTGGGCTAACGGCAAATGATGTTAATGAACTTGTTCTTGTTGGCGGTATGACTCGTATGCCGCGAGTTGTAGAGGTTGCCCGGTCTCTGGTTGGAAAACAACCGCATCAAGGTGTAAATCCTGATGAAGTGGTTGCAATAGGAGCTGCAATTCAAGGCGCCGTTTTGAAAGGCAAGATTACCGATGTTTTACTACTTGACGTTACGCCATTATCACTCGGGATTGAAACGCTTGGTGGTGTGTTTACAAAATTAATTGAACGCAATACCACTATACCAACAAAAAAATCGGAAATATTTACTACTGCATCAGACAACCAGGAAGCTGTAACAATACGGATAGCGCAGGGCGAACGTCCAATGTTTGCAGATAATAAATTGCTTGGTCAATTCAATCTTGAAGGTATTCCTCCTGCGCCGAGGGGAGTGCCTCAAATTGAAGTTACGTTTGATATTGACGCCAATGGAATTTTACATGTAAGCGCAAAGGACCTTGGAACTGGCAAAGAACAAAAAATTAGAATTACGGCTGGTAGCGGTCTTTCAAAAGATGATGTTGAACGGTTGAAGAAAGAGGCCGATCTTCATGCCGAAGAAGACCGACGTAAAAAAGAGGAAGTTGAACTCAGAAACGAAGCCGATAGCCTTGTTTATAGGAGTGAAAAGTTGTTACAAGATTTTGCTGGTAAAGTCCCAGCCAATGACAAAGAAAAGATTGAATCAGCAATTAAGGACGTCAAAGATGCTTTAAATGCTAAAGATTTCCCGCGGTTGCGTCCTGCCTGTGACAGATTAAACCAGGCATGGCATGAGGTATCTGCCAACATATACCGCACCGCAGGCGAATCACGGGCACAAGCCGGGACAACCGAATCCGGGGCTAAAAGCACAGATAATAAGAGCGATAAGACAGACGACACTGTTATTGACGCTGAAGTTATTGATGATGGTAAAAAGTAGAATTATTTAACAGATTTACCCGCTCGCGGGTGCGAGCGGGGTTAATATTAAATTGATATAACCTAAAGAGAAAGAAGGCACTATGGTAGTTAATGTAAAACCACTTGGAGATCGGATATTAGTAGAACCGGTCGAAGAGAAAGAAGTTAAAAAAGGCGGTATTATTATACCGGATACCGCTAAGGAGAAACCAATGGAAGCAATTGTTGTCGCCCTTGGTACAGGCAAAACAAATGAGAAAGGAGAAAAAATTCCTTTCGAAGTCAAAAAAGGAGACCGCGTCCTTATAAGTAAATATGGTGGGACGGAAATCAAAATTGAGAATAAGGAGTATAAAATTTTAAATTCTGAGGATATTCTTGCTATTCTTGAATAGTCTCTAAACTTTATAACTTAAAAAACTAAAAACTGAGGATTAAACTATGGCAGCAAAACAACTTATATTTGATGAATCGGCACGCCAGGCTTTATTGCGTGGCGTTAGTAAGCTTTCTAAAGCAGTAACAGCAACACTTGGTCCGAAGGGACGTAATGTAGTTATCGACAAAAAATTTGGTTCCCCGAACGTGACCAAGGACGGTGTTACGGTCGCAAAGGAAATTGAACTTGAAGACCCTTATGAAAATATGGGTGCACAAATGGTGCGCGAGGTCGCAAGTAGAACAAGCGATGCAGCCGGCGACGGCACAACGACGGCTACCTTGCTTGCAGAAGCTATATTTAGAGAAGGCCTTAAATTTGTTACTTCAGGCGCGAATCCGATTGGCATACAACGTGGTATTCAAAAGGCAGTAGATGCAGCGGTTGCGCACCTTGATAAAATTGCCAAGAAGGTAAAAGACAAAGAGGAAATTAAACAGGTTGCAACTGTTTCATCTAACTGGGATACTGCGATTGGCGAAATTATTGCCGATGCTATGGACAAGGTGGGTAAAGATGGCACTATCACCGTAGAAGAAGCAAAAAGCATTGAAACCACGCTTGAAGTAGTGGAGGGTATGCAGTTTGATAAAGGCTATCTTTCTCCATATTTTGTGACCAATGCAGAAACAATGGAATGCAAACTTGAGGAATGCTACATTTTAATTTATGAAAAGAAGATTAGCAGCATCAAAGACATCCTTCCATTACTTGAAAAGATAGCTAAGGTCGGTAAGCCATTGTTAATCATTGCTGAAGAAGTTGAAGGTGAAGCCCTTGCTACATTGGTTGTAAACAAGTTGCGCGGGACAATCAATGTTTGCGCCGTGAAGGCTCCTGGTTTTGGCGACAGGCGCAAAGCAATGTGTGAAGATATTGCAATTTTGACAGGTGGCAAATTCATAAGCGAAGATTTAGGTATCAAGCTCGAGAATGTTGAAATTGAAGACCTTGGCCGTGCTAAAAGCGTTGTGGTTGACAAAGAAAATACCACAATTGTTGAAGGTTATGGCAAGAGTTCTGATATACAAGGGCGTGTGAATCAGATTCGCCGTCAGATTGAGGAGACCACCTCTGACTATGATCGTGAAAAGTTGCAAGAACGTCTTGCCAAACTTGCTGGTGGTGTTGCAGTAATCAAAGTTGGGGCCGCAACTGAAACCGAAATGAAAGAAAAGAAAGCCCGTGTAGAAGACGCCCTTCACGCAACCAGAGCAGCAGTTGAAGAGGGAATTGTTCCGGGTGGAGGTATTGCTCTAATTCGTTGCATACCAGCTATCGACACAGTTAAGCCGGCAAATGAAGATGAAAAGATTGGGATTGATATTGTAAAGAGGGCGATTGAATATCCAACACGCTATCTTGCAATCAATGCTGGTGTTGAAGGGACGATCGTTGTTGAAGAAGTAAAACATCGCAAAGGAAACGAAGGTTACAACGTCGCAACTGGCGTATATGAAGACCTTGTAAAAGCGGGTGTTGTTGATCCAAAGAAGGTCACGAGAACAGCACTCCAGAATGCGTCATCAATTGCTGGATTACTACTCACAACCGAATGCTTGATAACTGAGATTCCTGAAAAGGAAAAGAAGCCACAAGCAGGCCCGGGTATGGGTGGTGATATGGAATATTAATCAAATAAAAATTATTCAAAAGGCGAGGACTAAATCCTCGCCTTATTTTTTCGCCCCATTTGCTTTCGTTTTTTGATATATTCTTAATTTTGGTTATAAATGTTTTAATGCTTGAATAAATAAAATCATCTGATTTTTTTACTTAATGGGTTTGCAAAAGAAAAATTTAGGAAAAGAACTTCATCAAGCATATAAATTGATGCGACAACGATTTGGGCATCAGCATTGGTGGCCCGGTGAAAATGAATTTGAGGTTTGTATTGGCGCTATTCTTACACAAAATACCGCCTGGTCAAATGTAGAAAAGGCTATTAATAATTTGCGAAATGCAAAAGTTTTAACTCCTCAAAAATTATATAATCTTCCATTAGAAGAACTCGCTTCGTTTATAAAACCAGCGGGTTATTATAATGTTAAGGCTCGTCGTGTAAGGAGTTTTTTAGAAGTTCTGGTCAAAGAATTTTCTGGTGATTTAGAACGGATGTTATCAGGGAATATAAATGATGTAAGAAGTCGTTTACTCGCGATAAAAGGGATTGGAAACGAGACTGCTGATAGTATGTTGTTGTATGCAGGAAGACATTTGAGTTTTGTAATAGACGCATACACGAAGAGGATTTTTTACCGACACAAGTGGTGTGATATTAATGTTACCTATGAAGAATTAAAAGCAATGTGCGAACAGTTATTAAGAACTGAAATAGATTTGCTTGATTACTGGCAAGATTACCACGCTCAACTTGTTATGGTTGGTAAAAACTTTTGCAAGAGCAGACTTCCAGAGTGCGAAAATTGCCCATTAAATTCGCTTTTGCCCAAAGATAAAAAGTGAGGTTGAAATTTTATGAAATTTGTAAATATTAATATTAGAGATTGATTATCTCTTAATTTATTTATTTTGCTTATGCCAATTTACGAATACGAATTATGCGATGGCGACTGTGTAGTTTGTGGGGGGCGGTTTACGCTTTATCGTCCAGTTAATGCCCCTCCTCTTACGAAATGCCCTGCTTGTAAACGACCAGTTAGAAAGGTAATTTCTAACTTTAATACCCCGAATAAATTAAAACCGCTATCGGTTACTGATGCTAAAAAGGCGGGATTTACTGTGTACAAGCGCACTGTAAAGGGCGAGTATGAAAAGCAATAACGAGTTTCCTGTAAAAGATTAAATTTTAAGCGATAATTTTTTGAATGTCTGATTGTTCAAGTGTAATTGCCTGCTTTTTCGCCATCATTGCAAAAGTGCCATTTTTCTTTAAAAGTTCTTCGAAAGTTCCTTCTTCAATAATTCTGCCTTTGGATAAAACGATTATTTTATTCATATTTGCCAGAGTAGAAATACGATGAGCAACGCAAATTACAGTGCGATTTTTTTCAAGCGCATCTATTGCGGCTTGCACTTCTGCTTCGGATTCAGAATCAAGAGATGATGTGGCTTCATCAAGGACAAGTATTGGCGCATTTCTAATAAAAGCGCGTGCGATACAAATCCGTTGTCTTTGTCCCCCGGAAAGGGTAGCGCCCCGTTCACTAATTCTGGTATCATAGCCTTGAGGCAATTGAATTATAAAGTCGTGGGCATTTGCCATCTTTGCCGCTTCTACGATTTCCTTTCGTGTTGCACCTATTTTCCCACAAGCAATGTTTTCGGCGACTGTTGCATCAAAGACAACGACCTCCTGACTCACGAGCGCCATTATTTTACGTAAGTCGCTTATTTTGACGTTTCTTAAGTCTTCTCCGTCGATTTTTATGCTTCCTTTAATTGGGTCATAGAATCTAAATAGGAGATTGACAATAGTGCTTTTACCACTTCCGCTTTCCCCGGCAATGCCGAGTTTTGTGCCCTTTGGGATTTTAAAAGATATATCATCTAAAACCAGATAAGTTCCATAAGAAAACGTAACATTTTCAAAACTAATCTCTTTTTCAAAAGAATTAAGCGGTTTTGGGTTTGCTGGTTCTTTGACGCAAGATTCTTGTTTGAATAGTTCAATCAGCCTATCTGCGCTTACTGAGGCTTGCTTAAACATAATATGCACGTTTGCTAATTTTTTTATTGGAGTAAAGATTAAAACCACACCCGTTAAGAACCCAACAAGATTTGGAATTTTTGCGTTAGTGATGAAGATGGAAATAATAAGAATTCCAATACCGAGCATAGCGATTGTTTCTACTAATGGATTAATGAGTTCTTTTGCTTGAACAGTTTTCATTGCATAGTGAACTTGAAGTTTCGCTGACTCTCTATAGCGTTGGTTTTGGATTTCTTCTAAATTGAATGCCTTAATAATGCGAATTGAAGAAATTAGTTCTACAAGATGACTCCATTGCAATACGCCAACCTGAATATATTTTTGTGTAATTCTTCGGACTTTTCTTCCTATGATTATTAGCGGAACAAAACAAATCGGCAAAAATATAAGAGTAAACAAAGTTAATTTCCAATCTATAATTAAAAGCGCTGCAAACACGCTAATAATGGTAAGCGGTTCTTTAATCAGGTCATTGAAACCCTGAGAAACAACCCGTTGGAATGACACAGTATCGGTTTGAATCCGTGTTAATAAATCGCCAGTGGTAGATTTGTTAAAAAAATCCAGAGATAACGAACTTAATTTTTGCAGCACTGATACTCGCAAATCTGCGTTTGCGCGTTCGCTTACCCAGTTTGTGCAATAAGTGCTAAGGTAACCTAGATACCTGCTTATCGCTACGAGAACTGGAAGCAGTAATAAACCGCCAATAATTTGTTTTACATCAAGAGGTCTTCCCATTAATGGGAGCCACTGGTCTAAAAATTGTAAAACAACTTGCTCAATCTGTTTAAGTATTGTCGCTATAAAACTGCCTGATTGAATATTAGCGGTAGCGCCTGCGGGGCTTTGAGTTGTTGAATCTATTCTTTGGAATAATATTTTAGTAACCCAGACAAAACTTGCATTCGAAAGCCCATAGAATACCCCAAGAATTATGGCTGCGAAAAGCCTTGTCCAATACTTGCGGAGATAGGGAAATCCAAATTTAATTATTTTGATTATATGAGACATTGTTTGCCGTTGGCTTTAAGTTTTTTATAAGGATTTTAGATCTCCGAGAACTTGCCTCGTATTTTTCCCTCCGTGCTGGTGGAAGGTCGTCAGGAGTTCCCTCAATAAACCCGGCTTTTTTTTGAAAATATGTGAACGCTTGTGTTGAAAGGGCTATAATCTTATCAAGTTTTAGTTCTCGGGCTTTATCTTCAACAAACTTTACCAATTTACGTCCTATGCCTTGATTTTCATGCTCTTTGCTAACACATAACGAAGCAAGTTCACCTATATTTTGCTCCTGATAAATATGCAGCGCAACGCAAGCCACCGGGTTGTTATCGATTTCAAATATGTAGTAGTCATTGATATCTTTTTCAATCATATTGCGAGTTCGCTTTACCAATTCCTCGCTTTCCATATGAGGTTTAAGTAGTCTCATTATTTGCCGCAAATCTTTTTTCATCGCCTTTCTTATCTGCTGATATTCGTTTGCGTATACCAATGTGCCGACACCTTCGTTCGAGAATACCTCAGATAAGAGCCCTTCTTCTAATCGTCCGTTAATTATATGGACGCGTGGAATTCCTAGCTTACAGGCTTGAACAGAATGAACCGCCTTTGATAAGCACTCCGAATTAAGTTCATTTTTTTGACTCTGAAGAATTTTTTCTAATTCGCTTACAAGCATTTGTCTGATTAATTTTCCTTGATAAAACAGACCGTCAACAGTTGTTACGTAAATAAGTTTAATTGCATTAAGGGCTTCGGCAACTGCGACAGCAATATGGTCAGAATTAACCCTATAGGTATTTCCTTCGCCATCAACCCCGAGAGGTGGAATAACAGGGATGATATCATTTTCCAAAAGTGTTTGCAGAAAATCTTTATCTATCCGTTCAACTTTTCCCGTTAATTGATGGTCAACTCCGTGAATAATACCAAGTGGATGTGCAATTATTGCGTTTGTTGTTGCAGCGCGTAAGTCATACATTGATAAGCCTTCAAGGATTTCATGGGTTAGACGGTTAGCCGCTGTTAGCGCAATTTGTAAAGTGTTTGAATCTGTGACACCAGCGCCGTCAAGGTCTGATGGCACAATTCCCTGTGTCTGGGCGAGCGATTGAATTTGCGCCGAAGCACCGTGCGCAATTACCATCCGCACATTAAGAGACCTCAAGATAGCGATATCCATAAGTAAATTGCCGAAGTGTTCGTCGTTTACTATGGCGCCGTCGACACTGATTACAAATGTTTTATCTCGGAATTGCGGTACGTAATGTAGAATTCCTCTTAAATCTATAGGTTTCACGCTTCAATAATATTTTATACGAATAGCATACTATAGAATTTATTTAACTCAATTTAAATTCAAGACTTTCTCTAAAGCCTTGATGCATATTTCATTTTCATCTGGCGTACCGATTGTAATTCGTATCCATTCCGGTAGAGAATAGCCGCCCATAGGTCTTGTTATTACGCCTAATTTTTGCATTTCATTGAAAACCCGCTGACCATCATTAACTTTTGCAAGAATGAAATTCGCATAAGTCGGGACGTATTCTAAATTCAATCTTTTGAATTCCTTTTCGAAATAAGAAATTCCCTTACTATTATTTTTTCTTGTCTTTTTGATATGCTTAATATCGTCAAGCGCAGCCATAGCGGCTTCTTGCGCAACGGAGTTTATATTAAATGGCTGTCTAACTTTTTCCATTGAATCCGCAATATCTTTTGAACAAATTCCATAACCGATTCGTAATCCAGCAAGACCGTATATTTTCGAGAATGTCCTCAATAAAAGCAGGTTTTTCTTGCCATTTTTTACATAACTAACAGTATCCAGAGGATTATCGAGGAATTCAATATAGGCTTCATCAAGGACTAATAGAACCGATGGAGGAACAGTTTCAATCAATTCAATTAGTTCATCTTTTGTCGCCATTGTCCCCGTGGGGTTATTTGGATTTGTAACAAAAATAACCCTTGTTTTTGGAGTAATTGAATTGCGCATCGCTTTTAAATCGTGTCCATAATTTTTTGCCGGTACTGTTATTACATTGCCGCCAAACATTTTTGTTACTATTGTGTATATTGCAAAACAATATTGTGAAACTATTACATCTGCGTCAGGATTAATCAGAATATGTCCCACAAATTCTATGATTTCATTTGAGCCATTTCCTAAAATAATATTTTCAGTGCTTACCGAGAGTTTTTCAGCAAGCTTATTTTTCAAATAATAGGAGTTCCCATCAGGATAAAGATGCACCTTTTTTGCTGCCTTTTTCATAGCTGCAAGAGCCAATGGAGATGGTCCTAACGGATTCTCATTTGATGCTAATTTAATAATACCATCGCAAGGCAAACCGAGTTCGCGAGCCACTTCTTCAATTGGACGTCCCGGTTGATAAACCGGTAAATTGTTCAACACTGGATTTATTAATTCTTTCATAAATCGGAAACATTTTAATTAAAAACAATAAAAATGACTATATGTATTCTATAGAAAAAAATACAGTGATAACAACAACAACAATTATAACAATGTGTCGAAGGCGTAAACAAACTTTAAATCCACCATTTGCGCATTGCAGTTTCAGACGGTTCTATTATGTTTTCTGGAATTTCTTTCCATAATATTTGTTTTCAATTATGTTTTTCAAAAATATCATTATAACAAACCAGAACAGCGTCTTGTTTAGTGGTGATAAGCCTCTTCGCCATGTTCTGATAAATCCAGACCAATGGTTTCAGCCTCTTCATTGGGTCTTAATCCAACAGAAAACTTGACCAGGAAGGCGACAATAAGTGTGCCAATAATTGAAATTAACAGTGTAATGGCAATAGCCTTAAGTTGTTCAAAAACAAGACCACCGTTAGTGACAAGGTTTGCGAGACCGTTTGTTTTCGCAGCGATGTTTGCATCTGTCAAATTCCCGTTTACAGAACTGGTTGCAAGTATACCAGTTAAAAGGGCGCCAATTGTTCCGCCAACACCGTGAATGCCAAAAGTATCTAACGAGTCGTCATAACCGAGTTTTGGTTTGAGGTAGGATACAGCGAGGTATGGTATAATTCCAGCGACAATACCGATTATTATTGCACCGTTTGTTGTTACAAAACCACAAGACGGTGTTATTACTACAAGACCTGCAACAGCTCCGGAGCAGAAGCCGAGAACGCTTGGCTTGCCTTTTATTATCCATTCGAGCATTGCCCATACGAAAGATGCAATTGCCGCAGAAATGGTGGTTGTAACAAAAGCATTTGCCGCTATTATATCGGCGCCCAGCGCGCTTCCTGCGTTAAAACCGTACCAGCCGACCCATAACATTCCAGTTCCAATCATACAAAGAACCATATTATGTGGTGGCATTTGTTCTCTTGGGAAGCCGAGTCTTTTTCCTAAAATTAGACAGAAAATCAGGGCTGACCAACCGGATGACATATGAACTACGGTGCCGCCGGCAAAGTCCAACGCTCTTATTTTTGCGTTTGGATTCCATACACCGTTCATTAATCCGTCAATACCCCAGACCATATGAGCGAGTGGAAAATAAACTATGACCATCCACAATCCTATGAACATCAACAGAGACGAGAATTTGATTCGTTCCGCGATTGCACCCACAATCAATGCGGGCGTTATTATTGCAAACATCATCTGAAATATTGCAAAAATATTGTGTGATACCCAGTAGCAATAATTGGTATTAACGAAAGAATTAACGCCTTTGAAAAATGCAAATTTAGTAAAGTTTCCAATTATTGGACCTCCGCCATCTGCAAAGACAAAACTGTATCCAAAAACCCACCATAAAATGGTTACGAACCCAGCGATTGCTATGCATTGCGCAAGCACGGAAAGCACATTCTTTTTTCTAACTAATCCGCCATAGAAAAGAGCAAGTCCCGGGAGCGTCATAAAAAGGACCAGAGCCGTGCTCATCATAAGCCACGCATTATGCCCGGGTCCTGGCAAAGGCGAATAAGAACCTTTGTTAGAATCGCACACTGCCAGTTTAGATTGTATATTTTTTGATGAGTCCGCCGTCCTTCCGACATTGTTCACGTACGATTCAAGGTCTGAAAGGCGTTGTTCAATGGAAGGTTCTGTTCTTGTTTCTTCCGCAAAAACCGCGAAAGAAACAAGTATTGTTGCCACTATTACACACCCCATCAGTTTTAGTATTGAACTCATATTATTTAATTTGGTTAGGTTGTTAGATTGCGTCTTCTCCTCTTTCACCGGTTCTTATTCTTATAGATTCGGTGATAAGAGTTATGAAAATTTTTCCATCGCCGATTTTTCCAGTCTTTGCTGATTTTAAAATTGCATTAACTACAGATTCTTCACGATTGTCTGGTATTACGATTTCAATTTTAATTTTTGGCAGGAAATCCATAGTATATTCGCTACCCCTATAAATCTCGGTATGCCCCTTTTGACGTCCAAATCCTTTAACCTCCGTAATTGTCATTCCCTCTACGCCAACTTCACTTAGCGAATTTTTGACATCATCCAGTTTGAACGGCTTTATAATTGCTTCAATTTTTTTCATTTTTTTGTTGTCTTAACAAAATTGCAATTTTGCCGTTTATAATATTATCACAGTTTTTACATAATTCAATAAAGCCACAATTTTAAATCAAAAAATGTAATGATTGAATATAAGATAATAACAGAAAGAAACGCTTTATTTTTTATGATTTGAATTTATTGTTGAACATTCAATTCTGTTGTTAATTAGATAAAACAGATATATTGTTTTATTATGTTGAATAAATACGAGAGTTATAATAGTACGGCTGATGATTTTCAGAAGCAGATGCAGGAATTTATTAAAAAGAATTTTAAAGATGGGAACGTTATGTTTTTAAATCCCGATGCTGAGACTAATAATGGGGAAGGGGAGGTTGTTGATGAGGAAAAGGATATATTTCAGTTTAATTATAAACCTCGCGAGATTAAAGAATACCTTGACCGATTTGTAATAAAACAAGATGAAGCCAAAAAGGTTATAAGTGTTGCGATATGCGATCATTACAACCACGTTCGTTTAGCGCTTGAGGGTAAAGAACATCCAAATTACACGAAGCAAAATATATTATTATTAGGACCAACAGGCGTTGGAAAAACATATTTAATAAGATGCGCTGCGGATTTAATCGGTGTTCCTTTTGTCAAAGCCGACGCAACAAAATTTTCTGAGACGGGTTATGTTGGGGGCGATGTTGAAGATATGGTCAGGGAACTTGTCCGCAGAGCCAACGGGGATATAAAAAGGGCTGAATACGGCATCATTTATATAGATGAAATCGATAAAATTGCGTCGGCGAGAGAGATGGCAGGCAGAGATGTAAGCGGACGCGGTGTTCAAACAAATCTTTTGAAACTGATGGAAGAGACCGAAGTGCCGGCTCGGTCTCCGCAAGATATTGCAGGGCAAATTGCAGCTTTGATGGAGGCAACAAGACCAAGACAAAAGAAACAGCCTAATACGGTGAATACAAAACATATTTTGTTTATAGTAAGCGGCGCGTTTGATGGATTGGATAAAATTGTTCGTCGCCGTTTGCGAGAATCTACTATTGGTTTTTCCACAAAAGGAAGCGAAGTGCCCGATGATGAAAAGGTATTAGAACTTGCTGAAACGCGAGATTTTGTTGAGTTCGGATTAGAGCCAGAATTTATAGGCAGGTTGCCAGTGCGTGTATATTGCAAACCGTTATCTGTCGATGATTTGTTTGGTATTCTTAAATTTTCAGAGGGGAGTATTATAAGGCAGTATCAACAGGATTTTGTGGCTTACGGGATTCAGGCGGAGTTTGCCGATTCAGGGCTAAAACGGATAGCTGAACTTGCCGCTAATGAAAAGACCGGCGCAAGGGGATTGATGACAGTTTGTGAACGGGTGTTGCGCGAGTTCAAATTTGAACTTCCATCCACAAATGTTAAACATTTTATTGTTGATGAAGAGTTGGTGAATAATTCCCAAAAAGTATTAACAAGGCTAATCCAGGAACAAAAAGAGAAAGACAAGTCTAATGTTGGCGATATAGTGGCTCAATTTGTCCGAGAATTTTCACAGGAATTTAAGTTAAATTTAAGTTTTACAGAAACGGCTATTAAAAAGTTAATCTCTGAGGCTGAAAAAAGTGAGAAAACTGTGGCAGATTTATGTAAGGAAAAATTTAAAGACTATCAATTTGGTTTAAAATTGATAAACCAAAACACGGGACAGGATTCTTTTGTGATTGATTGCGACGCAGTTGAAAATCCGGACAAGGTTTTGAGTCAATGGGTTGTGGAAAGTTATAGAAAACAACAAACGGAAAACTCGGATAAGAAAGATGATGAATCGGGATAAAAAGAAACTGTTTTTGCTAAATTCAAAGTTTAGCAAAATTTTAGTGCGGTTTTAATAAAAGTGAATATG
>JAKPVM010000180.1 GCA_029572555.1 Verrucomicrobiota bacterium | reverse complement strand
ACTAATTCGACCCGCACACTTGATGCAAACAGGTTTGCTACTGGCAAAGAATTTGTAATTACTTGCAGCGGCATTGAATCAAGATGCCGCGCAACGTGATATACCGTTGTCCCAGCATCCATTATAATAGTCTGGTCGGGCATTATAAGTTGTTCGCAAGCCCTCCCAATAGCCTCTTTTTCGGCAAGTTGATGAGTATCTCGAGATGAAAAGACAAATTCATCAGAAGGCGGATTTACAAGCCTTGCCCCGCCGTGCGTCCGCCGTATATTGCCTTTTTGTTCAAGGATTGATAAATCGCGTCTGACGGTTGAAGTAGAGGCGCCAATATACTCGGAAAGTTCTTTAAGTGACGCAAATTCAACCCGTTGCAAATATTCTTCAATCCTATGTTGTCGCTCTTCAGCTTGCACGGTTTTGAAAGAATTTGACAGATTTTGAAAAATAATGCAATATTTTTGTTGACATATTTAAAAATATTTATAATATTTTGACATAATTTAAATCAATATGGGCGCAGAATCAAGCACAATCCATCGTGCAGTTATTGAACACGTCGTTAGACAGGCGGTTTATACACGACTTGGCAAACCTATGCCTCGTTCGGTAAAAGCGCCCAACCCGCTTGTTGTAAATGTCAGCGCCCGCCATTGCCATTTGACGCAAGATGCAGTAGATGCATTGTTCGGCAAGGGGTATAAATTAACGGTTTTTAGATGGCTTTATCAAGATGGGCAATTTGCCGCAAATGAAACCTTAACATTAATCGGACCAAGGAGTCGGATTATATCTAATTTAAGGATTTTAGGTCCGTGTAGAAAATTCAATCAAGTTGAACTTGCATATACTGATGGCATAGCGCTTGGGTTTGATTTGCCACTTCGTTTATCCGGGGATATTGAAGGGACGCCGGGTTGTATGCTGATGGGACCTGCTGGTTTTTTTGAGTTGGAAAAAGGTGTAATCCGGGCTTTACGGCATGCGCATATGAGTCCTGATGATGCTGCCTTTTATGGTTTAAAAAGTGGTGATGAGATGAAACTTAAGGTTGGGGGACCTTGCGCGCTTACACTTGAAAAAATACTTGTACGGGTTGATAAAAGTTTTCGGTTAGAAGTGCATATTGATACTGATGAAGGAAATGCCTGCAATTTAAAACCGGGTGTTTTTTGCGAACTTACAAAATAAAACAATAATCAGAGGAAATAACTATGAGCGATGCGATAGGAATGATAGAGACAAAAGGCTACGTTGGCGCAGTTGAAGCCAGCGATGCGATGGTCAAGGCTGCGAATGTTAGCCTTGTAAGGACAATTCCCATTGGTGGCGGTTTAATTACCGTCCTTGCCAAAGGAGATGTCGGCAGCGTTAAGGCTGCGGTTGACGCTGGTACAAAAGCCGCAAGCAAAGTGGGCGAACTTATCAGTTCGCACGTTATTGCGAGGCCACACGAGGAACTCCTAAAGGTGTTTCTCGGCGAACAACCAAAACAACCAAACACCAAATAATGGAGGAATATTATATGGCACAGCAAGCAATAGGAATGATTGAGACCAAAGGTTTGTGCGCGCTTCTTGAGGCGGCTGACGCTGCGCTCAAGGCTGCAAACGTAACAATGACAGGTTGGGAAAAGGTCGGGAGCGGTTATGTGACGGCGTTTTTCCGCGGCGATGTTGCTGCGGTTAAGGCTGCAACAGATGCCGGAGCCGCTGCGGCAGCGCAGGTCGGTACTGTCATCAACGTTCAAGTTATACCGCGTCCGCACGAAGGTCTTTCCGGTTTAGGGAAGTGGTTGCAATAATTGAAGGATTACGCCGAATTACGGAGTCCTTCATTTATCAGCGCTTTTAACACAGCCCGGCTATGAAAATATTAGTAGCAAATTTAGGTTCTACCTCGCTTAAATGGCGGTTATTTGATTTTAGCGATGAGGCTGGGCGTATTCTTCATCGAGGCGGTTATGAACGGGTGAGCGACCATTCAAAGGCAGTTGAAGATTGCATTAACGAATTGACCAGAGCCGGTGTAATTTCCTCTGTAAAAGACCTCGCCGGTGTGGGGTTTAAAACAATTCTTGCAAAAGATATTACCGGCTGTGTTTTGCTTGATGAGAAGGTGTTAAATGCGATGGAGGCTGTGAACTATGTTGCGCCGGCGCATAATCCACCGTATATAAAAGGTGTTAGAATCTTTGCCGAGAGGGTGCCAGATGTTCCGCTTATTGGATTGTTTGAAGACGCATTTTACCAATGGGTACCGGAGGTGGCAAGGCGATATGCCGTGCCTGAGGAATGGTATAGCGCCGGGATTAGACGGCACGGTTTTCACGGGGCGAGTCATAAGTTTATTGCTGAACGGTCTGCTGAATTGCTTGGACGCAATGATGTGGCAGAGCGCGCAAAGACGCTTTATGTAAAAGGCGCATCTACAAAGATTAATAAACCTGACCTTCGGGTCATTTCCTGTCATCTTGGCGGGAGTTCATCAATCTCAGGGATAGTCAACGGTGTGGCTATCGGCAATAGCCTCGGTATGAGTCCGCAATCCGGTCTGCCACATAATAATAGAGTAGGGGACTTAGATGCCTTTGCTATTCCATATATAATTCGTTCAATGGGGATTTCGCTTGATGAGGTTGAACGAATCTTGTGTAAAGAATCCGGGTTGAAAGGTGTTTCGGGCGTATCAAACGATATCCGCGATATATTAAAAGCCGCAGATGAAGGCAACCAACGGGCAAAACTTGCGGTGGATTTATTGATTTTCAGTGCGCGGCACTGGATAGGGGCGTTTTATTTTGAGATGGGTGGCGCCGACGCAATTGTGTTTACGGCGGGAATTGGTGAAAACTCCCCCGATATACGGGCTGGGATTTGCGCTGGAATTGAATCTCTGGGAATAAAAATTAATCCTGAGGCGAACAAAGATGCGACGGGCTGCGAGGCAGTTATCAGCGCGCCTGATTCAAAAGTGAAAATTATGGTAGTTCCAACAAACGAGGAACTGGTAGTTGCAAGAGAAGTAAAAAGATTTCTTGAAAACAAAAAAAGCAAAAGTAGTTGCAAAATTTAAATTAACAACAAACAAAAATAAAGTTATGGCACAACAAGCAATAGGAATGATTGAAACACGAGGACTGGTAGCCCTTGTTGAAGGGACAGATGCAATGCTCAAGGCTGCAAATGTTGAACTTGCCGGTCCGGTTACACAGGTTGGCAATGCACTTGTTACCGCAGTGGTAGTTGGCGATGTTGCCGCTGTCAAGGCAGCCGTTGACGCCGGTGCACAGGCGATTAAGGCAATAAAAGGTGAACTTGTAAGCGTTCACGTCATTGCACGTCCGCACCAGGATGTGGAACAGGTCTTGCCAAAAAAGACAAAGTAATTAGTCCTGTTACGGACTGAGCCTCAGATACTCGCCCGTAGCAAGACAGCGTAAACAGAGGAAAAGATATGTTTCTTGCAAAAGTAGAAGGCTCGGTGGTCTCTACGAAGAAAGACGCTAACATTAGCGGGAGGAAACTCCTGATTTTGCGTCCGCAACTTGTAGATGACAAAGACCCAACTAAATTTAAGCCCGGTTCAAACACCATTGTGGCTGTGGATACCGTTGGAGCAGGAGTTGGCGAGTTAGTCTTATTTACTCAGGGCAGTTCTGCAAGGCTTGCGCCGAATATGAAAGATTCTCCTGTGGATGCCGTCGTAATTGGCATTGTTGATACAGTGGACGTCTTTGGCAAACAAATTTACTCCGCCCGTCAGGATTGAACTATAACATCTTAATACTATGAGCACACAAATAAATGAGACTTTGATACGCGATATAATAGAAGAGGTAATGCAAAGGCTTGGACAGCCGAGCACACAAAAATCCGAATCTAACCAATCAGAGACGCCATCGGCTAAAAAATGCCCCGCTTGCCAAAACAAATTCGGTGTATTTCAAGACCCGAATGAAGCCTGTCAGTCTGCTTATGAGTCTTATTTGCAACTATCAGAACAAGGCGTGGCTGGCAGAGTGAAAATTGTAAATATCGTCAAAGAGATTTGTTATGCAAAGGCTCAGGAATGGGGAAAACTCGAACTTGACGAGACAAAGATAGGTCGGCTTGATCATAAAATTGAGAAATTAAAAGGATTGAAATCTCTTCCTGGAGTTGAATTTTTGCTTCCTTACGCAATGAGCGGTGACCACGGCATCACGCTTGAAGAATACGCCCCATTTGGCGTCATCGGCGCTGTTACCCCATCTACTCACTCAATTCCAACAATGGCTTGCAATGTCATTGGTATGGTTGCTGCGGGGAATTCAGTAGTCTTCAATGTGCATCCCGGCGCATATAGGTGCGCAGTAACCGCAGCCCGAGTATTGAACGAGGCAATTTATAGAGAAACCGGGATTGAAAACATCTTTACAATAGTTAATCCGCCAACAATTGAATCTTTTCAGGCTATTGCGAAAAATGAGCATGTCAGCGTTATCTGCGTTACTGGTGGACCCGGTGTCGTAAAAGCAGCAATGCAGACTGGCAAACGGGCAATCTGCGCCGGACCGGGAAATCCACCTGTCCTTGTTGATGATACGGCAGATATTGACCATGCCGGTTGGAGCGTGGTGTTTGGGGCATCTTACGATAATAACCTGCTTTGTATTGGCGAAAAAGAAGTATTTGTTTTGGACAATGTAGCCAACCAATTTATGGCTGCTATGGAGAAGAATGGCGCTTATCGCTTGAACGATGCGCAGGTTGAACGGCTAAGCAAAGCGGCATTTGTATTTCCTGAGGGCAAAGGTGGAGGGTGCGCTCAACCGACTGTCAATCGCGACCTCATTGGCAGAGATCCAGAAGTGCTCGCAAAGGCCGCAGGCGCAAATATCCCATCGGGAACACAGTTGCTTTACGCCGAAACATCGCCCGACGACCTGTTTGTTATTGAGGAACAGATGATGCCATTTATTCCAGTCATTAGAATAAAGACTGTCGAAGAAGGAATCTGTCTTGCAAAAAAGGCTGAACACGGTTTTAAACACTCGGCATTAATTCATTCGCATAATGTAAAAAATATGACAGATATGGCGCGGGTTCTTGAAACAACATTATTTGTTAAAAACGGTCCTTGCGTTGCCGGGCTTGGAAATGGTGGAGAAGGATATTCCAATTTCTCCATCGCAACAACAACCGGCGAAGGCATCTGCAATCCGCGAACCTTCACACGGATTAGAAGATGTGTAATGGTTGATTACCTGAGGATTTTCTAAAAATGCTTTTAGCCCGTGTGGAAGGAAACGTAGTTACGGTTAAGAAGCATCCAAGCCTTGAAGGGTGGCGGTTGATTGTATGTCAGCCGATAAATAAGATGGGAGAGCCGGAAGGTGTTCCCCAGATAGCAATAGACCCGCTTGGCGCAGGGATGCATCAGAAAGTGATAATTTCAAGCGATGGCGCTGCGGCTCGCAAGATGGTTGGCGATGAGTTTAGCCCCGTTCGCTGGATGATTATCGGTATCGTAGATGAAAATGAATCTTGCGAGTCTGAATAAATTAACAGGTGATTGATATGCGGCTCGGAAAAGTAATTGGCAGAGTAACTTTAAATTTAGTTGTGCCAAGCCTCGTTGGCGGCAGATGGCTAATTGTAAGCCCATTCAATCGCAATTTTTTCCAGAACGGTAAAGAACCGCCAGATGGTTTAAGCAAAGAATCTACGCTTGTTGTATATGACAATATTGGCGCAGACGTGGGACAAACCATTGGTTTTGTAGAAGGTCGCGAGGCTGCTCAACCGTTTGTTGAACCAGCCCCAGTTGACGCATTCAACGCCGCACTTGTTGATTGCGTATTTTATGAACCATTAAACATTAAATAACCGAACTTTAAAATGAGCAAAGTAATTAGCGTTAAAGATATTGAAGAATTGATAAGAAGCGGAAGCGACTTAAAGTCGTTGCCCGAAGACGCAATTCTTACACCATCAGCGCGGGATATGATTCGCGATCTTGAAGTAGCCGGAAAACTTAATAGTCTAGGAAATAAACCCGCCGCTGTCTCTCAACAAAACGAGAATAAGGAACAGATAAAAGTTAATTCTAAAAGCCAAAAATCCGACCTTGAAAAATTCTTTAACTCTAAACCGATTCAAGACCTAAAATTACAAATTTGCGATATTGGCAAACGGCTATGGCACAGGGCTTATGTCGATGGCAATGGCGGCAATATAGCGATTAAAGTCGCCGAAGACCTTGTCCTTTGCACTCCAACCCTTGTCTCAAAAGGGTTTATGAGACCTGATGATATGGGACTTGTTGATATGGAGGGGAATCAACTTATGGGAAGCAAAAAACGGACAAGCGAAATTTTAATGCATCTGCAAATAATGAAGAAACAACCTCGCGCAATTGCCTCTGTTCATTGCCATCCGCCGTATGCCACTGCCTTTGCTGTTGCAGGGATTCAACCTCCAACCTGTATGATACCGGAGTTTGAAATCTTTTGCGGTTCCGTTCCAATTGCGCCATACCGAACACCGGGCACACCTGAAATGGGCAAACTTGTTGCTGACCTTTCTGAAAATCATAACACAATTTTGATGGCAAACCACGGCGTAGTTGCCTGGAGTCATTTAGGCGTTGAAGACGCTTACTGGAAAATGGAAATTATTGAGGCATATTGCCGCACTGTTGTTGTCGCATCGCAGCTTGGCAAACAACCAAACACATTTACAACAGAGCATCTGAAAGATTTGCTAAAAACAAAACAAAATCTTGGCATACCCGACCCGCGCTTTGGTTTGAAAGAATGCGAACTTTGCGATAATAGCGACTGGCAGCCGGGCGTTAGTTGTTCAGTACCGCCAAAAACCGAACAAGATGTCCAGCCAGACCCAGAAGCCGAAACTTTAATTAACGCCATTGCTGACCGCATTATGAATCAAATCAAAAAGTAATATGAAGGTTTCAATAATAGGCGGTGGAGGAAGGGTTGGTTCATCTGCGGCTTTTGCCCTGCAATGCGGCGGTGTTGTATCTGAAATTCAGCTAATTGACGCAAACGAACAGGTAGCCGATGGCGAGGCTTTAGACCTTTTGCACGGCAGCGCTTTTACTTCAGACCAGCAAATTTATTTCGGCGATTATTCCCGCTCAAGTGATAGCGATATCTTTATCATAACTGCTGGACTAAGAAGAAAACCGGACGAATCGCGCCTTGATTTAATTAATAGAAATGTATCCTTGTTTTTACAAATTTTAAGTCAGATAAAAAGCGCCGGAATCCGGGACGACGCCATTATTTTCGTTGTAACAAATCCAGTAGATATATTGACTCAAATTACAATTGAGTTTTCCGGACTGCCCTGGCAACAAGTTATCGGGCTTGGAACAATGTTAGACACAGCGCGTTTTTGTTCTCTTATAGCAAATGAATTGAAGACTGCCCCAACACAGATTCGCGCCCTTATGCTTGGCGAACACGGCGATTCAATGGTTCCAATCTGGTCTTCGGCTACTGTCAATGGGCTTGCTCTGACATCAGTTCCGGAATTAACCGCCGGCTTACAACAATCAATAGTTGAACGGGTAAGACAGAGCGGTGCCGAAGTGATTCGCAAAAAAGGCGGCGCAGGATGGGCTGTTGCGGTTTCCATACGCGAGGTTGTGCATTCCATTGCCCTAAACCGTCGTCAGATATTGCCTGTCTGTTCATATCAAATTGGCGCTTATGATTTAAACGAGGTCTGCATAAGCGTCCCGACAGTTATCGGTTCAGGCGGAATTCACCGACATATTGTTTTTAATCTTTGGCCAAAAGAATTGACGGCTTTGCAAAATTCCGCGCGCTTATTAAAACAAACACGTGCATCAGTTAAGACAAAATGAAATCGCTTGATTCAAAAATTGCGCAGCTAAAGAAAGATAGAAACGCAAATGTGTTTATAATAGCGGACGCAAAAGATGCCGATATGGCATTCGGAATTAAAGCGCCGGGTCCTCGATATTATCTTTCCTCACAAGGCGCGCGCGCCGCTCAATTTTCTCCGGAAATCTGGACTCGTGAGGAATTTGGTTATAGAAATCTGCCGGAGTTTTTAGACATTATCCGCGAGATTGTTCATCACGGTGTTATCGATATAATGTTAATGTCCGCTTCGGTAAATGAACAACTAACAATCAAAGAAGGGCTGTTTAAAAATTCGCCTGTTACACCAGCGGCTCGCGCAAATGATACAACGGATATATGGGCTATGCGGCACGGTACTTATGCAAAAGAGCCTTCTAAACCGTTTCGCACCGCAACAATCGACCATATTCAATGCGGCAAGATTGAATGCGACCGTTCAAACGACGAATTTCCCGGCGCAAATCTTGGGCTTTATTCTATCACTTTTATAAACAAACTTGAAGAAGACCGCGAAGTCCTCCGCTCTTTTAAGGAGTTCAGAGAAGAGGCTGAACGGAAAAAGTTCAGATATTTTCTTGAAGTGTTTGACCCAAATGTCCCGAGCGGAATTCCACCAGAGAAATTAGGCGAGTTTATCAATGACAATATCGTCCGCAGCCTTGCAGGTGTTCCTGAAGCCGGCAGACCGCTTTTTTTAAAGATAGTTTATCATGGACCGCGTCTTCTTGAAGAACTCGTGCAATATGACCCGAACCTGATAGTCGGAATATTAGGCGGCAGCGCAGGGACAAGTTATGACGCCTTCAGGCTAATCTATGAGGCGAAAAAATATGGCGCAAAAGTTGCATTGTTTGGACGCAAAATAAATAATGCCGAACATCAACTCGCCTTTATAGAAATGCTGCGGTTGATAGTGGAGGATAAGATTTCTCCTGAAGAAGCCGTTTATGCATATCACGGGGTTTTGCAAGCCAAAAATATTAAACCGCGCTTGCCGCTTGAAAAAGACCTTCAATTGACAGAAACGGCTATGAGTTATGGCGGTTCGCCTCAAACAATCGCAAACATCAGAAACAACCCGCTTGCCGTTCAAAAACCACAATCCGTTCCACAACAGCAAAACGAAAAAGAAACCGCAAAAACTGGTTCATCTCCTTTGCCGCTTAAAACCGATGGAAAGCCCGATTTCGAAAAAATGACACCAGACCAACGTCTTCAATATCATCTTGGACGACTAACAAAGAGGTATGGTTAAGAAATCTCATTGAATCCAGCCAAACAGTGTAATTAAATTGTGGTGTCGGCATCTTGCTGACAATATTAAATCATTGGGAGCAAAGATACTCCCACCACATTATATTAGCACAGGCATTGCTGCCTGTGAGGACAAATTGGAGGCATAATATTTACAGAGGATTTTTTATTTTAACACGGATATACAAGATGGACAGGATATTTCAAAACCCGCAAAAGCGGGTGACATTATGATAGCAAACAAAATACAAAATATCATAAACCGCTGAAAGCGGTGACAGAGCCATTGAATTTTGATGGTTGGATTTTCAATTATCGCTCTATCACCCCTAACGGGGTTGTTCTCTGTATTGATTTTTTTG
>JAKPVM010000163.1 GCA_029572555.1 Verrucomicrobiota bacterium | reverse complement strand
TGGTGACCGTCCATTGGACCAGCGTCAGGCTGGCAAATTTCTCGCTCTGCGCAGCCTCATCGCAATTGCACAGGTTCCAGGCGGTTTGCTCAAGATCGCCGCAAACCTGATTTCCATAGATTTCAATGACCTCTCGGGCGCCGCGCCCGCCGTCAGCCAGTGTGATATTCAATTCGAATTCGTATTTCTGTGACAATTAAAGGCCTCCTATGCGGTATGGCTCATTACTTAAATTATAACAGCGTTTAGTGACATTAATATTTGGCATTTGGAAATCTATACCTGCTTCACCATAGAGCAAGGATTGGTGTCAATAATCTTCATTAAAATCTACTCCAATCTTTTCTTGCCCTAAATCCCATTCTGGTATAAGATATTCAAGCAAGAAAAATATTATGCAGCCAAATCTACCAGGGTAGGGATTCAGCATCCAAAAAATTGTAACCTGTGAAAGGGCGGCTAATTTTAGTATTGCCATCACTTCTACTATGAAAAATATTTTTGCAGTTAACAAAGATTACCCCGACAACAACTCACAAGGAAATTTCTTCGCAATATTAAGTATTTTAGACCTCAAATAAGAACTATATTTTCCATATCAACTTGATTGGCTTTTTCAATCTCTGCTCTCTGCTGGCGTTTAAGCTAAAGAGTGAAATTGTTTATAGCAAATGCCTGAGGTAAATTAAGAATGGGATCTAATCGATGTAGGACAATAATATTAATTGATCAACCCACAACAAATGATTTGCTGGGTGGAGCACACGAAGCGACCGCTCAATCAATTCTTGATGTTGTTGAAAATCAACCCGGGGGCTTTACGATTGGGTTGGAAGGTGCTTGGGGATCTGGTAAATCAACGGTAATAGCACTCCTTAAGAAAAAATTTGAGTGTCAAGAAAATTCGGATGACATCTGTTTATTTGAATTTGATGCATGGGAACACCAAGGAGACTATTTACGTCGCTCGTTTTTAGAACGCTTGATCGAAAGATTTACAGAACTAAAGTGGGTAGATGGACAACACTGGGAACATGAGGTTGGTAAGTTATCCGGTAGAATAACCGAGACCGAAACAAAAATCACAAATAAGCTAACTTGTTTTGGGAAAACATTAATAACCCTCCTTAGTTTTGCACCAATCTCTCTGCTGTTATTGAGCGAGGGCTTACAAAGAGGTGTTGTCCTTTCTAGGTCGCATGGTACTGTACTTAACTTGTATTTTATATTTGGTGTGCTTTTGTTTATCCTCCCATGGCTTTTTTCTTCATTAATTTTGATTGCTAAGGCAAAAAAATGGATAAATATACTGAAGTTTTTCCAGATAACCAGTGATGATGCTGATCCTTGGGAAATAATTACTCAAAAATTTGAACCCAAATCTCATGTATTATCGATAAAAACCCCGGTCCCAACGTCAGTTGAATTTGAGTTTTATTTTAATAAGCTCCTTGAGTGCGCGTTGAAAGATGACAATCGGCGCAAATTGATTGTGATCTTTGATAACCTGGACCGAATACCTCAAGCTGAGGCTATCTCAATTCTTTCAACGCTGCAAATATTCTCTCGATGTGGATCCGCAAGCCATCAGAATTGTGATCAAAGTCACGATCACTATAAAAGGTTCTGGGTCGTCGTTCCCTATGCCCCAACAGAAATTGCACGTCTTTGGGATGGAGAGCGCAAAAGTAATTTGCAACCTGATCGAAAAACAGAAGCTCAGAGTCCTCAAAGTGAAGGATTGGCTGAAGCGATGATTAATAAACGCTACCAACTCCGGTTTCAGATACCACCTTTATTACTGTCTAATTGGCAAGCCTATTTATTACAACTCCTCCAATCTGCGTTTCCTGATCACGCTGAACAAGATGAAGAAGAACTGCTTTCAGTTTGCAAGGTCTATTATCAAAAAATGATAACAGAGCAATCTGAATCGCCAACCCCCAGAAATTTAATTAGTTTTGTAAATCGTATAAGTACTTTTCATTTGAGATGGAGCTATAAATGCGAAGAGGATGATAAGATACCATTATCGCACATGGCTTACTATGCCTGTTTATGCACTAAAAAATCTGTTGATGAAATATGTTACGAATTGGTCCGAGGGGATATTCCTGAATCGAATTTTAAGTATTCGCTTGGTGGCATAGAAATCCAGAACAATTTAATAAGGTTGGTTTTTGGGGTGGATCTGAATATTGCTCAGCAACTTCTTCTTGAAAGACCAATTACAGATGCTGTTAACGGTGGAGATATCCCCCAACGTAAACAACTGGAGCAATTGTATGAAGCCTATCCGCAAGGATTCTTCGCTGTAATAGAAACACTTATCACTAAGTGGGCGTTAATGCGTCCCCAAACCTTTTTCCAATCAGCAATAGTTTTAGAACCCTTTCTAGAAAAACTCCCATCTTCGAGACGAGAATCTCTCTACAATGAATATGCGGCTGGCTTGTTGCGTTCTGCTCCCTGGATTCCAATTGATCAAACAATGGTAATCGGGACTGCTAAAATTATAGAATTATGCAAAAAGCACAACTTAATTCCCGAGGTTACAAGGAGGTTTACCGAGGCTATTCGCGAAACACTCAATCGTCCTGAAAACCATGATCAAATTGATTCAACATTAGCTCTGACAATTGATCTATTCAAAAATGTCACCAGAGTCAATCCTTCAGTCACCATATCTTCAATCGGTTTAATTGGCAAACCTGCTGGATTGATCGAGGCTTTTGT
>JAKPVM010000150.1 GCA_029572555.1 Verrucomicrobiota bacterium | reverse complement strand
ATTTACCCGGGTGGGGGAAAAGCTGGTTCGTATCCATACCCGGGACCTGCTGATGGTGATAATCGGTATGATTGAACAATTAGCAATTAGCAATTGGCAATTAGCAATTAGCAATGAACAATTAACAATTTTCTTAGGAGTGAGTGTAGAGCCAAGCTTGCTTGAGCTATGCCGAGCGACGACAGAAAATGCAGCGAAGCTGAATTAACACGTTGAACTTTTGAACCAGTGCCATTGAACGGCGCAGCCTTTGAACAATTAGCAATGAACAATTAACAATTAACACGTTGAACCTTTGAATAATTCCGGACTGGTCCTGCTTTAGGGATTTTTGCGGGCTGAAAGCCCGGCTCAGTTCAGCCCGGGGCAACGCCCCGGGAAGGCGAACGTTCATCCTCCGCCGGCGCCCTGAAAGGGCAGATCATTCAGCAAATAAACAGCGTTGATCATCATCAATTTCTTTCTCCTTCGGCATGGAACCCTATTTTAGGTTTTTAAGCTGCCCTTTCAGGGCGACGAAAGAGAAAAACGAACCATTTCCCCAAGGCGTTGCCTTGGGCTGGCATAAATTGTCCCTTCGGGACGCAAAGGAAAATATAACTTTCAAAAAGGAGCTAATACGAAATAAAGCAAATAATATAAAAATAAATATTTCATTATCAGCCTCTTATAAATCAAATTAAGATAATAATATAAATAATATTCCTGCCATTGCTTTAAATATCCATTCATAATATTCTTTATATTTGTCTGATTTGATTTTTGTTTCAGCTTTCTTACTTTATTTATTTAACCAATATTTTTGAACTTATGAAGAAATTAGCAGCAGAATTCATTGGAACCGCCTGGCTGGTGCTGGGAGGTTGCGGCAGTGCCGTTCTTGCAGCGGCATATCCGGAATTGGGAATCGGGTTTGCCGGTGTGGCCCTGGCATTTGGGTTGACCGTGGTAACCATGGCTTACGCCATTGGACATATTTCGGGATGCCATCTCAATCCGGCTGTATCGGTCGGTTTGTGGATGGGAGGCCGATTCAACAAGAAAGAACTCCTTCCATACATCATTGCGCAGGTTTTGGGAGGTATAGCCGGAGCTGTGATCCTTTACCTGATTGCCAGCGGCAA
>JAKPVM010000143.1 GCA_029572555.1 Verrucomicrobiota bacterium | reverse complement strand
GGCTTTATCACGTAAAAGCATATTTCAGGCGTTGCGGTAGGCTGATATACCATATTTTCAATATAAGCATCAGTTTTGCCTATTCTGCCTGTCCTTACGAGCGTGGTAGGGTCTTTTGTGAACCCGAAGTCCATAGACAGGATGACCTCATCAAATCCTGTGTCGGGAAATGTATCTTCCCAATATACATCATTAAATACCGTGCCTGTTTGGGCGCATCTTATACCCTCAGAATATACGAGATAATCAAATTTATCCGGATTTTTATTTATCGGATGTTTCGCCCTGTACGTTCCATCATTTTCCAATACGTGGTCTGGCATTTCTGGCTTGTCCCACACACGGCGGCGAAAACCATTGAAGAAAACATCATTTTTACCAATTGGTAAATCAGGAAGCGGGTCGACAATTTCAATATGCGAATCTGCAAAATCCCACGGGCATTTACTTTCCCGCTCAGCCGCAAGCCCATCAGGTAGTTTCATGTTATCAAGATAGCACGTTTGAGAGTAAAAAGCATTATATTCATCCTGTTGCTCAAAAGCCCAATGGTCTGTATATTTAGGATTACCGTCACAAATAAGAAGCATTGAACAACGCTTTTTTATACTGTCATAAGCATCTTTCCTGTTTGCCGTCTCCAGCACCTCATTAATATATGCTATATCACAAAAACCAGCTTCGTTTCCGACGTCAGGATAGTTCAAAAAGTCAATGGTCGAACCAAAAATAACAATCTTTGGTCTTCCACCCTGTCCATCTCCTGTCAGAACATAATCCTTGCCGTTTACAAGCCCTATAATGCTAAAACACAGTTTGAAGTCTTCCAATGTCAGTTCCCGGCAGCTAACAAGTTCTTCACGATAAACATTTATTTTGAGTTGTTGTTTTTTCCTGAAGTCGTGGCAAAATTTAACTATCAAATGAATTGTATCAAATGATTTTGATGAACGTGAACCGCCAAAGTTGAAAAACTTAACGATTGCCCGTTGCCCTTGGGGATGGTCTTCACTTGCAAGCTCCTTAAAAAGCGTTTTTTTGTGCTTTTGGAACTTGTATTGCATCCAGTAAAACAGGTAATTCGGACTGAAATTCATATATATTGTTCAAATTGTTCTAAAAAATCATCAAAACTACGCACAATAAGATAAACACCGCCCGCTGCTTCAATTTCACGTTTAACTTTCAATTGGCTTTCACGTATCTTATCTCTTCCGATTTTAACCTCAATTGAGATGCTTTTCCCGCTAACCACGGCGTTTATATCAGCCATACCGTTTGTTGAGCCGGAACGGACAAACTTGCCTATCTTGGCATTGTAGTTTCCTTGCGTGTTTATCCTTGCACCAAAGCA
>JAKPVM010000142.1 GCA_029572555.1 Verrucomicrobiota bacterium | reverse complement strand
ATAAGTTCAGGTTCAACGCATGATACGATGCTCAAAAAAAAGCAAGAAATAATAAAAAATCGAGAAATTAACCGTTTCATGGCAATCTGAGATTAAGTTATATTTTAGAAACAAGTTCCGGTAGTTATCTGTAAAAATAGAAATAAAATCAAGAGTTACGAAATTTAAGCAAATAAAATAACGAGTTGCGGAATTTTAAGTAACCTCGCAACTCGTAACCCACACCGCGTAACACTACACACTCAGAGCTCGGAACTAAATCAAAAATTTTTACTCAAACTATCATAAAATATACAAAAAGTATTATCTTTGCATATTATATGATATGTTACAATTATGGCAAAAAACACAATGGGAACTAAGTTGCCCCGAAAATTAGAGCAGAAAATGCAGATTGTCGGCGAGCAGATCAGGCTCGCGCGATTGCGTCGTAATTTAAGTATTGCACAGGTGGCGGAGCGGGCTACTTGTTCACCGCTTACGGTTTCGCGTATAGAAAAAGGTGCTCCAACAGTAGCAATAGGGATATATTTGCGTGTGCTATATGCATTGCAGCTTGATGACGATATTCTCCATTTAGCAAAAGATGATAAACTTGGTAGGGCGTTGCAGGACATGAATATGGTTCCACGCGAAAGGGCATCTAAAAAATAGTTTAGGCTATGAAGAAATTGTATGTATATGCCGATTTCGATTGGCTCAAGAGTATAGAGCCGGTTGGAGAACTTGGTTATGAATCTCTTCGTGGATCAGACAGTTATAGTTTCAAATTTGCTGATAGTTGGATAAAAAAACACAATGCCATCAACCTTAGCGACGACCTCAACAATTATCCGGGCCCACAATATACTCAGCCGGGTAAAGATATTTTTGGCTGTTTTGCGGATGCACTGCCCGACAGATGGGGACGTACCCTTTTGCTCCGTCGAGAACAGATAATGGCGCAAGAGGAGAACCGTCCTGTTCGCCCTCTTTCATCGTTTGATTTGTTGATGGGTATTGATGATTTTTCCCGTATGGGTGGATTTCGTTTTAGGTATGTTCCTGACGGAGAATTTATTAATGCCGATGACTCTTTGCGAATACCGCCATTAACAAAGATTCCGGAACTTATAACGGCAAGCAAAGAGATAGAAAAGAGTGAGGAGGGGAATGCGCTTCCTGAAAAACGTTGGATTGCACAACTGGTAAATCCGGGTTCATCGCTTGGTGGCGTTCGCCCAAAAGCAAATGTATTAGATACGGATAACACCATATCTATTGCAAAGTTCCCTTCGGTAAAAGATGATTATGACACAGGATTATGGGAACATTTCTGCCATTTACTGGCCAAAAATGCAAGAATCAATGCAGCACAAACAAAGGTTATTTCCTTCAGTGACAAGCACCACACACTTTTATCGCGCAGGTTTGACAGATCTGACAACGGCAGAAGAATTCATTTTGCATCGGCAATGACCCTGCTTGGACTGAGCGATGGCGATGGTGCTGCAACAGGACACGGATATATTGATATTGTGGACTTTATCATAAGTGAGTGTTGCGATGTAGATGCAAACTTGCGTGAATTATTCCGCAGGGTTGCATTCAATATATGTGTCGGCAACAGTGATGACCATTTCCGTAATCACGGATTTTTACTTACCGCAAAGGGATGGACACTTTCACCTGCATACGATATGAACCCCACACAAAACAGCCATCAAAGCCTGCTCATAAATGGAACAACTAATAGTGCCGACCTCACTATCCTTTTGAATTCTTGCGAGGAATATATGCTGACTTCAGTTATAGCAAAAGATATCATTAGCGAAGTTGTTGATGCCGTAAAAGGATGGCCTGCTGTCGCTCACAAACTGGACATTGCAAAACGGGAAATAGTTTTGTTTGAATCAATTTTTCGAGAAAGAATTACTAAGCATAAATGATAAATAAATCTTTCACAATGGTCGCAAATTAAGCCATTATGCCCATATTTACACTATAACAGTTTAAAATAGAGCTGTTGTAACCAATAGATGGGCATTGCAAAATCTTAAGTAACCCTGCACCCTGCTGTCTCGTCCTAAAAAAAGTTGACACATTTTGTTAAACTTAATTGTATTCACTTTTTCTTTTATTCATGCCACTTTTGTCTGACTGTAAACTTGAGACGGAGTTTGCAGATCTAATGACCAATGCGGGCGTTTCTCATTAT
>JAKPVM010000136.1 GCA_029572555.1 Verrucomicrobiota bacterium | reverse complement strand
TTGCCGTATCATGCAACTTGATAAATTACCGGACGATAATGAGGTTTGGGTATCGGCTTATTATTCGCACGCGCTGAATCAAGCCATATTTTTTTTGCTTTTAATACTTCTTTTAACGCATCACCCGGCGTTTTACCAAACGCTGAACAGTGACGCAAGTCCGGTATATCGGCTATATATCCTTCATCCTCTGCACTATAAAAAATATTGATATGATAATCGTTCATTTTTCATTCCTCCATGTGAAGATTATTCTTCTCAATGATATTTAACAATTGTTTCAATTGATATGGTTTAATCTTCCCTTTAACATTTTGTAAATTTATTGTGAGACTCAAGTTTTAATGAAACTCAGATATTACAAACGTAGTGCAGTAATATCTGTAAGTTGAATTATCCCGCAAGCGAAGCTTAGCGGGGCAAAAACAATCCCGCGCAGCGGAGGGTTTTATACCCCGTAGCTTGCTGCGGAATAGTTGCCAACGCTTGCTTTGGGGTTCATACCCGTGATTAATTCCGCGACACCCACATGAACAAAAATATGGTAACTGCTGGCTGATAGCCTCAATAATTAAACCCTGCGTGATTAAGTTTTTCGAACATTTCTTCCATTGCGGTAACAGGATAGATAAGACAATTACTGCGATGTTGAACATCTTTTCCGCCGTAAATCAAACCGCACCCGTACGGTGGTTCACCTGACACACGGGAAAAATGTTTCAGCCCTCTGAAAAAATCAGCCACAATCGTTGCTCCGGCTTTTACCTCTATCGGAAAAATTTCTTGTCCGCTTTCGAGAATCATATCCACTTCGTTTCCCCGGCTATCACGATAAAACGTTACAACGTTTTTTCTGCCACTGTTAAAACGGTATTTCATTGCCTCTACGAGCGCAAGATTTTCAAAAAGATTGCCTCGCAACGGATGACGACTGACATGCGTTTCGTTTTCCATACCCAGCAAATAGGCAGCCAGGCCAACATCATAGAAATATAGTTTGGGCGATTTAATCAGACGTTTGGAAATATTACGATACCAAGGCTTGAGCAGCACTACAATATAACTGGCTTCAAGAATGGATATCCACTGTTGCACTGTCGTATGGGAAACACCCGTATCATTTGCCAGACTTTGCATATTGAGAATCTGCCCGATCCGCCCCGCGCACAACCGGACAAATTTTTGAAATAGACTTAAATCGCGAACAGACATCAACTGACGCAAGTCTCTTTCGATATAGGTTTCATAGTAATCTCCCATGGCCTGCGTGGGATTTAACCCTTGATCGTGAATACGCGGATAGAATCCTTTTAAAAGCATCATATCCATAGATTCAGGAAGCGTAATTTTCTTAATCTCTGAAACGCTGAACGGCAAAAGCTTTAACAGAGCCGTACGGCCAGCCAGTGATTGATTAATTGTATTCATGACTTCAAACTGCTGGCTTCCGGTCAGAATAAATTGCCCCTGCTTCTTGCGTTCATCCACAATAACCTGAATATAGGAAACGAGTTGAGGAACGCGCTGGATTTCATCAATAATTACTCCGCCAGCGTAAGAAGATAAGAAGCCACGCGGATCAGTTGCAGCATATTCGCGGACATCGGGACTCTCCAGGTTGGCATAATCCATATTCGGAAAAGCCTTCTGGCAAAGAGTTGTTTTACCACTTTGTCTTGGTCCTGTCAGCGTAACAACAGGATACTGAGAGGCCAAATCTTGAAATATTGGTTCAATTTTTCTATTAATCATGTTAGATACTTACCAAAATAATGCACCTATTGCAACTTATACTTTCAAATTGCGCATACAATAGAATTCAAAAGCTCTCTCTCCCCAATAAATTGAGAGATTTGTTTAAGTTCCCTCATGTCAAATGACAGTTTAATCATTATGCAAAGGTTTCTTTCACCCTTCACTATCAACTATCAACCATCAACCATCAACCATCAACTATCAACTATCAACTATCAACTGCTGTTCGCTAATAGCCCAATCATTCCGGAGGAATGATCTCCATTTCCGGTGGCGTCGGCGGCTCCATCGGTGCCGGATGAGGGTGATCTTCAGGCGGTTCTTCAGGCGCCTCTGCTCTTTCGCGACTTATATCTACTAATTCAGAATCGGCCTGTTTCCGTTTACGAAAATCGTAACCGGCGCCGGCATGGGCGCTCTTACCACTTTTTTGCCCCGGCGCGGCATCACCAAAGATTCTTATTTCAACCTTCTTTACATTGTCATTTACCACAATGGCGTAATTCGGCTCCTCAATGACTCTCATTAGCTCTCTTAAACCTTTTTCAAGGGTAATTTTCTTAAGCTGCACGGTTACCGGTGGATTTCGATAGCCTTTCGTTATTTCAATTTTATATCCTGTAGACCTTGAAATTCTTGTTAATACCTCATTGAAAGGTTCATTGTCTGATTTTACGGAAAAAACCGGTTCAGCGTAGCCGACTGTACCGAAAAGGGAAAATAATAGAACGCCCATGAAGACTGCATGAGAGAACAAAATAAAAAGCCTTTTACTATCAATAACCATTGCCCTTGTAATTTTTTTTATAATCTTCATCTTTCAATGAATAAACGGTTTTTGAGTTTTTGTTCTTTATCACATCTTTTACCCGCTTGCGAGAAATAAGAAAAAGTAAGGGCAGAGCCATTTCCGGCCCTGCCTTTACTTGAATAAGAATTAAATTACTTAATAAGTAGTTGATATAAAATGACAAAAAGAATTATTAAATTTTTTTCTTAATGACTTACCCCCTCTCTTTTAATCACTTTCAAAAAAGTTAACCAGAGAATTTTCATGTCAAAAAGAAACGATTGGTTCTTAAGATAGTATTCATCGAAATTCACTTTAACCGGAATTGGTAATTCATCTCGGCCGTTTATCTGCGCCCAACCTGTAATGCCCGGCACAAGGCGATGAACACCTTTTTCAGTCCGTAAATTAATCAGATCATCCTGGTTAAACAAAGCAGGCCGAGGCCCCACAAAGCTCATGTCTCCTTTTAAGACGCTCCATAACTGAGGCAATTCATCCAAACTCGATTTACGCAACAATTTGCCCACATACGTCAGATAGCGCTCGGGATTATTCATTAGATGTGTTGCCATCTCCGGGGTATCTGTACGCATTGTGCGAAATTTGGGCATCTTGAATATTTTATTATTTCTACCCACGCGAGCAGACCAATAAAGCACAGGGCCAATGGAAGTGCCCTTAACAAGTAAAGCAAGCGCCAACATTGGTGTCAATAAAATAAAGACTAAAAGAACGGAAAATAATAAATCAAATAGTCTCTTTGTAAGCATTATTTAAATCCGAGAAGTTAAATGGAAAAATAAAATTTATGTTTTGCCGTGTTTCAGATACCAATCCACTTCACGCTTCAATCCGTCTTTCAATCCGGTTCTGGTCTGAAAACCATAAGCCTCCTCAAAGCGGCGAGTGTCGTAAACATCTTCTGCCAGCCACTTTTTTATCGTTTGATGTAAGCCAATCAAACGATCATGCGGTATTCTGGCAAGATGCCGACTTAG
>JAKPVM010000116.1 GCA_029572555.1 Verrucomicrobiota bacterium | reverse complement strand
CCATTTGACCACCCTCCATAAGCAAAATATTTTCCATCCGGTGACACTGCAATGGCACCTGCCGTGAGATTACTGTATGTCAACAAAAGTTTACCATCTGAAACTCGCCAAAAATTAATATCCCCTTTACTGCAGGATTGTACCAGCAATTTGCCATCAGGTGAAAATTTAACAGACTCTTTTTCTCCACCTCCATCTAGTATGCAAACATTTGTACCGTCAGCCATACGCCAAAGCCGAGTTGTACCATCCCAACTTGTTGTTGCCAATAATGTGCCGTCGGGTGATATGTCCAACGCGGTTACTATAAATGAATGTCCAATAAAGTCCCTCACCAATGAATAGTCTGACATGCTCCATAGACTCGCTATATAAGGACGATTATAATAGCCAGAGACTAAATATTTGCCATCGGGAGAAAAACGAACAGCATTAATACCATTTTCAATCTCCGGAAAAGGAAGTAATTCACCGGCTTTAATGTCACGAATTGTGATTTTTCCCGGCATAGAACGGCCAGTAGCAAATAAAGCGCTATCTGGTGAGAAAGCAACTGACTTTACAATCCCAACCCCTCCATACCACAGCCGTGTTCCATCAGAAATTTGCCATCCATAATTATATTCATTATCGTCCCCTGCTCCTATCAGTTGTGAATCAGGTGATATTGCGACCGCAGTAACTCCGCCTTGATATCCACCGTCGTAGGCAGTCACAAATGTCCTCACCAGCGAAAAATTCGTTAAAGACCACAGTTTAACATAGAAATCATGTCCTCCTGATGCTAACAAACAACTATCACTGGAAAATGACAGAGATTCAACATTATGAGAGTGAGCATTTGTGCTCCAGACAATATCTGGCCTCGGTTGCGCCATAGCTGAAGCTGCTATTAAAAAAGTGATTGTACTGGCGAGGTGGAAACTAATTCTTTTCCAACTCACCTGCTTTTGTTTTTCATAATAATTTATTATTTTCATAGTAATCTTTTGTTTAAATTTGTAATTTATGGTTGATAAGTAATAGTAATTGAATCGCTCCAATTAGAATTCGTATTGCCATTACAGTCATATCCTTGAACTGTTATAGTATTAGCGCCAACTTGCAAGGAAATTGGTATGTTCCAAGTAGTAACCAAAGACCATGTTAATGAACTATTCAATGGTACACCGTTAACTTTAGTATTAATTGATTTAACATCAATTGGGGCTAAACCAAAGAGTGTAATATTGGCGGTACTATTTGTATAATTGTTGCCGCTATTGTTGCTGATTTCAAAAGAACATAAATAGTTGTTTGTCCTAAGTTCGGCATAAATCTGATCTCGCCGAGTTTCTAAATAACCTATTATTGTTCCATTGTCATTAATACCAGTTCCCCTCCCGGGACAAACTATCGTAAATCCTGAATTATCTTTATATAAAAACGTTCCAACATCACTTATTTCGCCAGTAATCCAGCTTTTATTGTTGATATCTGTAGCATAAATTTCTATCCCATTATACATACCGATGTCTTCAATCCCTATTCCGGGTGTAAATCGAAAAGACCGCCATTTTTCATCAGATTGAGCCTCTGCTGCTATTACTATTTGACCTTTATCATTAATCGAGTAACTCATAAAATCTTCATTTGTTAATGATGACATAATGACTATATAACCAATATCGGGTGTATAAATAAAAACGTTGTTTACATATAATCTCCCTAATAACTGAACATTTCCAACAATTATTCTTAAATTGTTAATATCGTTGGGTGATAACCAAGTAAAAACACCACCCCCGTCTCCTTAAATAACCATCCCTTCATTATCTGAATACTTGTATGCAACATTTTGTATAGGTTGTGAATCTGTTGTAATACACCCAACAACATCACCTTTGTTATTAATGCCGTTACTAAGACTTTGTCTTATTGGGAAATTCGCATTCGCTGTTAAATCTACAATTTTATACCGCACTTCTGCAATGCATATCAAAGGAAATATTAACAGTATAAATATAATTATCTTTTTCATAATGGGAGAATTACTTCCTATTAGTTTTGTAGAAACAAGACGAACCACTATTATTTGGAGTTTTCATCTAAATGAAATTTAATATCTTTTTATGAAAAAGTCGACATAAATTTTTCGTTATCTATGCTAATGATTCAGGTTGACTTGAATTTCTTGAAATATTATTCGCTCTAATGCATTTTAATACGATATGGAATCAACAATTAGTCTTGATGAGTTGCTTGTATGCAGACTAGATACAAGACAGAAAAAAACAACTCCGTCTTCGTTAGTTATTTTCGGGGCAAGCGGCGACCTTACAACAAGAAAATTAATACCGGCTCTTTACAATCTTCATCTTGAAAAATTATTGCCAGAACCATTTTTGATTGTTGGAGTTGCTCGCAGAGATAAGACAAGCGAGACCTGGCGGAATGAACTAAAAGAGGCTGTCGCTAAATATAGCAGGACAGGCGCGCCGGATGAGAACGAATGGAATAAGTTCGCTGAAAAAGTTGTTTATCTAAAAGGCGATTTAAAAGATTATTCAACTTATTTTGATTTAAAGCAGCTTTTGAAATCGCAACCTGACCCGAAACTTGTTGAAAATGTATTGTTTTATTTAGCCACTGCCCCGGGACAGTTCAGCGAAATTGTTGAGCAATTATCACGTTGCGGATTATTAAAAAAAGAAAACACCAATGGTATGTGGCAACGCGTTGTTGTGGAGAAACCATTTGGTTATAGCCTTGAATCTGCTCAGGTTCTGAATCGCGAGTTTGCAAAGTACCTCCACGAGACACAGTTATATCGCATTGACCATTATCTTGGAAAAGAGACTGTTCAAAATATTTTAATGTTCAGGTTTTCCAATTCAATTTTTGAAACACTCTGGAACCGCCAGAATATTGACCATATTCAAATAACCACAAGCGAAAAAGTAGGCGTTGGTTCACGCGGTGGCTATTATGAAGATGCTGGCGCATTACGGGATATGGTCCAGAACCATATACTCCAATTGCTCGCACTTGTCGGAATGGAACCGCCTGTCTCGCTTGAATCCGAATCTATCCGCGACGAAAAGGTAAAACTTCTCAAATCAATCCGACGGTTTGACGAAGATATGACACCTGCTTACGCCGTAAGAGGACAATATACAGAGGGAGAAATCGACGGTTTGCCTGTTAAAGGATATCGGCAGGAAGAAAAGGTAAAGCCGGATTCAAATGTGGAGACTTATGTTGCCTTAAAACTTTATGTTGATAATTGGCGGTGGTCGGGTGTTCCATTCTTTTTTAGAACAGGCAAACGACTTCCATTAAGCGCAAGCGAAATCCGGATTCAGTTTAAAAGGACGCCAAATGTTTTGTTTGCCGCTCAATGCGGTCCAAGACTTGACGCAAATTCTCTGACGTTGCGGCTTCAACCTGAAGAAGGAATCACATTAAGGATAAATGGAAAAGTGCCCGGGACAAACGTCGTTGTTCGTCCTGTGAGGATGCATTTTAGTTATAATGCAGAATTTGGCGCATATACGCCTGAGGCTTATGAACGGCTGTTGATTGATGCGCTTGCCGGGGATCCGACCCTGTTCATCCGTAGCGATGAAGTTGAAACCGCATGGAGTATAGTCGACCCAATTCGTAAGCACTGGCAGGACAAACCGCTCAGCGCGGAGGAATTTTACAAAGCAGGAACCTGGGGACCTGCAATCGCTGATTCGTTGCTTGCAACATCAGGACACGCATGGAGAAATCCTTCGCCGCCAGCAAACAATAAATAAATTTATGCCGAATACACGGATAAAAAAATCGTCAAGTTGCAAGATTCTAATTAACTTCTTTTCGGAAAAACAGGCATTGCTTAATACTTTGCAAAGGCAATGGTTTAACTTTTTAAATGTAGCGACAAAAAGCAAAGAACCCGTATCTGTTGCTTTATCCGGTGGAAGAATTGCACCTGAACTTTTTAATTCTTTTGCGGAAATCACATTAAACCGTTTTGGCAATGTATCGCAGGTTAACCTCCACTTTTTCTGGGCTGACGAACGTTGCGTGCCAATGGATTCGCCAGAAAGCAATTTCAACATTGCAAATCGTTACCTCTTCCAGCCATTAAAAATTAACGGCAATCAAATCCATAGAATCCGTGGAGAACTTGAACCAGAAACCGCAGCAGCGCTTGCAACCGATGAATTTGTTCGGATAAAAAAGAATCGGCAAATCTTTGATTTAATAATATTAGGGATGGGAGAAGACGGACACGTGGCATCGCTGTTCCCACAAGAACCCGAAGATGTAATAAACGATAAATCAATTTATAGGAATGTTGTTGCGGTAAAACCGCCGCCAAACAGAATCACGCTTGGATACCAGCCTATTATAAATGCAAAATCGGTATGGGTGGTAATCAGCGAAGACAACAAAGCCGACGCATTTGCAAATTCACTGCCGCCGCATTTTAAAACGCCGCTTGGCAGAATTTTAAAGGCAAGAAAATCCACATATCTGTTTTATTGTTCATAAATGTGGTGGGAGCATGTTTGCATCCGATGCCAACGTAGCATAGACATTCTTGTCTGTGAATGGGAATGGAACACAGATTACGTAGATGAAACAGATTTACACAGATGATAAGGAAATTAACCCGCATCTACAGGATAAAAAATTGTATCTTGTTTATTCTTGTATCTTATAAAATATCCTCCCTATCCGTGTTAAATCAAAATCTGCGTTAAATCCTGTTCATCTGCGTCATCAACGTTCTTCCCTTCCCCTCTATATGCAGGGATAAACACATTTCAAAACCTGCGAAAGCAGTAGATTATAGCAAACGGAATACAAAAACATCATAAACCGCTGAAAGCGGTGACAGAGCCATTATTGGGGTTCTAAATTATCGCTCTGACACCCCTAACGGGGTTTTCCTCTGTGTTAATGTCTATGCTATAATCCTGCCACTCCTTGCGGAGTTTTAAAATGCCAGCCTTCGGCTGGTTGATGTTATTAATAAATTTTTTTGTAAAAATAGTATAAACACATTTCAAAACCCGCAAAAGCGGGTGGCATTATGATAGCAAACGGAATACAAAAACATCATAAACCGCTGAAAGCGGTGACAGAGCCATTATTGGATTTCTCAATCATCGCTCTGTCACCCCTAACGGGGTTTCCCTCTGTGTTAATGTCTATGCTATAATCCTACCACCATCTATCGATAGTTAAAAAATGCCAGCCTTCGGCTGGTTGATATTTTATGGATGACACATCACGTATTAATCTTCACAATTTAGTATATTATTCCACTATCTATGCTAATGATTTAGGTATCTTATAAAACATCCTGTCTACACGTGTTAAAAATAAACCCCTGTTTTTCAATGTGTTATGAATTTGTTACTTTCCAATACAGGCAAAAATGCCTGTGCTACACTTAAATTACTCGACCTTCCACCTTCTCAATCCATACGGGGCAAGGCGGATTGGAACATTT
>JAKPVM010000089.1 GCA_029572555.1 Verrucomicrobiota bacterium | reverse complement strand
GCTAGTTAATAAAATCAGTTAAGAAATAGATAAAAACCCGCAATCGCGGGTGATATTATTGTAGCAAAGAAATTAACAAAAGGGAAAACCACGCAAGTGGTGACAGAGCGATTATTTAGAAACCAATCATCAAAATTCAATGGCTCTGTCACCGCTTTGGGCGGTTTATGATGTTTTTGTATTCCGTTTGCTATAATCTACTGCTTTCGCAGGTTTTGAAATGTGTTATACCATTTTGCAACTTCAGCATGCGTTCACTCAAAAATACAAATTACATTGGTTGGCTAATGATTAAAGAATCTTATTAAAAAGTTTCCTGTCTATCTGTGGTAAATAAAAAATACTATAAATCCGGGTTTATTTGCGAGTCAGATGAATTTCATACTGGTTATTGATTGTTTGTAAAAAACATCTTTGACCCTTTTGTTTTTTTCATATTAAATAAAAAACTATGAAAAGCGTAATGAACCGAATTGTAATGGGCTTTTTTATTTGCGGGCTTATAATTTTATTTGCTGGCTGCAAGCCTTCTGAAGGGGGAGGACAAAAGAAAAGAAAACCGCGTGTCGCATTAATAATGAAATCACTTGCAAATGAGTTCTTTCAAACTATGGAAAATGGCGCAAAGGCTCATCAAAAGGAGCACGCTGATGAATATGAACTTATCGCTAACGGTATAAAAGATGAACTTGATGTGAGTCGTCAGATAGATCTTGTTGAACAGATGGTTTCTCAAGGTGTCGATGCAATTGTTATCGCTCCTGCGGATTCTAAGGCATTAATTCCGGTTTGTAAAAAGGCTAAAGAGAAGGGGATAGTTGTCGTAAATATTGACAATAAATTTGATGACGAAGTACTTGAGCAAAACAAGGTGAGTTTTCCATTTGTCGGGCCGAACAATCGGTTAGGCGCAAGGAAGGTTGGAGAATATGTGGCAAAAAAATTGAAGCCCGGCGATAAGGTTGCAATAATTGAGGGCGTGCCAAGCGCATTCAACGGGGTTCAGCGGAAACTCGGCTTTGAGGATGCCATAAAAAACACAAAACTAACTCTTGTAACTTCACAATCCGGATACTGGGAAACCGATAAGGCAAACAAGGTGGCATCGGCTATAATAACCGAACACCCAGATATTAAAGCAATCTTGTGCGCAAATGATAGTATGGCTATTGGCGTTGTTGCAGCCTTGCGAGACGCAGGCAAAGTTGGTCAAATTCTTGTAGCGGGATATGATAATATTTCCGCAGCGCAACAACTTTTGAAAGAGGGAAAAATCATTGCCACAGCCGACCAGCACGCAGATAGATTAGCCGTGTATGGTATTGAATATGCGTTGCAGATAATCAAAGAGAAAATCACACCGCTTGATTTCGAAACGCCGGTGGATTTAATTACCGCCGAAACTTTAAGTAGTAAAAAATAGCGCAGATGAATAGCGATGGCATTTTGCTTAAGATTGAAGGTGTTTGCAAAACTTATGCTGTCCCAGTCCTTACTGATATATCCCTTGAAATAAAGCGGGGTGAAATCCATTCCATTGTCGGCGAAAACGGCGCCGGAAAAAGCACTCTGTGTCGCATCATCGCAGGTCTTGTAAAACCTAATTCCGGGTTTATGACGTTAGATGGAATCGGTTATAACCCCGAAAGTAAAAGAGACGCTGAACGACACGGCATTAGAATTGTTATGCAGGAATTGAATGTTATTCCTACTTTGACGATTGCGGAGAATATTTTCTTAACAGACTTGCCAAATCGTTTTGGGTATATAGATAAGCCTACTTTGAATGAGAGGACGCAAAGGTTATTGGAACAAATCGGGATGGGTGATATCAGCCCTGACACTAAAGTATCTGAACTTGGATTGGGTAAGCAGCAACTTGTTGAGATTGCCGGCGGATTATCCAAACAATGCAATCTTTTAATACTTGATGAACCGACTGCCGCACTTACCGAACCAGAAGTCAAAAATCTATTTCGTCAAATTAAAAAGTTAAAAGAAGCGGGCACATCAATTATTTATATCTCGCATAGGCTTGAGGAGGTGATGCAGGTAAGCGACACAATCACAGTGTTGCGCGATGGCAAATTGATTAAGACTAAGCCCGCGCTTGAATTTACATTAGATGAAATGGTTAGGCTAATGGTTGGGCGTGAATTAGAGGTTATCTCACACAGAAAAACCGCTTCGTGCAATAATTTATTAATGCGCGTTGAAGATGTTTCCGCGCCGACTGGTGTAAAAAACGTTTCCTTTGAACTTATGCGTGGCGAAGTGCTCGGATTTGCGGGACTTATGGGTTCTGGAAGAACCGAGCTAATGCGCGCAATCTTTGGCGCAGACAGTAAAACTTCAGGGCGCATTTTTATTAAAGATTTAGACAACCCCATCTTAATCAAAAATCCGAGCGACGCCGTCAGGAATGGTATTGCAATGCTGCCAGAAAGTCGCAAAGAGCAAGGACTTTTTCTACCGCTATCTGTAAGGGTAAATATAACAATCAATAATTTGAAAAAGTTGTGCAGAATGCCTGCGGTGATTGATAATTCAATTGAAGTTAATGAATCCGAATTATGGAGAAAAACCTTGTCTATTAAGTCCAATTCTACCGAGCAAAAAGTTTTAGAATTAAGCGGCGGAAACCAGCAAAAAATCCTTCTTGCCAGATGGTTGTTTAAGGATTGCGACATCTTGATAATGGACGAACCAACTCGCGGGATTGATGTTGGCGCAAAATTTGAAATTTATAAACTCATCTATGAATTGGCTGAACGGGGAAAGGGGATAATTTTTGTGTCGTCTGATTTAAAGGAATTGATGACGGTATGCGACAGGATTGCGGTTATGTCCAATGGTTCGCTTGCAGGAATTTTTAATATAGATAACTGGAGCCAGGATAAAATTATGTCGGCGGCGTTAAGCGGCTATTTAAAGGGTAAAAACTTTTCTAATGGTTGATATGATTAACAGCATTAAAATTAAACAAGCAGTAACTGAATATTTAGGTCTGGTTATCGCGTTGGTCTGTCTTATCGCGGTCTTCAGCCTTTTGACGAAATACTTTTTTAGCGCTACAACATTTATCACAATCGCAAACCAGATTCCTTCTGCGGTGTTAATTGCCACAGGTATGACTTACATTTTAATCATAGCCGAGATTGATTTGTCAGTTGGTTCTGTTCTTGGGCTTTGCGGCGCTGTGGTTGGGACTGCAATTATTAAATGGAATATGCCGGCATCGGTTGCAATCTGCATAGCGATTTTAGCCGGCGCCTTGTGTGGACTGTTTAATGGCGCTATATCTCTAAAATGGAAGCTGCCATCTTTCATAGTAACTCTCGGTATGCTTGAGATGGCTCGTGGCGGGGCTCACGCACTTTCAGGTTCGCAAACGCAATATCTCGGGAGTAAAATTGATTTTGTGGCAAGCGCGTCAATCTACGGGCTTTCGCTTCCGTTCATAATCGCAATCGCAATCGTGATATTCGCTCAATTTGTCCTGACTAAAACCGTTTTCGGTAGATATATCATCGCCATTGGAACAAACGAAGAGGCAGTTCGTTTAAGCGGTATTAACCCAAAGCCTATCAAACTTGCTGTGTTTGTTTTTTGCGGGCTTCTGGTTTCGCTTGCGGCAGTAATTGATACTTCGCGATTTCAGTCTGCAAATCCAAACGCCGGGATTGGTTTTGAGCTTCAAGCAATTGCCGCTGCTGTAATTGGTGGTACAAGCCTGATGGGTGGACGCGGCTCTGTTATAAGCACATTTTTAGGTGTTTTAATAATCGCAGTCCTTAATTCCGGTTTAGCGGCATTAGGATTGCGTGATGAAATTAAACGGCTCATTACCGGCGCAGTAATTGTCGCCGCTGTCATCGTTGACTATTACCGAACAAGAATCAAAGTGAATCAAAAATGAAACCTAAAATTATTGTTGTTGGCAGTTCAAACACAGATATGGTTGTTAAAACAAGCCATTTACCAAGACCGGGCGAAACGGTAATCGGCGGGGAATTTATAACTGCGGCTGGTGGAAAAGGCGCAAATCAGGCTGTCGCAGCAGTGCGCTCCGGCGGCGACGTCTATTTTATTGCGAGAGTTGGCGATGACCATCTTGGAAAATCGGCAATAAACGGATTTAAAAAAGAAAAAATAAAAACCGATTTTGTATATACGGACAAAAACGCACCATCGGGTGTTGCTTTAATCGTTGTTGATGGAAAAGGAGAAAACGCAATCGCAGTGGCGCCCGGCGCAAATTCTCGGCTGTTGCCGAACGATATAAAAAGGGCACAAAAGATAATAAAATCGGCAAAGGTGTTGCTTGTTCAACTTGAAATCCCACTACAAACGGTTATAGAGGCTGTGAATATTGCGTCAGCCTGCGGGGTTAAAACTATATTAAACCCTGCCCCTGCTATGCCGTTACCTGATGAACTATTCAGTAAAATATCGATTATAACACCAAATGAAACTGAGGCTGAGATTTTGACAGGGATAAAAATTGTTGATGAACAAACAGCAAAAAGCGCAGCGATCACATTGAAGAACAAAGGTGTCGATACCGTGATTATTACACTGGGCGAAAAAGGCGCATATTTGCATAATGACGATACATCTAAATTGATTCCATCAATCAAAGTAAAGGCAGTCGATACAACCGCCGCTGGGGATATTTTTAACGGCGCATTGGCAGCTTCAATTGCCGAAGAAAAACCGATAGTTCAAGCAGTCAGGTTTGCAAACATTGCCGCTGCAATTTCAGTAACAAAAATAGGGGCGCAACCATCGACGCCGAAAAAACATCAAATCTTGCGATTACTGAACCAAACCACTAACTGATAAATCAAAACATCATCAGCAATAAGTTGGTATCAGTATTGGAGTGATGGGCAAGTAGTAGCAGGGCAACAGTTTGAATACTCTTTCGACGATATTGGTAATCGTAAGTGGGCAAAGACAGGTGGCAATGAGTGGGGTCAGCAGTTGAGGGTTTCGGGATATACAGCGAATGAAGAAAATCAAATAACATCCTTTACTGTTCCGGGATATGTTGATATTCTTGGTAGTGCGAATTCAAATGCGACTGTAACTGTGAATGGTCAGGCTACATATCGGAAAGGCGAGTATTTTAGGAAGGAATTGAAGGTGGATAATTCCGTTAATGCCCTCTGGCAAGGGGTGACTAACGTTGCCGTGTTGCAGCAGGGTGGGACGAATTCTGATATTGTGACGACGAACAGCGGTTTTGTGTTTGTGGCAAATACACCTCAAGTTTTACAATATGATGCTGATGGTAATTTAATAAATGATAGTCGGTTTTCATATAGGTGGGATGGTGAAAACCGATTAGTTAAAGTGGAAAGAATTCCGACCGTACCCGCTGAAGCGCGGCGGAAGGTTGAGGGGCAATATGAGGGAATGGGAAGACGAATCAGACAGACGGAATATGATGGTTCAAGTGGAAGTTGGACA
>JAKPVM010000086.1 GCA_029572555.1 Verrucomicrobiota bacterium | reverse complement strand
ACCAGGTTTATGCGACAATCGCTAATAAATATCAACGTCCAATACCAACTCCTATTAAAAACCTGCGCCCTGCGCAGGAAACTTGCGAACAATGCCACTGGCCTAAAAAATTTGTAGGCAACCTTGATAAAACTTACAACTACTATTTGAGCGATGAAACCAACCCACCATTTACAATAAGGATGTTAATGAAAGTAGGTGGGGCAGATGCAACACACGGTCCAGTCGGCGGAATTCATTGGCATATGAATGTTGCTAACAAAATCGAATACATAGCGACAGATACCAACCGCCTTGTAATTCCCTGGGTGCGGGTAACAAATCCTCTCGGAATTGTGACCGAATATAAAGTCAAAAGTTTTACCAACGATGTAAGTAATTATGTTATCCGTAAAATGGATTGTATGGATTGCCATAACCGACCTTCACATATCTTTAAATCACCAAATGATTCCGTCAATTTAGCAATGAGTCTTGGAAAAATTGATTCTTCAGTTTCCTGGATGAAATCCAATGCTGTTTATGTTTTGACACAGGATTATAAATCCGAAGATGAAGGTGTTCAAACAATTGCCGCAACGATGGCAAAAATCTATAACAATAACCCTAAAGTGCTCGCCTCAATTGCTACAATACAGGATATTTACACTAACAACTTTTTCCCGGAAATGAAAGCATCCTGGAAGGCATATCCGAACCAAATTGGTCATAAAGACTGGCCCGGTTGTTTTAGATGTCATGACGAAAAACATAAGACAACCGATGGAAAAAAGACGATTAAAGCAAAGGAATGTAATATCTGTCATATCATATTGGCGCAAGGGACGGGAGATGAACTGGATAAACTAAATCCACACGGACAGGAGTTTAAACACCCGGGTGACGATTATGATATAGGTTGCGCAGAGTGTCATTCTGCCGGATTTTAAGCTTATCTCTATGAAGTTAAAAGTATTGCCAGAACATTTGATTTCATCTTCTCAACTGATGAGATTGAACAATTGATTTGACCTGTCTATGCGGTGGGTTTTCTGGATTTTTGCATAAACGATTTTTCGTTAGTAAAATATTTTCAAAAATTTTTATACTTGGACAACCTATGTCCTACCCCTGATGCTAAATTGGGGGTATGAAAATAAATGAACAACTTGAATTACATCTGGAATGCAAGAATCCAGAGTCGCTACAAGCCAGAAGAAATTCTAATTTGATGGTGAAACCAGAATGGTGGTTTGCGCGGTTAAGACATGCGGTAGAATCAGCTCCCGAATGGGAACCAAGCCCTAACCGTTTGCCCAAAACAAACAGGGCTGAAACCATCAGGCATAAATTGGTTCGCTAAATTTAGCGATTAATTGAAGATTGAAATTAGTGCGAATATAGAAATAAGATTTTAATGTATCTGGCGCGTCCGGCAGGACTTGAACCTGCAACCTTCTGATCCGAAGTCAGAAGCTCTATCCAATTGAGCTACGGACGCACAATTTAATTAACGCTAAAACGATAAAATTTATCAATCAAAAAATAAGCCCGCGTCAAATTAAGTCAATAGGTCATAAAACAACTTGAAGAATGTAAAAATAATATTAGAAATGATAGCATTGATGATGTGAAAAGATGAATAATACTATAATGAATTTTCATAGCACATTGCGATTCAAATGGTTACAAAATTTATTACATAAAGTCGGGTTAAACAATTTAAAACTTCATTTGAAGTCAGGTAAAAATGAATCAATATGAGATAGACATAAAAATATAGACATAAGCATTATTGGATTTGAGATTTTTTAAAATAATTTCTTAATTATGAAGAAAAGACAAAAAGAGAGCAAAGAATATATTGAAACAGGTTCCAAAGAATTAGTCCTCAAAGAAGAACTCGATTTACTGAATGCATCCGAAAAAAACCATTCTATATCAGAGGTTAGTCATGTTGTTGTATATATGGGTGACGTGAATAAGTCTCTCCGGTTAATGCCAGAAGATTCTGTGGATTGCGTTATTACAAGTCCTCCATATTGGAAACAAAGAGATTATAAAGACGCTCGCCAGATTGGACAGGAAAGTGATTATCAGGAATACATAAATAACCTTGTCAATACTTTCAGCGAAATGCGTAGGGTTTTGAAACCTACCGGAACATTTTTCTTAAACGTCGGATATAAATATTTAAACAAGGAGTTGCTGCTCATTCCGGAGTTGTTGGCAGTTGAACTTCAAAAAAATGGTTGGACACTTTTAAATAAAATTATTTGGCATAAACCTAATGCTATGCCTTCTTCATTGGATAATAGATTTTCGAATGTCTATGAACCATTGTTTTTATTCGTTAAGAAAGAGAGCAAATATAATTATTATTTATCAGTAGATTCATTGAGGATACCGGTAAATAATTTTGTGAATAATAGAGAACCAGAAGAGATAATTGGTTTTAAGGTAGAAGATTCTTTGTCAAAAGACAAAAAGAATGAAGGGATTATTTCCAGAGTTTTTAAAAGTTCTAACGGCGAAATCTTTGCTCATGTAGAATGGGATGATGAAAAAAGCACGATGGAAATTGTAAATGATTTTAATAAAGAATCTCAGATTGCCGTTGAACTTATTTGTCAAGATTGTGGCAAAATAATAAAACACGACATAGATATAAAAAATCATATTAACTGCAAAGGATTCCCAAAACCTTTACTACCGACAATAGCAGAGTTTAAGGATAGCATAGAATTAAAACCATCACTTTTATTTTCTTTAAATTCTTCGCAGCCTATTAGAAATGGAAAACGGAATTATAAAGGCAAATTCGTATTAAGCCCTGATAATAGAGGAGCTTCTCCGGGCGCAAGAAAATCGCTATTCGGAGAATATTTAGTTTTGCAGAGAAGATATAAAATTTTTCAGCCGATAGTTGCAAATTATCTTAAATTCTGGAAAAACAAGAAAAATATTACTACGGAAGAGATTGACGAACTTTTAGGGTATCGGGATACAGCCGGACATTGGTTCAGAAAAGATACAGGTTCGTGGGGTAGAGGAGGCTCAATTCCGTTGCCGGATGATTGGTTCAAACTAAAAAATATCCTTGAATTTGATGACCTTTATGACAGGTGGGTTACTGAAATCCATTTGGTTCTTCAAACAGTAAAGGCTCACCCTAAAGGCAAAAACCCCGGTGATATTTGGAGTATAAAACTTCAACCTTCTACCGAAGCCCATTTTGCAACTTTTCCCGAAGAACTTGTTAAAAGATGCATTGAGGCTGGCTGTCCTGAAAGAGGCACCGTATTAGACCCCTTTGCTGGTTCAGGAACAACAGGCAAGGTTGCCCAGGATTTGGTAAGAGATGCAATCCTGATAGAACTTGTTCCTGATTATTTAGATATCATTAAAAAAAGATGCAAAAATATTAAAGAGGTTATTTATGTTGGCTGTTTCAAAGATATACAGAATAGAACAAAAGATTTAACACAGATGGATAGGACAGGCAGTTGGCAGTTGATAAAATCAGTAAGGAAATAGATAATAACCCGCAAGAGCGGGTGATATTATTATAGCAAAAACGATACAAATAAACCAGAATCCCGTTAGGCGGTGACGGATTAAGAGTAGCACAGGCATTCCTGCCTGTGGGGTCAAAATAAAGACATTAAAATTTATAGGGATTTTTTCTATTTAACACGGATAGACAGGATGGACAGGATATTCTACAAGATACAAAGATGAACAAGACACAAAGATGCAATTTTTTATCCTGTATATCCAATTTCTTTTCCTGCACTAATTGTTAAAACTCAGGAAAAAGTACAGAATAAATGAAACGCGGATTTGATTTTAGGAATTAAGTGTTATAAAATTAATGACTATTGGTGTTGTTAATTTTATCGGGATATACGTAAATTATTTGACTGAGTATAAATCCTATATAAGTTAGCTACCGTAAGATAAGTTAATGTAAGTTATTAATTATTTTACCTGTGGTTTTGGTTTATTGAAGTTTACTATTATATATCAAGTTTGTTAATTATTCAAATTTGATGTTTCACAATCAACATTTATATCTGCTAACGGGAACATACTGAGTGTGGTGGGCATATAAATACCAGACTCTAACGATTTGGTTTCTTAAATGAGCGTGATAAAAAACCTATATTATTCATCTGTTGGAAAGAAGTATATAATGGCAATTTCAGGCTTGTGCCTCCTTACTTTTGTAATAGGCCATAGTCTGGGAAACCTCCAGGTATTTATGGGAAAAGAGACCATAAATAGATATGCGCATTTTTTGCAGAGCAATAAGGAGATTCTTTGGCTTGTAAGGATTTTTCTTTTTACGATGCTTGTGCTTCATTTATGGACATCTATCCGCTTATGGTTTGAAAACCGCGCTGCAAGACCGATTGGTTATTTTGGCAATCCCACACCTATGTCATCTACATTTGCCTCCCGTAATATGATGTTTATGGGGATAGTATTGGGGTGTTTTCTCGTTTATCATATTTTACATTACACAGTTCAGGTTTCGGATATTAATTTAATTGGCAAGGATTTTTCCGGCGCCGAGTTTCAAATTAAGGGGCAACGAGATGTGTATAAAATGATGATAAACGGTTTTAGTCATCCACTGGTTTCGTTATTTTATATTTTAGGCGTGGGCGGGTTATGTTTTCATATCAGTCATGGGGCGCATAGTTTGTTCCAATCAGTCGGGATAAACAGTCAATATTATCACCGTATCCTTGAAAAAGCTGCCACAATTTTGGCAATAATATTATTTATAGGTTATGTTTCAATTCCTGTGTCAGTTTTAACAGGCATTTTAAAATGATTTTTACCAATGAAACTTGATGCAAAAATACCATCTGGACCGTTAGAATTAAAGTGGGATAAACACCGCAGTGATTTAAAGCTTATTGCACCGGCAAATAAAAGGAAGTGCGACGTAATTATTGTTGGCACAGGACTTGCCGGAGCGTCTGCTGCTGCATCGCTTGGTGAACTTGGATATAATGTTAAGGTGTTTTGTTTTCAGGATAGCCCGCGTCGTGCCCATTCAGTTGCGGCTCAGGGTGGGATAAATGCAGCAAAGAATTATCAGAACGACGGTGATAGCATTTATCGGCTTTTTTATGATACGATAAAAGGTGGCGATTTTCGTTCGCGCGAGGCGAATGTTTTTCGGCTTGCGCAACTGAGCCTGAATATAATTGACCAATGTGTTGCACAAGGCGTCCCATTTGCGCGTGATTACGGTGGTTTATTAGATAATCGTTCGTTTGGTGGTGCACAAGTATCACGAACTTTTTATGCGCGCGGACAAACGGGTCAGCAACTTCTTCTTGGTGCATACCAGTCGATGATGCGTCAGGTGGCGCATGGACGTGTTAAACTTTATCCCAGAACCGATATGCTCGACCTTGTCTTAATCAACGGTCATGCAAAAGGAATTATTGTCCGCGACCTTATAACCGGGGAAATAAGTTCTGTTGCTGGTGATGCTGTAATTTTAGCGACAGGTGGCTATTCAAACGTATTTTTTCTTTCAACGAATGCAAAAGGGTGCAATGTATCTGCAATTTACCGCGCATACAAGAAGGGGGCGCTATTTGCCAATCCTTGTTTTACACAAATTCATCCCACCTGCATACCTGTTAGCGGCGATTATCAATCAAAACTTACTTTGATGTCAGAATCTTTACGAAATGATGGACGGATATGGGTACCTAAAAAGCCGGGTGATACCCGTCATCCGAACGATATTCCAGAAGACGAACGCGATTATTTTCTTGAAAGGAAATATCCAAGTTATGGCAATTTAGCACCGAGAGATATTGCCTCAAGGGCTGCCAAAGAGGTTTGCGACGAAGAAAGAGGTGTTGGACCGGGTGGTCGTGGAGTTTATCTTGATTTTTCTGAGGCTATAAAAAGACTCGGCAAAAGAAAAATCTCTGAACGTTATGGCAACCTTTTTGAAATGTATGAACGAATTACGGGTGAAAACGGCTATGAGCAGCCTATGCGTATTTATCCTGCGCCGCATTATACAATGGGCGGGTTATGGGTCGATTATAATTTGATGAGTAATATTCCGGGATTATTTGTATTGGGTGAAGCCAATTTTTCTGACCACGGCGCAAATCGTCTCGGCGCAAGTGCATTAATGCAGGGACTTGCAGATGGGTATTTTATAATCCCATACACAATCGGCCATTACTTTGCTACTGCAAAAGAACCAAAATCATCGGTGAACAATCCTGAGTTTAAAAAAGCAGAGAAAGATGTGGTCAATATGATAAAGAAACTGCTTTCAGTAAAAGGCAAACGTTCTGCTGTTAGTTTTCACAAAGAGCTTGGCAGAGTTATGTGGGACAATGTGGGGATGACTCGCAGCAGGCAGAGCCTTGAAACTGCTTTGAAACGAGTTCCAGAAATCCGTGATGAATTTTGGCAAAATGTTATAGTCAGCGGGGTAAATGAAACATTGAATCAAGACCTCGAGAATACAATCCGAATTGCGGATTTTCTTGAATTTGCAGAACTGCTTGCGCTTGATGCCCTTGAAAGAGAAGAATCTTGCGGGGGGCATTTCAGAGTGGAATATCAGGAAAATGGCGAAGCAAAACGAAATGATGAACAGTTTGCTTATGTTGCCGCGTGGGAATATCAAGGGATAGGCAATAAACCGATTTTACATAAAGAACCTCTATATTACGAGTATGTCCAGATGGCAACTCGGAGTTATAAATCAATGACTGATTTACTATGAATCTGACGCTAAAAGTTTGGAGACAAAAAGACGCAAGTTCGCAGGGGTATCTTGAGACTATTGAGGCTAAAGATATCAACCAATATATGTCGTTCCTTGAAATGCTGGATGTAGTAAATGAACACCTTATCGTTGAGGGTAAAGAACCAATCTCATTTGAAAGCGATTGTCGCGAAGGTATTTGCGGTGCCTGTTCTTGTGCAATTAATGGGAAACCGCACGGTGGGCACAAAGGGACAACGACCTGCCAACTACATATGCGGTATTTCAAAGATGGTGATACCATAGTAATTGAACCGTGGCGTTCTAGGGCATTTCCGGTGATAAAAGATTTGATTGTTGACCGTAGCGCATTTGACAGAATTATCCAGGCTGGTGGTTATATCTCGGTAAATACCGGTGGCGCTCATGATGCAAACTCAATACCAGTTTCTAAGGAAATCGCTGAGACTGCAATGGATGCTGCTGCCTGTATTGGTTGTGGCGCTTGCGTTGCTTCTTGCAAAAATGGCAGCGCAATGCTGTTTGTTGCTGCAAAGGTTTCTCACCTTAACCTTTTGCCTCAGGGTAAGCCCGAGAAAGATTATCGCGTAAAAAATATGGTTACCCAGATGGACGAAGAAGGATTTGGAAATTGCACAAATATCGGTTCTTGTGCAGAGGTTTGTCCTAAGGAAGTAGACTTAAAATTCATTGCTAAAATGAACCGCGATTACGGATTGGCTATACTTAAAGGCGAATCCCGTCATAAGCCAGATACAATCAGTATTCAAGCAGAATTATCAGAGTTGCCTATTGATTAGGAAGTTACAAATTCCAGCGATTGAAATATATTTGCTTTTATATTGATTTTTAATTCACCCCATATTTTATTTTCAATATTTCATCAGTTTTAATAATAATTTAATTGGAACAATGAAAATAAATTTATTCCTTTTATACTATCTTTAATTGCTGATATTAGAAAACTTTTGAGTTTCATCGGTTTATAAACTAAAAAATATGGATTTGCAATTTATAAATAAAAGATTGGTGATATTGAAAATGGAGTAATTAAGAAGTTATATTAACATATATATATGCCACAGTTTTCATACAAAGCGAGAAAGCGAACGGGCGAGGTTGTTCAGGGTGTACTTGATGTAGCTGACCGTCCGACTGCAATCACGCAGATTCAAAAAATGGGGCTTTTGCCTGTTGAGATCGAAGCGCCAAAGGGGTACGCGAAAACACAAAAGTCGGGTAAAAAAAAGTGGTCTTTTGCATTAGTTTTACCGCCTGCATTGCGAGAACATTTTACTAAACAAAAGAAACCAAAGTTGCAAGACCTTGCGACATTTACGCAGCAACTTGCGAACCTGCTTCAATCAGGTATGCCGTTGACGGTTGCCCTGAATAGTATGACGCATCTTGAGACAAAGGGAATTAGTACAGAGATTAGCCGCCAGTTGAAACAGGATGTTATGGAAGGCAGAAGTCTATCGGATGCAATGGCAAAGCACCCAGTTATCTTTACCGATATGTATATTAATATGGTAAGGGCGGGGGAACAAAGTGGTGCGCTGGTTGAAGTATTGCGTCGGCTTTCTGAACATTATTCTCGTTTTGCAGAAGTTCAGTCAAAGTTTGTATCGGCTCTTATTTATCCGGCGGTTGTCTCATTTGTTGGCATCGGCATCATTATCTTTTTTATGACTTATATGTTGCCGAAGTTTAAGGAAATTTTTACCGGATTAAAGATTCAACTGCCATTTGCAACAAGGACATTGATTGCAATTGGAGATCTTTTTATGAGTCCATCTTTTTGGATACTTGTTGGTCTTGTAGTGTCTGCTATTGCTGTGCTGTTCTTGCGGTTTAAATCTTCTTCTGCTGGTAGAAAGCTTATGGATAGTTGGAAGTTACGTTTACCGGTTTTGGGTAAGGTTATAAGGCTTAATTTGTTCTGCCAATTTTCCCGTACGCTTGCCACTTTATTGCAAAATGGTGTTCCAGTATTGACTGCATTAAAAATAACCGAACAGGTAGTTCCGAACGAAATAATAAAGGAAGCAATTGCACAAACGCGCGAGGCGGTTACCGATGGTAAAACAATTGCCCAACCGATGGCGAAGAGCAAGGTATTCCCTCAATTGATGATAGACTTAATAAAAATTGGCGAAGACACTGGGGACGTTCCCGGCGCATTAAAAAACATTGCTGAAACATACGAGAACGAATTGATACTTGCATTACGAGTTATGACAAATCTTATTGAGCCAGTAATGATTATCATTATGGCGATAGGTGTTGGTTTCCTGTTATTTAGTATACTGTCTGCAATGTTTACCATCACAAGCAGCATAGGTAGATAAAAACGATTTAATGAAGTTTTTCCATAGAAAAACAGGATTAATTACGGCATTCACTCTCATAGAAATAATGATAGTGATAGCGATTACTGCGCTTGTTCTTGCCGTTGGTGTTCCTTCAATTTTTAGAGCGGCTGAACAGAATTCACTGCGCGCCGTGGTTAATGGCATTGTAGAGGCGTGCAGTATGGCTCGGGCTCAGGCAATTCTAACCGGGCAAGTTCAGGAAATGGTGATTAGACCGATTGATGGGACGATTTCTGCGCCGGGGAAGAGCGATTCTGTAATGATACCTCAAAATGTTCAAATTGAACTTTTGGGAGTAAATTTTGTTGAACTCCAGACTGCCGAAGAGGCAAAAGTGAAGTTTTATCCAAATGGCACAAGCGATGAATTCACCATTGTATTAAGGTCGGATAGAAATGAATGGAGAAAAATATCACTTGATATAATAACAGCAATTCCTGATGTTCAAACAGACCCTTCAAAATTTGTGCATAGATGATATGACCGCTATAACTAAGAACAAGGTTCGTAGGAACAATGGGTATGGTAGTGCAAGTGCTTTTACTTTGCTTGAAGTGATGATAGCACTTGGGATTTTTTTTACTGCGACCTTTGCGATTTTGGGCGTTGTTTCACGCGGGATTTCCGCAGCAAGAAACTTACAGGTGAGCGGACCTGATCCTTCGTTAATCGCCGCCGAATTATCGGTTACAAATAAATTAGAGGACGGAATGGTTGACAGCGGAGATTTTGGGAAAATTTATCCGGATTATTCCTGGTCATACGAGGTCTTTGAGGTTGCTACTAACGGGTTATTTAAAGTGGATATACATCTTTATAGGAAGTCCGGTTATGTGAGAGAGGAAGATTCAAAAATGAGTGTTTTGATGTATAAGACTGATGCACGGGGGACAAGACCGGGATTGTCATCGCCCGGATTTGGAACGAGAAGATAATATGAGGTTTTAAATGAAGTGTTATTTAAAATATCAGAGGGCAGGCTTTACCTTGATTGAAATCATGCTTGCAATTTCTATATTTGCGATGGTTCTTACCTCGATTTATTCATGCTGGTCAGCAATTTTAAGGGGGACAAAATCGGCTCAGGAGGCTGCGGAAGCTGTGCAACGGACACGAATTGCTGTAAAGGCGGTGGAAGACGCTCTAACAACAATGCAAATGTTTGCTGCAAATCCGCAACATTATTATTTTTTTGCGGATACCTCCGGTGAGTTTGCTTCGTTGAGTTTGGTTGCGAGACTTCCTGAAACCTTTCCCGGAAGTATATTATACGGAGAGGAAAAACTAAGACACGTTTGGTTTAACATTGAACCGGGCGAGTATTCGAGAAATCAGCTTGTTTTACGTCAATGGCCACTATTGATGCCAACAAATACCACGAGTCCACCTTACACAATTGTGCTTGGCAGGGATGTCTATACGTTCAAATTGGAGTTTTACGACCCGTCAGAGAAGGATTGGATTGATGAGTGGAAATATACGAATCAGGTGCCGCCATTGGTAAGGATTTATATTGGAATGGGTGTTGTGAACAACTTTAAGGCAAAAGATGAAGAACTTGTTATGCGGGTTGTTTCGGTTCCGTCAGTACTTGTGCCGAGGGATTGGCAACAACCGATAGGGATGCCTGTGCCCGGGAGGCCCGGCTCACCGGGTTCAATCAGTGTTCCTCCGGTACCGGGAACACCCGGAACAGGTTATCCGGGTGGATATCGTGGTGGCGCTACTCCGACAGTTCCCGGTCAACCTTATGGTAATCCTGGTCAGCCGTATGGTTATCCCGGTTCTATGTATGGGAACCCTAGAATGATGAATCCTGCGCAACCACCGCCTAACTTGAGACGTTGATATATGCGAGTTAAACCTAAAAAAGTAAACAAAGGGATTGCGTTGATAATCGTAATGATTGTCATTACCTTTCTTAGTATTATGGCAGGCGGTTTTGCGTATTCAATGAAGGTTGAAACCCGACTTGCGCGGAATGCGTTTTTTGATAATGAGATGGAATGGCTTGGTCGTTCAGGAATAGAACTCGCAAGATATGTATTAGGTCAACAAAAAAATATTCCGAATGAACCGTATGATTCCTTAAATCAAAAGTGGGCTGGTGGTATTGGTCCGACCAATGGTCTGCTTTCAGATATAACCCTTGATAACATTCCGTTAGGCAATGGAACAATTACAGTGAAAATAACAGATATGGAGCGTAAATTTAACATTAATATTGCCGATGAAATGATTTTAAATCAGGCGTTTACCTTAATTGGCGTTGAGCCATCTGAATCTCGTCCTATAGTAAGTTCAATCTTAGATTGGTTGGATCCAGATGATGAAGTAAGAGTAGGCGGGACAGAGAGTGATTTTTATGAAAATCTTGAACCGCCGTATGTTGCAAAAAACGGCTCAATGGATGATGTCTCGGAACTATTATTAATAAGAAATGTTATTCCAGAAATTTATTATGGCCCACATTACATCGGGGCGCCATCGCCTTCGCCAACCTGGCAAAAACGTTTCGGAGTCTCCTCCGGCAAAAAGCAGGAATTGGAATTATATGCGGTTGGGCTTGTAGATCTTTTCTGCACTTTTTCAAGTCGTTTTATAAACTTAAATACGGCGTCAGCAACAACATTCCAGTTAATTCCGGGAATCGATGAAAATATTGCAAATGAAATTATAACCCGACGATCCGGACCTGATGGACAGGATGGTACCGAAGATGATACACCATTCAGAACAATTGGAGAGATGATGACTGTTCCCGGTATGAATCCGCAATTAATATCTATGTTAAGCAGGATTTGTTCTACACAGAGCACAACTTTTGAGGTTAAAGTTGAAGTGCAATTGGACCAGAGAAAAAGAACTTTCACTGCTATACTTCGCAGGCTTGACCAGAGAAATATTCCGATGATTTGCTGGAATTGGGAATAAAGTAACTGATTAGTGCAACCATAGATAGGACGAGGAATATTAATTTGCAAGGTTGACTTGAATCTGACTAAAAAGTCGAGTAGTTTATTAATGGCTACTGGCAGGTAGAGGGTTGCCTTCTATCCGTTATAGGATAGGTGGAGGAAAGTCCGAACTCCAAAGGGCGCGATGCCGTGTAACCCTGCGATTAAGCAGGGATATATACGGGCAAAAAGCCAAAATGCTTTTTGACGGATAGTGCCACAGAAAATAGACCGCCTACGTTTAAATTCAGACGCAGGTAAGGGTGAAAAGGTGGGGTAAAAGCCCACCGCGTCTTGCGTAAGTAAGACGGCACGGAAAACCCCATCGGGAGCAAGGCAAAATAGGAAGCCTCGGAGCTGCCCGCTCCAGTGTGGTATAGATGTCAGTCAAACTGACCTATAACCACCGGGCTTCGGGTTAGTGCTGCTTAGATAAATGATCCTCTCCCTTGTAATTGCAAGGCAGACAGAATTCGGCTTATAGCCTGCCAGAGCCATTATTTTTTAATTAAAACCGATGGCTGACTTAAATTTCCGCATTTATCCAACGCAGATATTGATATTGCTTCTTTTTCTTGATAATTTGGGATAGTGAACAAAGTTTTTGTGCCTGAAAGTATTTCACTGTACCAACCGTTCTTGTCTTTAGTTTGCAACAACCAGAAGAGCGGTATTTCACGTCCTTGCGGTTCAACCTGTATTAAAAGAGACTGCTGGTTAAAACTTGCGTAAACTCGCGGTGGTTTTGGTGGTGTGGAATCAAGCCAGTCAAATCGTGGAGTTATAGCAATCTGTTGATAAACGGCTTTGGAAAGTTCACTTGCAATATTTCCGCGATTTTGCATCAGGGCGTTTGCGTTCCAATGGATATGCCCGCTTACTCCGGTTAGACGTCGGGCTATGTTAATTTGATTTACTATTTCAGCGGCTGACCATTGACTTCCTCCCTTAAATGTATTAATACCGCAAACAAGAATGCGACGGCGATGATTTTGTTCTGACCACCACTTTAGAAGCACAGGAAATCTTTGCCACTGCGCAGTAATCTGCCAATATAATTGTGGCGCAAAATAATCGCACCAGCCATTATTAATCCATTTTTTTGAATCTGCAAATAACCGTTCATAAGCATCCATACCCCGAATTGAAAGCGAGGGGTCTGGACGCCAGATTCCAAATGGGCTTATACCAAATTTTACCCCGTTTTTCTCATTGTGGATAGATTGATTTATGGTTTTTATAAAATTATTAATATTTTCTCTGCGCCAATCTTCCTTTGATAATTTTCCCCCTTTTGCTCTGTATAAATTATAGGTTTCATTGTCGGGGAATGGGATGTCCTGTCCAGAACTATCTTTTTCAACATAAGGGTAAAAATAATCGTCAATATGGACACCATCTATGTCATAACGGCGAACTACATCAAGTATAACCGAGCGGACATAATCTTGAGCGGATATCATTCCGGGGTCCAACCATAGTTGCTTACCATATTGTCTTACAATTGCCGGTTTTGTTTTGCTTATGTGGTTGGATGAAGGTTGGCTTTTTACCGAAGAATAGCGAGCGCGGAATGGATTGAACCAGCCATGTAGTTCTAAACCGCGTTTATGCGCCTCTTCTATTGCAAAAGCCAATGGGTCATAAAACGGTTTTGGTGATTGTCCCATTTGGCCGGTCAGATATTCAGACCAGGGTTCAATGCTTGAACTGTAAAAGGCATCACACGATGTCCGCACCTGAAAAATAACGATGTTAAGTTTCAATTCAACAGCCTTATTCAAAATTTGAATTAACTCTGCCTTTTGTTGTTCTACGGGAAGACCGGCTTGAGATGGCCAATCGATATTGCCTACCGTGGCAATCCATACACCGCGAAATTCTCGTTGCGGCTGAGGTGGAACAACCTTAGTTGATGGAACATAAGCAGCGATTGATGAAAGTGCAAATATGAACAAAAATGTTGTAAATACTAACAATGCAATATTATGCAATCTAACTATCGTCTTTAATGTCTTGTGCAACGGGATATTATTTTTCTTCATCATTATAATCTTAAAATGGACTTTACCCTCTTCAAGGAAAAATTGGTTTTTGTTGAAAAATTTTAAATAGTCGGGATATTTTGTTACTTCTAATAATTAAGGGGATTAATCAATAATTTGTTCACCTCTTGATAAAATAGCCTTTATTAACTATTTTTAAGATGATGAAAATTTATCTACTCACTGGTTTTGTATCTTTTTTCTCCGGTTTTGCGATTATGGTACTTGAGATAATTGGGGCGCGATTTTTGGCTCGCGACTTCGGTAGCACATTTTATGTCTGGATTAGCCAGATTGGTGTTGTAATGATTGCCCTCGGGGCAGGATATTACATTGGCGGTTGGATTGCGGATAAGATACCACGGGTAAGTTTTTTAGGGGTATTACTTGTTATTGTTGGGGTTATAACTTTCTTAATTCCTAACATTTCCACACCAATAATAGAGTACATCGTTCAGCGGCATCCAATTGATAAACCAATCCCGGAAATCTGGCAAAGGCTTGACCCAGTAATAGGAAGCGCTCTGGTGTTTCTTTTACCCTGTCTCGTTTTAGCAATGGTCTCGCCGTTTATGATAAAGATACTTTCTCGCGATATCAAAAACATTGGTAAAATTAGCGGTTTTATTATTGCAGGTTCAACCCTCGGCGGCATTGTCGGCGTCTTCGCCTCCGGATTTTTGTTAATTGATATTATGAGAATTTCAAGTATCTTTAAGGTGGTAGGGATGTTAGTCGTTGTACTGGGTTTGTTTTGTCAGTTGAAATGCTTAAAAACGAGTGAAAAATGAGATTTAAAAAATCCCTGCTTTTCTTATTGTGTTTAGCGCTGATATCGGAGGCGTATTCAGGGCAAATCGTATTTGAAACAACTTCTCGGTACCACAACATCAGGGTAGTTGATGAAATGGGGGTTCGGTTTTTAAGCTTTGACGGTTCAACAGAGACAAGAATGTCCCTTGCCGATTCACTGAAAGGGCATTTTGAATACACGGAATATTTTCATCTTGTATGGTTGTGGAACGATAAATTAACAAATGTCCTTATGATAGGTCTTGGGGGTGGTAGCGCACAGAGGAGTTTTGAACATTATTATCCAAAATTAAAAATTGAAACTGTGGAACTTGATCCCGTAGTTGTAAATGTTGCAGAACGTTTCTTTTATTTTAAAAAAGGAGAAAATCAAATCGTTCATATTGAAGATGGACGGCAATATTTAAGACGCACAACCAATCTTTATGGGGCAATAATAATGGACGCTTATCATAGCGGTAGATACGGTTCATTTGTGCCTTATCACCTTACAACAAAAGAGTTTTTTGAAATTGCACTTTCAAAACTAACCACAAATGGTGTGATTGCTTATAATGTCATTGGGACGCTTGGCGGTTTTCAATCAGATGTAGTAGCCTCGGTTTATAAGACAATGAAATCGGTCTTCCCGCAGGTTTATCTATTTCCAGCAAGAGAGAGTATGAATGTGGTTTTGATAGGCACACGTTCAAGTATAAAGGCTACAAGGGAGAGTTTGCGCATAAAGGCAACAAATTTATTAAAAAATAAAACAGTGAGTTTCCCATTACTATTGCAAAGGGTAGACGCTTTTGTTCCTGTGCCACCAGCAGGTTGGGAACAATATCCAATACTTACAGATGATTATGCACCTGTGGACGGTTTATTAAGACCATTTGAGAGATAAGTAAAAACATACATTACATAGTGAAGGAGAAGAGAATAGAACACAGATTACGCAGATTAAACAGATTTACACAGATGACAAAGAAAAGAAATTAACAAGGATATACAGGATATACAGTTGGCAGTTTCCAGTTGATAAAATCAGTTGAGAAATAGATAAAACCCGCAATCGCGGGTGACATTATTGTAGCATAGAAATTAAAACAGGAGAAAACCACGGCAGTGGTGACAAAGCGATAATTTAGAAACTCAATAATGGCTCTGTCACCGCTTTCAGCGGTTGATGATGTTTTTTGTATTGTGTTGGCTATAATCCTGCCACCTGCTTTCGCAGGTTATAGATTGTTTTTATTCTATTTTTGCTACTCCAACAAATATTCACCTTAAAATGCAATTTTTACGGGGATGCTGATTAAATTAGCTAAAATTGAATCGGCTTATTCCGGATATACAATCCTTATGGTTGTTAAGTTATTAGTTTGCATTGATTTAAACTCCGCTTCAAATTGACGCGCAAGGGTCAAAAATCCAGATTTATTATTTACTTGCAGCCCGCAGCCATCGGAAAGACCAATGTTCCCACTATCTTGATGTATTGTCTTGTCCCATTTAGGATATGGGTCTCTGTTCAATGTTCTTACTTCACTTTTAGACACAGTCTTAGGCCTGCCATCAATATTCCTATCACCTATCAAAATCATATCTGGTTGTCCCGAAATCGCATCCGGTGAACAAAAGTAGCTAAGGTGTTTTGTTACATTGCTGGCAAACATATCCCACTTAAATGCAGCGCTTCTTTCTGAATCAAGTGGGCAAGCGCAAATTTTCGGACTACCAATTTCATTCGACGCAACAAGGAATTGCCTTTCAATTCCCAGACCTTTTGCCCCGCCATCTTTCGGGTCAACTATCCAGGGAAATCTATCATCATTGTCGATTGCCCATATTCGAAAACCAAGAGATATTTGTTTAATATTGATAAGGCACCTAATTCTAGGATGTCCATCGTAAACCCTTACCGTAAGCAGCGGTAATAAAAGTGCTGCAATAACTGCAACGGTAAAAATCACAACCAGCAATTCTATTAGCGTGAATGCCGAACCGTTTTTCCTGCGCATCTTCATAAACACCTCACCGTTTTGGTTAATCTTCTTCACGGGCTACACACCGTATACAACATTTTCTATGCCAAATTGTAAATCATTATATAAAAATATGTGAGAAGTTTGGTATCGGCATCTTGTTGATGGTTTTAAAGTGGCGGGAGCATCCTTGCCCCAAGTATTGGATTTGTCAGCAGTAGAGTAGCACAGACATTCCTGTCTGTGATGGAAAAAAAATATGAAACACAGATTAGACAGATGAAACTGATTTAATGGATTGAAATAAGGAAAAGAAATTGTATATACAGGATAAAAATTGTATCTTGTATCCTTGTATCTTGTATCTTATCCATCTGTAAAATATCCTGTGCATCCTGTCTATCCGTGTTAAATAAAAAATCCCTGTAAATCTGCGTTCTTTATATGTATCTGCGAACATCTGCGAGAATATCTTCCTTTTCCCTCCTCCCCCTCACAGGCAAGAATGCCTGTCCTACATCTGCGAGAATACTTAGTTTTGACGATTAGTGCAGTAAAATCACTTTTCATATAACTCGTTGTAATTCTGTTAAATTTGCACTTCTTAATTTGTGAGGCGCATCAAAAGTCGGGAAGAGAACTAAAATTGTTTCTACCAGGGTAAGTGGTTGAAGATGAACTGAGCATTTTGCTTTCCATTTGTATCAAGGTTTAATTGACAAAATCCTCCATCCTTAAGTAATTGGATACCAGAAAGCGATGGACAAAGCCGCAGCTTGAAATCTTTCCATACCCTTGATTTTCTTAATGCCTTACTCAGCCGTCTTGGTGTATGACCCAGAAAATTTATTTGTGGAATTCCAGAAAGATATTTGCTTGCCTTTAGAACTGCGTTTGAATGTAGA
>JAKPVM010000073.1 GCA_029572555.1 Verrucomicrobiota bacterium | reverse complement strand
CCCTTTTTGCCTAAATCATTAGCAAACAAATTACAATTGGATATATGGGTGAATATTTGTTGAATTGACACAATAATATAAACCCATTTCAAAACCCGCAAAAGCGGGTGACATTATGATAGCAAACGGAATACAAAAACATCATAAACCGACCAAAGCGGTGACAGAACCATTATTTAAATTATCGCTCTGTCACCCCTAACGGGGTTTTCCTCTGTGTTAATGTCTATGCTATAATCCTGCCACTCCTTCGGAGTTAAAAAATGCCAGCCTTCGGCTGGTTGATATATTATGGACGTTATACGGATTCTTTTATCACATTAAAGGTCAGAACTAAAAAGCAAATCTCTCATTGTTCTATATTTTTTCGGTATTTATGCTAATGATTTGGAAGCAGATGATTTACAAATCAAAGTTTCTTGCTGAATGGCTCAAGAAAATGTAAAGATTTTTCAGGTTTTTAGCAATTTGCAATTGTAATGTATCGGGAAAATCTTAATCGTATTGTTGGCGCAGTTGCGCTTGGCATTGTTCTGGCGTGCGGGCTTGGAATATGGATTTATTTTTATTATTTTACCCCAGAATATAGCCGGGTCGGATATCAACCGAGTCAGGTTATTTCTTTTTCGCACAAGGTTCATAATGGTCAACTAAATATTGATTGTCGGTATTGTCATTATCTTGTGGAAGAGTCATCGATTGCCGGAATGCCAGAGTCAACGCTGTGTATGAATTGCCACAATCAGGCATTAGCCCGCGATGATAGGCTTTCTTATATAAGAAAGAGCATTGCTTCCAGTTCGGCGGTTTATTATACCCGAGTTAATCGGGTTGCCGATTATGTCTGGTTCAATCACGCCGTCCATACACGACGCGGGATTGGTTGCGTTAATTGTCACGGAAATGTTCAAGAAATGGATAAAACCTATCAGAGCAAATCTTTGAGTATGAAATTGTGTCTTGATTGTCACAGAAATCCTGCGCAATGGATAGTGCCACTGGATAAGGTAACACAACCGTTGGCGGCGCAAAATCATATAAATTTAATAAAAGAATGGAATATAAGGACAAGCGATGAATGTTCGCAATGTCATAGATAAAATTAGCGGTTATTTTTAAAATCACAATTAGATGGGCGAGTTGACGAGAAGAGAATTTTTGAAAATTGCCACAACAACGTCGTTGGCGATGCCGTTTGTTGTGAGCAGTTGCAGACGTCCAGAAGAAAAGATTGTCTCGCTTGCAAAACCTTATGGTGATGTGAAACCGGGACAATCCGTCTATTATGCAACCGCAATGCCGTCTCGTATGAGCGCCCTGCCATTGATAGTAAAAAATGTAGATTATCATCCAGTAAAGATAGAAGGTAATCCGTTGTATCCAAAAGGTGGCGGGACAAATAGATTCGCGCAAGCCTCGTTGTTCAGTCTTTACGATCCATTGCGGAGTTCGCGGTTTTTAATACGTGGAAAAGAAATGATAGTTGAAACAGATGCCAATGATGTTTGGCAGGCTATTCACGAGACGAAGAGAGAGTTGGAAAATGGCGCTGGTTTATGCATTCTAACCGGGCAAACAAGTTCGCCTTCGTTTGAACGGTTGATTGCGGGAATTATCGGAAAATACCCGCAAACAAAATGGTTTGCGTATGAGCCGATTGACCTTGATTATCCGAATTATGCGGCTTCAAATATCTTTGGCGATGATGTATGCGTTCTTTACGATTTGAGAAAGGCAAATGTAATTGTCTCGCTTGATTGCGATTTTCTTGATTCGGAAGAGGATGCGATTTTCAACGCTCGCGATTTTATTTCAACAAGAGAACCGATTGAGATGTCGAGGCTTTATTCCATTGAAGCGGGGTATAGTTTAACAGGCGCAAATTCCGATGACAGGTTAACCGTCTCTTCAAGCCTGGTTCGAGCGATAGCCGCTGGAATCGCATATAAAATATTTTCTGCCAAAAATTTGTTTGATGATAACGTTCTGAAGAAATTGAGGGAGTTGTCCACGCCTGCTGAAAAATATAGCAATTACATAAATATTTTTGTGAAGGATTTGTTAAGCGCGCAGCAAAGTTTAGATAAAAAGCCTATTGTAATGGCGGGGTATCGTCAACCAATGATTGTCCACGCCATTGCCATTGCAATTAACTTCGCCCTGAATAGCGTTGGGAAAACAGTGGTTATCAAAAAGAGGAATCGGTTAAAACCGTCTGGTTCAATTTATGACCTCGCAAGGCTTTTAAAACAGGAGGCAGTTAAAACTTTGGTTATTTCTGGCGCAAATCCAGTTTATGATGCGCCAGTCGATCTTGACTGGAAACAGGTTCAACGCAAGGCGCAAAGGATTATCAGGCTTGGTTTATATGAAGATGAAACTACCGCTGAGAGCGATATTCATATACCGTTAAAACATTTTCTTGAATGCTGGGGAGATGCCAGAAGTTTAAACGGGACCTTATTAAGCATTCAGCCTGTTATTCAGCCTGTATGGAGTGGGGTGTCAGAGATTGAATTTTTTGGACGGCTATTGGGAATTAAAGATAGTTCGGATTATGATATTGTGCATCATACATCTATTACAAATTTAAAAGGTGAAGACTGGAATAAATTTGTCAGCAACGGATTTCTCCCGAACAGTGAGTGGAAAGCGTTTAG
>JAKPVM010000060.1 GCA_029572555.1 Verrucomicrobiota bacterium | reverse complement strand
GGAGGGTGGTCAAATGGTATGGGGACTATTTTTCTTGCTCGGATGCCTGTATTTATTACTGATGTAGGTCGTACAAACCAGCACCTTCGGCTGGAATGGCATGGTGGCAGTGGAATTTATCAAGTTCAACAAACCACCACTGTAACCTCTGGAGTATGGATTGACATTGGGACTGCCACAACCGGCACAAGCACAAACATCTCAATTAATCCAACCAACACTTACTTTCGCATTAAATACCTGACTAACGCAATTTAATTTATAATACCTTAAAATTCATCCAAAAATGCAATTTTTATGCAGGTGCTAATCCTTCAGGTTGTTTAATTTATGAAAATCCTCAATCTGGTATTTAACTATAACGTTATAGATTTTAAATATTTGAAAAAAAATAAAATTTTCACTTGACTTACTTAAGATATGTGATATTTTTTAGCTTGTAGATGGCACAATCGGTTCCTCCCTCCAATTGTGCGATATGTAGGATAGACCACAATTTGTTGTGGTTTTATGCTTGCAATTCGTCGCACTCATACAATAATTAGTGGTCAAATGTACTTAAAAAGTCTTACAGTTTTAGGATTTAAATCTTTTGCGGATAAGACCACGTTGAATTTTTTACCGGGTGTCTCCGCAATAGTAGGACCAAATGGGTGTGGTAAATCGAATGTGTCGGACGCAATTCGATGGGTTCTTGGCGAACAGTCCGCTAAGGCATTGCGTGCCAGCGAAATGGCGGATGTTATTTTCAATGGCACCGATACACGGAAGCCACTCGGGATGGCAGAGGTGTCTCTCACGATTGGCGATGTTGATGAAGCGCAATTAAAAGCAGCGGGAATTGAACTTGAATTTAATGAAATCACTGTCACACGCAGGGTTTTTAGAGATGGCACAAGCGAATATTTTGTCAACAAAATCCCTTGTAGATTAAAGGATATCCAGTTACTGTTTGCAGGAACCGGTGTTGGCAAGACAAGTTATAGCATAATTGCGCAAGGCAATATTTCTCAAATCCTTTCAAGTAAACCAGAAGATAGACGATTGGTCTTTGAAGAAGCCGCAGGGATTACCCGTTTTAAATCACAAAAGAAGGAGGCTTTGAGAAAACTCGAATATACCGACCAGAATTTATTGCGAGTCTCCGACCTTATTCGAGAGGTCAAACGGCAAATTGGTTCATTGCAAAGACAGGCGGGAAAGGCGAAACGATATAAACAGTTTGCGTTGGAACTTCAACACCTTGAAACGCAACTTGCGCGCCATCAGTTTGACATTCTTTCTCACGAAATAGCAAGTCTGGTAAAGACATCTGAAGACCTTGATAAAGAAATAACGCGTCGCAACATTGAAATTACGCAACTTGAAGATGAACTTTCGCAACTTCGGCAGAGCTTGTCCGAGGTTGAAAAACAAGCGGCAGAATTCAGTCAACGCGGTGTAGAACTCAAAGCTGAAATTGAACAAAACGAAAACAAAATAACATATAACGAAAAGCGGTTGGTAGAACTTGAAGAACAGAACAATCAAGCGCTTTCAGAAATTGCCCAATCAGAGGAACGAAAGACATTAACTGAAAAAGAATTTGAGACGCTGCGGTCAAAGATAATTGAGGTCGAATCAACATTGCAAGAACGAAGGCGAGTCTTAGATGAACGAAAAATTGTCCTTGCGCAAGTTGAAAAAGAGTTGAAAGAAACGGAAGAAAAACTTCGGTCTATTCAGACGGAGGCATTTGGATATGCGCAGCAACTCTCAAGACTCCGCAATGAAATCATATCAATTGATGCCCGCAGACAGGGAAATATTGCGCGGGTTGAAAAACTCAATTTAGAGAAACAACAGGTTGAACGGGAACAACAGCAGTTAAAAGAACGGCTTGAACAATTCGCAGTCTCGGTTGAAGAACAAAAGTTAGAGGCGGGCAATAAACGAAGTTCTGTTGAAGAATATCAGAAACGGATTCAAGAAATTCAGGAACAATTGAAAGTAGTTGAGAAAGAACTTGACGGAGTGATGAGAGGACAGGCAGCACACCGCTCGCGGCTGAATGTCCTTGAACAACTTGAACAAGCCCGCGAAGGTTTCAGCGCAGCCACGGCTTCAATCCTTAAACAATCAAAAGAAATATTGGGTTCGCTTGCCGATAAAATCCGCGTCCCCGACCAGTATGTTGTCGCTGTTGAAAATGCGCTTGGCTCAAACCTGCAGGTAATCCTTGCCGAACATCCTGAAACCGCCCATAAGATACTGGGTGAACTTGCGCAAACTAAAAAAGGCAGGGCAAGCGTTGCTGCGTTGTCTTTTAAGCAAGTTGCGCCGATGGTCGCTGAAAACAATCCTGCTGCTCCGTCTGCAAACGATGGCGACAGTCCTGAACATTCCTCATCAAACGGCAAAATTCCAGCCTTGAGCATAATAGAAACCGACCAATCAGTCAGACATTTACTTGAAGGATTGCTCGGACGCACTTACATTGTGCCCGACTTGCAAACCGCAACAAACGCATTGATGAATGGTCATAGAGGTTGTGATTTTGTTACGGTCAAGGGAGAATTGCTAAACCGATACGGAATTTTTACCGGTGGTTATTTAAATGGAAATGGTTCAAGTTCATCTCCGTCCTCTATTCTTGGAAGAAAAAATCAAATTGTCGCTTTGCGAGACGAACTTAGAAAACTTCAGACAGAGATTGGCCGCCTTAACTCAAAGCGCAATGAACTCACATCAGAACAAAAATCATTGATGTTGAACCTTCAAGAAGCACAAAAACAGTTGCACGATTGCGAACTTTCAATTATTCAACGGGAAAGCGAACAAAAGGCATTGCAAAACTCGCTTCGAATTTTAGACCAACGTTTGCAGAACATTAACTTTGAAATTCAAACTCTGGAACAAGAACTTTCGGAATCGTCCGATTGCAGAATTGAAATTTCACAAAATATTTCAGCAATTGAGTCGCAAGAACAGGACGCTTCGCAAAAAGCGGCGGCATTTTCCGCAGCCATTGAAGAATTGCGCAAGAAAATGGAATCCTCAAATGGCTCCGTAACAGAAGCCCGCGTAATGCTGGCTTCCGAAGAACAACTATTTGCCGGTTATTGCAGACAAAAAGAACCGATTCAGTTGAGAATTAAAGAATTAGCGCAATTTATCCAGAGCAGGAAAAACGAGATTTCTCAAATACTGGAACGGCGCCAAGAGATGAGGTTGGAAATTGATAATTCGCGCCAAATAATTGAAAAACTCTCGCACGAACGTCAACAGGTGAATTCTGAAATAACACGATTGGTTGAAATCAAAAACAATATTCAATCGCAAATTTCAGACCGAGAAAATGGACTCCGTTCCTCAAGAACTGCGCTTGCTGAATTACAGCAACAACGGAACAATACCGAGATTGAACTCACGCAAAAACGGATGTCTGTCCAGAATTTGCGAGAACGAATTTACCAGAAATACCAGATAAACATTGAAGAGGTTCGCAGCGAATGCATAACAATTACAATTGCAGACCAGGGGACGCCAAAAGTAGAAACGCTGTCGCCCGAAGAAATGGCTCAACGCGGACTCTCAACAGATTGGGAGGCGGTGGCGAACCAGATTGCGGCTCTGCAAAAGAAAATCGATGAAATGGGACCGGTAAATCTCGTCGCAATTGAAGAATATGAAGAGACCGAACAGCGATATCAATTCTTGACTCAGCAATATGACGATTTGCAAAAAGCAAAACAACAACTGCTTGATATATTAAACCGCATCAATTCGCAAACCCGCGATATGTTCGTTGATACGTTCAATAAAATACGTGAGAACTTTCAACAAATTTTTATGGAAGTCTTCGACGGCGGAAAAGCCGACTTGCGTCTTGTTGATGAAGGCGATGTATTAGAGTCCGGGATTGAAATTGTAGCAAGACCGCCCGGAAAACAGCTTCAAAGCATTTCACTACTTTCCGGTGGCGAACAAGCAATGACGGCAATCTCACTCTTATTCTCAATTTATATGGTTAAACCAAGTCCGTTCTGTTTCCTTGATGAACTTGATGCGCCGCTGGATGAAAGCAATATCAACAGATTTGCAAAAATGCTCCAGCGATTCATCGGCAGGTCCCAATTTATAATTATCACACATAACAAACGGACAATCTCGTTATCTGATGTTGTTTATGGTGTAACAATGCAAGAACGCGGTGTAAGCAAGATTATGAGTATGCAATTCAAGGAGAACCCCGCAAATGTTGAAAACACCAACGGTGTTAATAATATAGCCGATAATATTGACACGGAAAAACCACAAATACCTCTTAACAATAGAGGTTCTGCTGAAGAAGTTATGCTCGTGGAGTAAGACAAAAATTATAGATTAAACAATATGAATTTTTTTCTGCGTAAATCGTCTTACTTACTTGATGGGATTGTTTCACAGAAATAAATATGTATTAGCATTTCTGCTAACACTGGTATTTTGCAGTGTGATGGTAGTGCGGCAAATTGCAGCAAATCGTTCGCGGCATGTTGAATTACGAGAGGCGTTCATACTTTTGCACAGTCGCGGTTATACAAACGAGGCTTCTCGTTTGTACAGACGTTTACTTAATGAAATGCCATCGCTTTCAACAGACCAGTTAATGAGCGACTTCCAAAGAACATTAATTTTAATTGACCCGACAATCCCACATTCAGACAACTTAATCTGGGTTTATCATTGGACAGTAAGCAATGAACTTGAAAAACGTTCAGCAAGCGTCTTGAAAAAGGCGCTTAAACTTGCTGAAGAATAATTAATCCTGTCGTTGACATTGTTGTTGTAAAAGATTAAATTTTAAAAATAATAATTTTGAGGACATAAAATGTTACTGACACGAATAACTTTAATTGTCGCCATAATTGCGGCAATCGCCGCAACTGGCATTGGGCTTATAAAGGTTAAAGAAAACATAATTGCTTTGCGCGATGATAGGGACAATGAAAAGCGGATGAAAGAAGAACAGACCGCCCGCGCTGTTAAAGCAGAGAAAAATTACGAGCAAACACAAGCCCTCTTAAAACGAGAACGTACCGACCATCAAGATACCAAAAATAAACTCGCCCAAGCAAATAATGATCTTGGTGAATTTCGCAAACGCGTTCAGTCTCTTTCATCTGAACTTGATAAGACAAAGGCAGAAAAACTTGACGTCCAACAAAAACTCGCAGCATGGAATGCACTCGGTCTTACACCCGACCAGATTAGCAAACTAAAAGCTGATTTCGAACAAGCACAAAAGACTATTGAAGCAATTGAGACTGAAAAGAAAGTCCTTGCAAGCACCGTTGCAAGGCAAAAGAAGTTTATCGAAGATTTGTTAGTCCCGATTAAAGACGAAGATAAAGAAGTGCCTTTGCCACCCGGATTAAAAGGCAATATCACGGCAGTTGATCCCAAGTGGGGTTTTGTTGTCCTTAACATTGGCGCAAATCAAGATGTCCGCGAAGGCGGAGTGATGAAAATTCACCGAGATAGTAAATTAATTGGTAAAGTCAAAATCAGAAATGTTTTTCAAGATAAATCAATCGCAAATATATTGCCGGGGTGGGAATTAGGCGAAGTTCGAGAAGGCGACCATGTATTATACTAAAATGAAAAAGATGATTGTCTTGCTTATATTATTAGCTTTAACAGGCACAATCGCTGTTCTGACTACGGGCTGTGGCACTGTTGCGGAAGATAGCACTAATGTATCCACGCGCCCTTGGAATACCCCTAAAAGCTGGGAAGGACCTCTGCCTTCCACATTCAACGAAGGACGCTAAATTATCACGACATCCTCGATTAAAGCGTCAAAAAATATCCATTAGTTAAGTTTTAATCTAACGCTGGTACAGGGTCTTATCTTTTACACAATCTTATTCCATGGGGCACGTTTAGTTGTATCAAGCCATGTATTCGCTTCTTTATCGCCAATAAACTGTTCCTTTGCTGGATCCCATTTTAGGGGACGTTTATACCAGTAGGCTAAATTCCCAAGGTGGCAAACAGAAACCGAGCGACATCCAACTTCAACATCGCAGATAGGACGTTGTCTTGACCTGACGCATTTTAGAAAATCCTTGAGATGGTTGTTGCTCTGGTAGAGTTTAATCTTATCCGAACCAACCTTATAATCTGCGGCAATCTCTTCCGGTTCAGCCAAAAACCGACCCCTATCAACGCAAATCTTGCCTTTTGTCCCAACAAACACAACGCCGTATCCATACCCCTGCAAACCGCCATGATACATAACAACGCCGTTTGTATATTTGTAAGTCAATCGTTTGACCTCTTTACCATCTGGCGGGATGATTTCAACAGGTCCGCTCTCATCCATCCCCAGTCCCCACTGCGCAATATCAAAATGATGCGCACCCCAGTCTGTCATTCCGCCGCCGGAATACTCCCGATAACTCCGCCAGTTAGGAAAATGTTTATGAACACCGCGCGGGCTTAAAGTAGAATTGTATGAACGCATTGGCGCCGGCCCGAGCCACATATTCCAGTCAAGACCGGGTTCCATCTGTTCTTCCGGCAAATCACACCATTTGCTCGGTCCACCAACCGAAACATATACCTCCTTTACCTCACCAATCCTGCCATTTCGGACAAGTTCACACGCTTTCAAAAATTCCCGCGAAGACCGTTGCATACTGCCCGTTTGCAATACCCGTTTATATTTTCTTACTGCGTTCACCATTGACCTGGCTTCGGGAATAGTTAATGAAAGCGGCTTCTCACAATAAATATCTTTGCCTGATTTACAGGCTAATATTGTGGGTATTGCGTGCCAGTGGTCAGGAGTTGCAATGCAAACAGCATTAATATCCTTACGTTTTAACAAGTCGCGAAAATCGTTATATGCATCGCAACCTTTGTAATTCTGGGCGTTCTTTTTGGAATAAAAATCATCAACGGTCTTCTTATTAAACTCGCGGCGGGTTGTATCCACATCGCATACTGCAAGCACCTGAACCTCGACGTCATTTAAAAATCCCCCTAAAAGAGAACGAGCCTGAGTCCCCATTCCGATAAAGCCCATCGTTATTTTATCATTAGGCTTTACCTCCGCAGACCATATTCTTGACGGCAGAATAAACGGCACGCTCCCGCAGAACACAGCAGTTTTTACAAAACCACGACGACTAATTTTGTTTTTCATAAGATTTTATAAGTTGACGATTCTACAAGAAAATTATTCAAAGATTTTTTAAAACACAAGAACTTTAAATTAATGTGGTGGGAGCATCCTTCCTTCCAATTCTTCCGAAATTGTCGGCAGGGATTATGAGACCATACAAGAGTAGCACAGACATTCTTGTCTGTAATAGGGAAGAAATATGGAACACTGATTTACACAGATGAAACAGATTTACTGGATTGAAGGAAAAGAAACTTAACAAGGATATACAGGATATTTTACAAAATGAACAAGATACAAAAGATAAACAAGATACAATTTGTTTATCCTGTATATCCTGTCTATGCCTGTTAAATAAAAATCCCTGTAAATCTTATGTTTTTCTTTTGTTTCCACAGGCAAGAACCCCTATGATAAATCCGCGTTTATCACTGTTTTAAATATTTGCGAAAATTTGCGAAAATGATTAAATAATAACAATTAAAATACGAACTATTACGGCTTATGATTGTATTGCTTATTATATCGTTAGCAATCAGCGCTGGAACAGTGATAATCTTTGTACGTGGAATTAAAACTGTCCGATCTTCCCATAATGCTATAATTGGAATCACGTTCGCTCTGGCTGTCGTAATAGCGCTGGCAATCGGTATAAAGTTTGGAATATGTTATGAGTTCCATTTAAGCAACAGAGTACGATTTAATGGTGTGCCAATTCCTATTGCCGTTCTGGTTCTTGAAAAAGACGGATGGACTGATTTTGTTATACCGTTCCCGTACCTAATGTACGTTGTAGATGTGCTGTTCAGTGTGGGGATAATCGTTTTACTATGGATTATAATTTTAAAATGTCTGATGAAGTTAAAATCACAAAAGCAAGGTTCATTACATAATCAAATGAATTAACAAATACATTTTTCATACTGCAAAAAACAAAATTGAATTACCAGTAGATATCGCCTATGCCACATTGGTGATACCGCAGCAAGGCTGTTATCGGTATATTAATACAGAAAATTTTAGATTTGATTTTTTGCCTATTAAATATGTTAATACAAATTATAAATTGCAAAGTTTGAAAAACAGTTCTTGAATTAATCGGGGAATTTTGAAAAATTTATGCCCTATGGGACACATTAAGCTACATATACCGGGACCGGTTGAAGTTAGCGAAAAGACATTTAAGGCGTTCAGCCAGCCAATGATTGGACATCGCAGCCAGGCATTTAAAGACCTTTATGCCCGCATTCAACCGAAGTTACAACAGATGCTATATACAAAACAGCTTGTCTATTTGAGTACCTCTTCCGCATGGGGCGTAATGGAAGGCGCAATCCGTAATTTAGTCTCTAAAAAAGTCCTGAACTGTATGTGTGGCGCATTTTCAGATAAATGGTATGATGTCTCAAAACGCTGTGGAAAAGAAGCCGAACCACTGCAATTTGATTGGGGTTCCGCTGTCAAACCTGAGGAAGTTGATAAAAAACTTGCCACAGGACAGTTTGACGCTATCACCGTTATTCATAATGAGACCTCAACAGGGGTTATGAGCCCAATTTACGAAATTGCGCAATTAAAGAAAAAATATCCGGATGTGATGTTCATAGTTGACTCTGTCAGTTCAATGACGGCTACAAAACTTGAATTTGATGCAATGGGCATCGATGTCCTGCTCGCAGGTTCTCAAAAGGCATTGGCTCTGCCGCCGGGGTTAACAATATTCGTTGTCTCAAAAGCCGCCCTTGCAAAAGCTGCAACAATGAAAGACCGCGGATATTATTTTGATTTTGTGGAATTTCAGAAAAACGCCGAACAAAATATGACACCAAGCACGCCAAGCATTGCGCATGTTTATGCCCTTGAATCTAAATTAGAGGACATATTCAATGAAGGTCTTGACGCGAGATTTGCGCGGCATAAAAAGTTGGCTCAAATGACTCACGATTGGGCTGCAAAACATGGGTTCACTCTATTCCCGGAAAAAGGCTATGAATCAGTTACGCTTACTTGCGTAAATAACGGCGCAAAACAGGGCGGACGCGTAGTTGATGTCCCCAAATTACAAAAACTCGTTAAAGATCAAGGCTTCTTAATCGATGGCGGCTACGGTAAAATCAAAGGGACAACATTCAGAATTTCAAATATGGGCGATGAAACAGAGGAAACTATGAACAAACTGTATGAAGCCCTTGATAACGCAATGAAACAACTCTAAACAATTCAAACAAAACGCCCTTTTTTGTCTTATGAAAAGGGCTTTTTTTATTCCGTTATTTCATAAATTTTCTTACCGAGCATAAACTCCATATTTGTTCCAATTGCAAGCCATCGGGAGACTATCGGATATTTGTTTATTAGTGAAAAGTATTCGTCCCTACCGAATTTTATTTTAACCCGTTCAAGATTATCAGCATTTTGAATTGCAGAATCTAACCACTTCCCGTCGTTGAGATAAAAGGTTTTTCCTGCAATATATTTCACCGCACCGCTTGACTGTTGTTCCCCTGCTCTGTCGGAACGCCCTGCGAATCCGCCTGAAAATGACCTGACCGCAGACGACGCTGCAATGCCGGCGCTCATATTTCCGTCTCTAAGCGCTACATCAGCGGATTCGGCAAGTTTCAAACTCCGATATGACATAGCCCCGGCAACCGCTGCTGCGCCAGATTTTTCCTTGTTTAGCTGGTTATAATAACTACCAAGTTCACTGCGAACTCCTCTTTGTTCTGACCACATTCGCCGTTCTGCTGGAACGTTTCTAACAGACTCATCTTCCATTATTAAAAACGCCGTGTACGGTGTTACAATGCCATACTTGCGGGCAAGTTCGGTTATCTCATCTTTTAATTCTTTGTTTTCTCCATTCAATCGTATCTCATCCAGCAAAAATCCAATCCTACGTGTTGCCCATAAACGTGGCAAAAAGTCATAGTCAGACGAGGTTTCAGGAAATTTTCCATCGTAGTCAAAGTTCTTTTTTTCCTTTCCTAACATTCCTTGAATATTAATTTTGCCTTTTCCAGCCTCTGAATATCTACCTATAATTACAAGTTGGTCGCCTTTAAATAAATCAGGCAACGGAGTAGGATAAATCTTAGATACTTTGACTTCATCGGGAAATGTTATCTTAATCCCGGCAAGAACTGGCTCACGGATTTTTGTGAAGAACGAGGAAACCTTAACTTCAATATCTTCGTCAGGCAATATATATTGGCTGCTTGCGCGTGTCTGTGTGGTTATCTTATCAAGAAGATGCGTGTTCACATCCGTGCCAATCCCGAAGCAGAAAATTCGGGTATTAGATTTATTATTTTTTGAGACATTGGATAATATTTCTTCCTCGTCAGTAACGCCAACAGTCGGTATGCCATCGGTTAAAAACACAATAACAAACAAACGCGAAGCATCATCTGTCCTCATTGAAAGCGCTGTGCGAAGGGCATCGTCTATTGCAGTGCCGCCTGTGGATTTTATATCGGTAATAAACTTCTCTGCTTTATTACGATTTTCTTTAGTGGCGTCAACAAGTCTCGAAAATAATACGTCGGTATCGGTAGAAAACCTTACGATTTCAAACCTGTCCTTTTCATCAAGACTTGCTGTGCAAAATTTCAATGCCTTTTTTGCCTGTTCAAGTTTTGCGCCAGCCATTGAACCGGAAGAATCCAGCACAAACACAACATCCTTTGGTAGGATATCCATTTGTTTAATTTCAGCCGAAGGCGTAACTAACATAAGGAAATATCCATCTTCACCAGAAGTTTTGTAAGTCATTAATTTTATTCCAAATTCACCTTCTTCCTGACTGAAAAAGAGTTGAAAATCTGTCTCCGGTTTTACATTTGATTCTTCATAACCTATCGTAGCCATTTTTTCGCCATCTCGTTTTATTTCAACTTTATGAGATGGCGAATAGATTGATTTTAATGAACGCGGAGATTTAACATCTATCTTCAAACTTATGTTTTTTATTGGGACGGAAGAATATTTTCCTGCCCGAAGGGGTAGCAAATAATTTATTAATCCGGCATCCGATTTCAACAATTGGGAATACGAAAGCGAGATTCGTTTTTTGGCGTTCGGTTCTATTGGAAAAACACGAACCTTGAATAAACCGTCGTCAGAAAACTCAAGCAACGCCGGGTCTTTTAGTTTGCGGACAATATCTTCATAGATTTGTCGTGCCTTTTTTGAATCAAGCAGTTCAGCGTCCACTTTTTTGCCGTCAATTTCCATACTGAACTTGTTTATCGTAGCGCCTTTTGGCACAGGAAGGATGAAAGTACCTTCTAACCGTTGTGAATTTGGATTGTAAAATTCCTGGTCTATGAAGGTTGTGGCATATTGGTCGTCGATAGTTGTTTTTATTTGAACAAGATTTACTTCAAGCGGTGCCCATATTGGGCGTGGTGGAATCGGAGGTCTTGGCGGCAGTATCGGTGGAATCACAGGTGGCGGCCTTCTCCAAAAATCAGGCTCGTGGACAATTATGAACCCAGCGCTGAAAGTTTTAAGGTTGCTCATTAATAAAATCGCAATTAAAAAAATCGTTTGTTTCATACAATCTATTCGACGAAAAATATTTTAACTTTACTCCCACAAAATATTAAAAATTATTTGGCATTTATTTTTATTAATTCTAAATTTTATATCATACTGAATTAGAACCCACAAACCGGGGCGATGAAACAGATATGGCAATAAAAGTAATTACAGATATAAATTGCGGAAACTACTGCGCGGTAGGGCATCCTGAGCGCCCGGTAAGGATACTTAAAACGGTAGAAAAATTCAAAAATCAATCCGAATTGGAAATAATCTCGGAGAACGCACAACCGATTGATGAATCTTTGTTATTAAAAGCGCACACCAAAGAACTTATTGATAGCATAAAAAATGCAGACACTGATTTTGATAATGATACTCCCGCGTATCCTGACATTTATAAATATGCTTCTGTTGCGGCAGGGGGAGCATTTGCCGCCGCAATGAGCGCCCTAAACGGAGAAGGCGCGTTCAGTCTGTTAAGACCACCGGGACATCATTCTACAAAAGATAAGGCAATGGGATTTTGTTATTTCAACAACATTGCCATAGCAGCAAAATTTATTGCCGAAGACAAAGGAACCAGGATTGCAATTTATGACTTTGATGTTCATCACGGCAATGGCACAGAAGATATATTATTGAACCAACCACTAACAGCCTTTTATTCTGTTCACGAATTTCCACATTACCCGGGAACTGGAACTTCGCATATTGGAAATAATTGTTTCAATTATCCAATGCCGCCAAATTCACCGCGCGTTGACTACCTCAAAAGATTAGAAGAGGCTCTTAACGATTTAAAAAAATTCAATCCTTCAATAGTTGGCGTCTCTGCTGGATTTGATGCTTTTATTAAAGACCCGCTTGCAACACAATTGCTTGAAGTTGAAGATTTCTATTGGCTTGGGCGTCAATTTAAAAAATTGGATTTACCGATTTTTTGCGTCCTTGAAGGCGGTTATAGTTATGAACTGCCGGATTTGATAATGGCATTCTTAAAAGGAATAAATGAAAACAATTAGATTAGTATCGGTTCTGACGATTATATTCGCTCTAAAATTAGCTGGCGCAATTCAGAAGCCAAATCTGATTGTGATTATGGCGGACCAATGGCGTCCACAAGCCACGGGATATGCCGGTGATATAAACGTAAAAACGCCAAACCTTGATAGGCTCTGTTCACAAAGCGTCTGGTTTATGAACGCAGTCTCCGCAATCCCTGTTTGTTGCCCGGCGCGCGCAACTTTTATGACAGGCCAAAGACCGCTTACACACGGCGTTTTTATGAACGATGTTCCGCTATCACCAAACGCCGTAACTATTGCCAAAGTCTTGAAAAAAGAAGGTTATGATACAGCATATATTGGCAAATGGCATATTGATGGACACGGTAGGTCAAATTTTATCCCAAGAGAAAGACGTCAAGGCTTTGATTACTGGAAGGCGCTTGAATGCACTCATAATTATTTCAATTCCGTTTATTATGCCGATACTCCAAAAAAATTAAAATGGAATGGCTACGATGCCTTTGATCAAACCCGTGACGCCATACAATATTTAAAAAATAGAAAATCGGAAACCAAGCCGTTCTTTTTAATGTTATCATTCGGGCCACCGCACGACCCTTACGATATGGTGCCATCGGAGTATAAAAAGCTATTTGACCCATCTAAACTTGTACTCCGCCCAAATGTTCCACCTGAATGGGAGGCAAGAGCAAGGAATATGTTATGGGGCTATTATGCCCATTGCACAGCCCTTGATAAGTGCATTGGCGATGTAATGCAAACAATCGATGAACTCGGCATCTCAACAAATACAATCCTCGTATTTTTATCTGACCACGGAGATATGCTCGGCTCACAAGGTCAACATAACAAGCAAAGACCATACGACGAATCAATCCGCATTCCGCTGCTTATTCGTTGCCCTGCCCTCTTGAAACCCAAAAAATTAGATGCGCTGATAAATATGGAAGATATTATGCCGACTTTACTTGGATTGTGTAATGTTAAGATTCCTGAAACCGTTGAAGGCGTTGATTTCAGCGCTTATTTAAGAGATGGAAAAAATCCGAACGATGGTTCAACGATGATTTCCTGCGTTTCTCCATTTGGACAATGGGCTCGCAGTATGGGCGGCAAAGAATACAGGGGATTGCGAACAGAACGTTATACTTATACACGAGATTTAAATGGTCCCTGGCTGCTTTTTGATAATCAAAAAGACCCATTTCAACTAACAAATCTTGTGAACAAACCGGAGTATAAAGATATTCAAGATGAACTTGATAAAACACTATTGAAGAAACTTAAGATTACAAAAGATGAATTTAAACCTGCCGACTACTATATCAATAAATGGGGATATATTGTTGATGCAACAGGAACCGTTCCTTATGATCCATAAACGTTTAGTATATTTTAAATAAGCCCTATGAGCGACCCGGCAAAATGCCCAGTGTGCGGCGCAATCCTTCAAAGCAGTTCTCCAGATGGATTGTGCCCGGGTTGTTTACTGAAACAGGGTCTTGAAATTATTTCGACCAGCGGCGATACAATTAACGGCACTCATACTGCAAAACCTGTAGATAATCCCCGAATCTTTGGCGATTATGAATTAGTTGAATTAATTGAGGAAGGCGGAATGGGGATTGTCTATAAGGCAATCCAAAAAAACCTTAACAGGACTGTGGCAATTAAGATGATTAAATCCGGGCAGTTAGCCACGCCGTCTGAGGTTCAGAGATTCCGCACCGAAGCAACTGCCGCGGCTCGTCTTGATCATCCAAACATTGTGCCAATCTATGAAATTGGCGAGCAAGATGGCAGGTATTTTTATAGTATGCGTTTCATTGAAGGGCAAAACCTCTCCAAAATGATTGGAAAACGCCCGATAGAACCCAAAAAAACTGCAAAAATCCTTTCAACAATTGCCCGAGCCGTTCATTATGCCCACCAGCATGGAATTCTTCATCGGGATTTAAAACCGACCAATGTATTAATTGATAAAAATGGCGAACCGTTGTTGACAGATTTCGGGCTGGCAAAGTTGTTGGAACACTCCGAGAACGTTACTCAAAGTCAAGCCGTGATGGGGAGCGCAAGCTATATGTCACCGGAACAAGCCTCAGGTAAAACCGCCGAAATATCTGTTGCGTCTGATGTTTATAGTTTAGGGGCTATCTTATACGAAATGTTAACAGGCAGACCGCCGTTTACTAGTTCTAATTTTATTGAGACAATAAAAAAAGTCATCGACACCGAACCGACTAAACCTTCTGAAATTAATCCACAAGTCGACGCTGAATTAGAGACAATATGTCTGAAGTGTTTGGAAAAACAGCCAGAACATCGCTACGGTTCAGCGCTTGACCTTGCATTAGAATTAGAACGGTGGCTTAATGGCGAACCTATCCTTGCAAGACCTTCAACTCGCCTTCAACGATTAATAAAATGGACAAGGCGAAAACCAGCAATTGCAGCATTGGTTTGTCTTTTGATACTTGTTGCCACAACCGGTATTATTAGCGTCATTATTTTCTGGCAGGACGCAGTAGCCGCTCGCAAACTTGCCGAACGTAGAGCTGTTTATGCCGATAAACAGGCAAAAAGGGCTGAAAATTCAGCGTTGGAATCAATCCGCAATCTTTATGTCTCAGACATCAATCTTGCCCAAAGGGCATTGATGGAAAACAACCGTGGCCGTGCTTATGAACTTCTAAGAAAACATATTCCAACAAAAAGCCAAATCGATTTGCGTGGATTTGAGTGGCGTTATTTGTGGAAATTAACCCGCGGACAGGAACAATTTACACTGCAACATCAAGACTTCGTTGAATCAGTCCTTTTCTCCCCGGATAGCAAAAATTTAATAACAACCCAACGCAACCCGTTCATCTATGTGTGGGACATCAAGAATAAAAAAATAATCCATAAACTCGGCGAACTTGATAGCCCAGTTGCACGCGGAACAATGTTTTTCTCGAACGACGGCTCAATGTTAATATTGCAGACGGCAATCAGTATTTACATCTTTGATTCGAAAAAATGGACGCAAATTGCCCAGCTCCAGCGAGCAAATCTCCCGATATTTTTCCTGCCTGATAACCAAACCGTCGCAACGAAATCGTTTGTTATTGGTACGTTATTTTTTGAAACGATAACATGGGAACCTCGTGATTTCCCCGAAAACGGATTTTATGAACTCGGCACTTTTCGCTCAATTTCACCTGATGGAAAAATCTATTTAATATCAAAAGAAGATGACCAGGTCCAATACCTCCAGTTATGGAATATCGCCGGAAAACCAATCTCAAATCCAATTATTTGTCATTTAGATAATCCTACTTCTATGGCTGTTTCTTCAGATGGCAAATATATTGCGGTGGCGGAATGGAAAGGGATAGTGAGATTATGGGATGCGCAAACAGGTTCTGAAATCTCGTCCTGGAACGCCCACGAAAATATTATCTGGGCTATTAATTTTTCATTTAACTCAAAAATACTCGCTACTGCCGGGGCAGACCAGATAATTAAACTCTGGGAAACCCCTACCTGCTCCCATCTCGCAAGTTTTATTGGACACCACAATGAAGTCTGGGCTATTGACTTTTCAAGAGATGGAAATTGGATTGCTTCCGGCGGAAAAGATTCCACGGCAAAACTCTGGCTTGCTTCAACACGTACAGAAGAAAATGTATTAACTAACGCTATGATTCCATTAGGTTTTTCGCCCGATAGTTCAAAATTCCTCTCAATCGGATTTGATAGAATACTTCAACTATGGGATGTCAAATCAAGAAACAAAATTTCTAATCTTAACTACAATGACTCCGAGAGAACTGCAATTGTGGTTTCCAAAGATTTTAAACATTTAGTTGTTGGTAGGAGAAATGGCGAGGTTGAAATCATTTCTATTGAAACTGGCAAGACCTTGAACCATTTTCTTGCGCACTATGAACCTGTTGCATGGCTTGTTGTATCCGATAACAATAAATACTTAGGAACTGCGACAGCAAACGAACTAAAATTATGGAACTTTGATAACTTCGAGTTGCTATTTGAAAAAAATAATTTTTCAGGTCCACTCACAATTTCACCTGATTGCAAAATGATTTCCGGAACAGATACAAACTATAATATCAAACTGTGGGAATTGCCTTCTGGAAAAGAGTTATTTACCTGTTCAGGACATAAGTGGACTATCTGGACAAGCGCCTTTACCCCTAACGGAAAATACTTGATTACTGCTGGTATGGATGGCACAGCAAGGGTATGGACACCTTCAAATGGTTCGCTTGTGGCTGTGCTTTCGGGACATAAAGAATTCATTACTTCCCTCGCAATCTCTTCCGATAGCAAAACCCTTGTTACAGGCAGCACTGATGATTCAGTAAAATTCTGGAGTCTCGATAACTTCCAGGAACTAATGACAATTGACGATTTTAACGATGATGTAGGTTCACTCTTATTCTCATCTGACGGGACAATACTCGCTGTTGGTTGTTTCACGGGCAGCGGCTCTCGTCAAAACGTAAGAATCTGGCAAGCCCCAAGCTTAAAACAAATTGACGAAATCGAAAATTCCTTACGCTAAACTATTTAGATTCAACAACGCGAACGCAGTTTTCTTGTCCAAAAGGATTTTGAACACGCAACGTGCATTCAGGATCATCGCGCCATTCACCATCTACAATAAATCTATAATGATAAGTCCCCCGTGCTAACTTCACTGTGGCTTGCCAGGTTCCATCGGGTTGTTTTTTCATCGGTATTGGATTTGCCTGCCAATGCGTGAAATCACCCGCAAGCAACACGCTCATAGCGCCAGGCGCAGTGAATGAGAATTGCTGCTCAACAAGGTTTTCTTTTTTGTTTTTCTTCGCCATATTTAACTCCATATTGGTTATGATTTTAACAATGCAGACAACTGAACTGATATAATATAATTCAGTATCTATCGATTAGCAAATCTGAATCATATTGAATCGCAATAATTTTTAATGTTAATGCGCCTTGCAATTTCTAAGCATTTTTTAACTTTTACTTTAAACAATTGTTATCTTATAATTGTATTCATAAATGAATAAGGATATTAAGATAGGTTTTATTGGAGCAGGCAAAATGGCAACGGCTCTTGCGCGGGGATTATGCCAGAGTCACAGAACAGAACCTTCAAACATCCTCGCAAGCGATCCACTTGAAGCCGCCAGAATTACTTTTGCAAAAGAAACTAACGCAAAAACAACGGTTTCAAATACTGACCTTTTGCAATTTGCAAAAGTAATTATTCTTGCTGTAAAACCACAGAACGCAATAGAGGCTCTCAACGAAATCAAAAAGCATTTCACAAAAGATCACCTGATTATTTCTATTGCAGCTGGTATTACGATTTCAACAATAGAAAAAATCCTCCCAAAGGGTTCGCGAGTAATTCGCGCTATGCCAAATGCCCCAGCCATTGTAGGGTGTGGCGCCTGCGGTTTTTCATTGGGCAAAAATGCCAGTAGTGAAGATAGCAAATTGGCTCTGGAATTACTTTCATCAGTTGGAATTGCTATGGAGGTGAAAGAACAACTGCTCGATGCTGTAACCGGCTTAAGCGGAAGCGGTCCAGCCTATATATATTTGGTGATTGAAGCATTAATCGACGGTGGTGTATATGCTGGGCTACCGCGTGATATTGCCACAAAATTAGCCACTGCAACTGTTATGGGCTCTGCAATGATGGCTCTTGAAACCAATTTACATACCGCACAACTCAAAGACATGGTAACCAGCCCCGGTGGAACAACTATTGAGGGCATCTACGAACTTGAAAAAGCAGCCGTTAGAGCAGCCTTTATTGCAGCTGTAAAAGCAGCAACCGAAAAAAGTAAAATATTTGGAAAAAAACCAAACTAAAAATGGGATTACTATCGCCAAACGAAAAACAATCTCGGATAATATGGTTTTCATTAACCACATTAGCACTTGCAGTTGTAATTGTTCTGCTTGGATTAATCTGTTGGGGAGCTGGCATAATTATAAACAATTTATCGTCGGTATTAATTCCAATTGCATTAGCGGCAATAATTGCCTGTATTTTAAACCCCGTCGTGGATTTTTTTGAATTTAAACTCAAGATCCCCAGATTGCGAGCAATCCTACTTGTGTTTTTCATTGCTATTATGTTCGTTCTTATTCTCCTTGCCACAATCGCGCCTCAAATAGTCTATGAATCGCAACAATTAATAGATAGCCTCCCATCAAACGCACAAAAACTGCAAAATAAAGTTGGCGACTGGCTTGCCCATTCGCCCACTGGAATTAAAATCAAGGATTTATGGGACAAAGAATATGGTGTTAAAGTCCAGGAGTGGTTGACAACGGCACTCCCACAAATTTCAAGCTGGCTGTTATCTCAATTACTCAAAGCAGTATCGTGGATTGGATTGCTTGCAGGCTTTGCTCTTATCCCTATTTACATATTTTATTTTTTACTCGAAAAAAAAGGTATCCGCGAGAATTGGCAAAAATATATTCCAACATCCGACCCTGTGATTCGTAATGAAATAATCTTCATCGTCCATTCAATAAATGATTGTCTGGTTGCATTTTTCCGCGGACAAATTCTCATATCATTTTGCACCGGCACAATGTTGGCTATCGGATATTTAATAATCGGTTTAAAATATGCCATTTTGTTAGGCGTAATTGCTGCAATCATTGGCATTATTCCCTATCTTGGCGCGATAACTTCTCTGATTTTAGCCCTTTCAATCGCATTAATTCAATTTCAGGATTGGTTTCATCCGCTCTTCGTAATCTTAGTTTATATATTGGCTCAGACAACAGAAGGATGGGTAATCTCGCCCAAAATAATCGGCGACAGGATAGGACTTCACCCGCTAACAACCATCATCGCCCTAATGGTTGGCACGGCATTAATGGGAGGAATTATTGGCGGCATACTCGCAATCCCAATAACCGCTATTTTACGAAGCCTTCTTTTTAGATATGTGTGGAAAAACAGCACCCCTTCATCAACCACATAATTAATTATGTTTAATATTTGTGTCTAATAACCGCTTCCACAGGATAATGGTCGGATGGCAACCTGCCGTTATCGCAAGTGTAATCTATCATTGCGTTTATGCTAACCATATCAGGCGTATGAACAATCCAATCAATCCGTTTCCCTTCTCGGACATATTTCCATCCATTAAACGATAATTCATAAGGCGTGGGGATAGGATGAATTACCCTAAACGAATCAACCCACTTATTATCATTATCGCCACCTTCAATCAAAAACTTGTATGCATCTGTATCCTCAGTGGCATTAAAGTCGCCAGTCAAAATAATCGGATATTTACCCTCAAATTCTTTCATTCGTTTTCTGACCAACTTTGATGATTCAGCCCGAGCAACTTTTCCAATATGGTCATAATGCACATTTGCATAAACCAGTTCCCGATTTGCATACTTATCTTTTAGCAACACGTATGTACATATACGCGGTAAAGACGAATCCCAGCTCTTACTGCCAACAACTTCAGGGGTTTCACTTAACCAAAAATATCCCCATTTTATCATTTTAAACCTGCTTTTTTTAAATAAAACCGGAACAAATTCTCCTTTTTGTTTTCCATCTTCGCGGCCTACGCCATAAAAGCCGTATTGGTTCAGGTTTTTCTTTAGATATTCTCCCTGATAATCAAGGACTTCCTGCATTCCCATCAAGTCGGGGTCAAAAACCTTTACAGTTTGAACCACAAGTTCCTTCCTGTATTGCCAACTATTTGTCCCATCTTTTGCGGCGCCGTATCTGATATTAAAACTCATCACTTTAATCGGTGGCGCTGCGGCAAATACTTCCAAATTAAATAAAACAAACAGGCAAACTATCAACTTTGTAAAACCGTTGATGCCGTTTTTAACATTAAATTGATTTCTATTCATAAACACCAAGTTAAATATTTAAGGCGCCATCGGTCAAACGGATTTTAACAATTAAAACATTCCAATCCATTTAAAGGCGTCATATTAAAATGTTTCAAAATGTATTAGTTCAACGATTGTACTCTATTTTTAGTAATTACCCGTTACAAACCTACGGTGCAACGAAAACACCTTTCTTAAAGACTTTGAAGTCTCGTCCTGTATTTTTTGAAGTTCACTATAAATAGCCACATTTTTATCAATGGGTGTAGTCGTTTCTTTGGGATTGAGTTTAACAAACTTGTCTGTAACTTCCTGTATTGAAATCTTTTCTCCACAGATATGATTTTTCCAGCACCATAATGCTTGAAGCGCAGCTCCATAAGCAGCGCCTTCCGCTACCTTTAAGGTTACAACCTCAGCATTAAAGATATCAGCCATTATGCGACGCCATATCCTTGATTTTGATCCACCCCCGGTGCATCGTATCTGGACAGGCTTAATCCCAAGTTCAACGAGCCGTCTTAATCCATAATTCATTCCAAGAGTTACACCTTCCATTGCGGCGCGGGCAAAATGTCTTGCCTCAAATGTCCTGACATTCACTCCTAAAAACACACCGGTGCCATCGGGAACATTTGGCGTGCGTTCGCCTTCAAGATAGGGTAGCAATAAAAGTCCCTCCGAACCCACTGGCGCCTTTGCAACCTCATTATCATATTGTTCTATCGTCCATTCAAAATCACGACGCACCATTTCTGTCGCCACAGTAACATTCATTGTGCAAAGAAGCGGCAACCATCGGTTGGTTGAATCGCAGAATGCTGCTATTTCTCCTTCGGGGTCAATGACTGGTTTTTCAGAACAAGCATAAATTGTCCCGCTTGTTCCAAAACTTGCGGTTATTACACCGTCCCTTGTATTTCCAGTCCCAATTGCGCCCATCATATTATCACCACCACCAGCGCTAACTAATACCTCGGCATTAAGTCCCAGAGCCTTTGCTGTGGATTCCTGTAAATTGCCCACTGGTTGATCGCTCGGCATAAGACTCGGCAATTTTCGTTCCAGTTCAGAATCAATTGCTGCCAAAGTGGCTTTGCACCACTTACGAGTTCTGATGTTCATCAACGCCGTACCGCTTGCATCGCCATACTCCATCACCCTTCTTCCAGTAAGCCAAAAATTAAGGTAATCGTGAGGCAATAAGACGGTTTCCAATTTAGCATAATTTTGCGGCTCATTCTTTTTTAGCCATAATATCTTAGATGCGGTGAATCCCGGAAGAACAGCTATCCCTTGTTTTTTTATCGTTGCTTTATAACCGCCTAACTTTGCCATAATTTCTTCACATTCGTTCGCGGTTGAAGTATCGCACCACAATTTAGCAGGTCTTATTACTTCACCATTTTTATCAAGTGGAACAAAGCCGTGCTGCTGTCCGCTTACGCCAATCGCCTTGACTTCTGCGGCTTTTGCCTTTGCATCTTTCAGCGCCTTTTTAATTGACTTTATTGCTGCATCTATCCATATACGCGGGTGTTGCTCTTTTGCCCCCGGTGGAAGGTTGGGAATTAAATTATACGCAACCGAAGCAGAAGATATAACGTCCCCAGTGTTCGCATCAACAACCAGCGCCTTAGTGGATTGCGTCCCGCTGTCTATTCCAATTACAAGAGTCCTCATATTGTTCCAATATTGATTTTAAAACTTTTTACAAAATAACTTTTTTCTTTTCAATTTAATTATTTATGAATTATAATTATCTTAACTGGTTAGATGATTTGATGAAACAAAATATGTTGTTAAGTCAAATTATTATGAGGATCAATTTAATAAAAAAATTAGCGTTGAGCCTATGGATTGCATTTGTCCTATCCATTTTTTTTCCAATAAGAATTTACTGCCAAACTCAAACAAACACGCCCGTTAAACAAATAGCGCCAAACCTGTTTGAAATTGGGATCGTCCGACTTGACAGCAAAACCCGCACCATCACAATCCCTACAACCGTAAATATGAACGAAGGGCAAATAGAATATCTTCTTGTTTCAACTGCCGGAAAACTCCACGAAAGCCTGCTTAAAACTAAGGCTGAACCATACCATATTCAAGTGGCAATGCTATTATTAAACGCAAAGCCAACACCACCACATCTATATTACAAAAATATGGACAAAACCATCCCCGGAGAACCCGTATCAATACAACTAAAATGGAAAAACGGTGAAACCGAAAAAACATCTCCTGCAGAAGATTTTGTTTTTAATATTGTAAAGAAAGAACCATTAAAAAATGGTGATTGGATCTACAACGGTTCACGTATTATTGAAGGCACATTTATAGCCCAGCGCGATCGTTCAATCATCGCAATTAAATCCGATATTGATGCAATCTTTAATAATCCAATCTCCTGCAAAGAAAATGAAAACGATTGGATTGTAGACACGAATTTTCCTATGAAAGTCAATACTCCTGTAGATTTAATTATAAAGTTAAAATCTAATGATAAAAAATGAGGCGCATAAAATGAAAAAAATAAAATCAATTAAAAACTATGTTTCTATATCGGTAATATTATTGGCTGTATGCCAAACCAACGCTGCCGATATTTCATTTCGCAATGAAATCCAGATTGCCCTAAACAAAGGCTTTAGATACTTACAAGAAAACCAAAACACAAATAGCTACTGGGGAAATCCTGATTTGCCCGCTATGACAGCCCTTGCGCTAATAGCATTTGAAGGCGATCCCGAACAAAAATACAGAATTAAAGAACCTGAATTTATAAAACGCGCCTACGATTACTTATTGAAAAATGTAAAACCAGAAGGCGGTATTTATAAAGAAAATCTGCCCACTTACAACACCGCAATATCAATAACAGCGCTCGCAGCGGCAAATAAACCGGAATTTGAACCAATTATGCGCAAGGCTCGGCAATTTTTAATCAGTCTACAAGCCGATTATGGAGACCCCGGAAAGATTGACACCCCGTTAGATGGTGGATTTGGATACGGTTCATCAAATCGAAAAAGTGCCGATATGTCTAATACAATGTTCGCCCTTGACGCACTTTACCATACTAAACATTTAGCAAAAGAATTAAAACCAGGTGAAAAAGACCTTAACTACGAAGCAGCAATAACTTTTTTGCAAAATTGCCAAAACTTTCCTAAATACAATACAAACAAATGGGTCTCTGAATACCCAGATGATTATGGTGGTTTTGTTTATTATCCCGGCTACAGTATGGCTGGCGGCAGGACAAACGAAACAACCGGGAAAGTTTCTCTCCGTTCTTATGGCAGCATAAGTTATAACGGATTGTTAAGTTATATTTATGCAAATCTGAAAAAAAACGACCCTCGCGTTCAAGCAGTATATGACTGGTTAAAAGCTAATTATACATTAGATGAAAATCCTCGCCTTGGACAAAACGGGCTATACTACTACTATCATACTATGGCTAAAGCCCTCTCCACTTATGGAGTGGATGAACTTGTTTTGAAAGATGGAAAAGTTGTAAATTGGCGAAAAGAACTTGCAATGAAACTTTTGAATCTTCAAAAGCAAGACGGTTCCTGGTCAAATGAAAGCAACCGCTGGATGGAAAAAGACCCTATTCTTGTTACATCATATTCATTAATCGCATTGGAATTTGTGTATCGCGGGCTTTAATTCAGACAATTAAAGGTTAAACACGATTTTAAATGCCAAAGCAATACAGGATAAAGATTTCTTTATCCTGTATTTTTTATATTATTTTTGCGCGGTTTTCTCCTGAACCCATTTTGTATTAAAAGCCGCCAAACCATCCATATCGCCTCCCATATTATCTTTCTGGACATCTTTGAACTTCCCTGAAATCTATCGGTAAAAATTATTGGTACTTCAACGACTTTCAAACCATTTCTCCAGACAATGTGAGACATTTCAATTTGAAAGCTATAACCGTTGGATTTTATATTATTAAGATTAATTTGCTGAAGTGTATGTTTTCTAAAACATTTATATCCACCAGTAGGATCGGTAATCGGCATTCCAGTAATAACTTGAACATACTTCGCAGCAACCATACTCAAAAAAAGCCGTTTTAAAGGCCAGTTTATAACTCTGATACCATTTGCATAACGAGAACCAATGACAAGGTCAGCATTTTTAGCGGCGTTAAGAAAAGCAGGAATGTCCGATGGATTATGCGAAAAATCGCCGTCCATTTCTATAATATACTCATAATCCCGTTCAAGCGCCCATTTAAATCCATCACAATATGCACGCCCAAGCCCATTCTTTTCTTGCCTATGTAAAACGTGAACCTGTGGATATTTAGCTGAAAGCTGGTCTGCTATTTCCCCGGTGCCGTCGGGTGAATTATCATCAACAATTAAAACATCAATTTTAACAGGCAAATCTAATACAGCCTCAACAAGAGGCACTATATTTTCCCGTTCATTATAAGTTGGTATTACTACAATCGCTTTTTCACTCATTCCAAACCCCGAATGATTTGTTTTATCTGGCACATATATTTTAAGCGTTAAGAATTTATATCTATATTTCCATAAAAAATAAATAGAAAATTTGCATTTTTCAGTATTAAATTTAACACTTGAAAAACATCCTTTCATCTTTTAATTTCTAAAACCAATGGTAATTAATCGGATGCAATTAAAAATGAAATCTTTTGCATTTGAAATCGATTAGATTAGATTCAATATATGGTTCAACCGCTTGCTTTATTATTTTATGAACGAGTAATGCCCGGTTCGCAACTGCAGACCAGGCTGGAAGCCCTTGGTTATCGAGTACATATTACGAACGCTGTGGAAGATATTTTTCCTCTGGCAAAATCTTTGAAACCTTTAATCATTTTTGCAGACCTTGTTACCAAGAAAAAAGATGTTTGTCCTGTGCTCTCACGCATTCATCAAGACCCTGAAATTCAGCATATCCCGATTATTGCGATTACCGATTCTTCAGACCCGGGACTTGAAGCAACCGCTCAAGAAGCCGGAGCAAATATTGTCGTTAGCGAATCTGCAATTACAATGCATTTAAAACCATTACTTGAACGCGCGCTTGCGGTAGAATAAATGATTTAGTTATGGCGCAATAATTTGAACGCCAAGTGGATTTAACTTCACCTTTACAGGTAAAACTCCAACATATTCGCCATCAAGTTCAAATCCTGTTCGTGAATCAGATTTCAATTCAAATCCTCTTGTCAGATAATATTTAACCCCGCCTCTATCAGCAAAATTTTTTGTAATCAAACCCGGAAGACATTTAAAGACTGCGCCATAATTAACTTTCGGATAAATTGCTAATTCAAGAAAACCATCGTCGCACGCGGCATTCGGGAACACATTAAAACTACCGCCATAGAAATGACCGTTACCAAACAAAACAAGATTTCCGACAGTTTCACCATTATCATATTTTATATTGATGTGCGGTTGTGTCTCGCTGGCGGCTTTAATTCCGGCATATATATAAGCAAGCCATCCTATCTTCTTTTTTAACTCCCATCGAACAAGTTCAACAGCCCGAGCATCAAGCCCTGCACCGCCCAATTGAATAAAATACCGTCGTTCTTTTTTACCCTGATTTTCAAATTCCGCATAAGGAAGATCGATTTTCTTAACACGCCCAGAAACAATAACTTGCATCGCTTCATCAGGGTTTTGCGGGATGTTGTGTTCACGCGCAAAAACGTTTGAAGTGCCAAGTGGAATTACTCCAATAATGACACGTTTAAATCTATCATCAACATCGCCAACACCATTAACAATCTCGTTTAGCGTGCCATCGCCGCCAGCGCAAACTATGAATTTAAATCCTTCGCTAACGGCTTTAGCAGCAAGTTCGCGGGCTTGTCCGGGCTTCTCAGTTTTTTTCGCATCCCACTCACAATCAAGTTGTGATAACTTATTTAAAAACCATCTTGATTTTTCGCCCTTTGCCGCAGGGTTAAAAATTATGCATTTGTCCTTTTGTTTTTGACAGACCATAAGTTAGAGATAACTGGCAATAATGTTACAACATTCCAAAGCGCCGTCAGTCTTTATTACATTTTTTGGCATATTTTTTAAATCAATCAAATAATCATTCCAATTTCCACATAAAAAATCATTATGTGGAATTTGCGCAACCGGTATAAATTGCTCTACTTCTTTCATCAAAACATCATCTTCTCTGAAACCGCTGCGCGGTGGATACAGTAATCGTTTTTTACAAGCTATGCAGGTTGACACCAGACCGTAGCCGGGTTTTCCAACAACCACATCGCACATATTTATCACATCAGCAAAACTATATTTGGGAAAGGGCTGAATATATTTTACATTTGATGGCAATTGAATTTGAGGTTCATCTGCAATCAAATAAAGAAAATCAGGCGATTTTTCTGCTGCCATGGCAATCACCTTTTGGTCTAATCCTCCCCGGAACGCAATATACACTGTTCTTTTATTCGTATCTAACTTAAATTCTCTTTGTAATTCCTCAGCAGTATGTTCAACTTTTCTTACCACTAAAGAAACATCCGTAATTTTATTTAACATTGATGAATTGTGATAAAATGGATAACGCATCCAACAAGTCATCTTTGAATAACCTGCTCTTAAAGGCATTAAGATTGAATTTCTATATTCTTCATCGATAATCAGCGGCTCATATATCCAATCCCATAAAAAATTACTTGCTGCTAAGCAAGGAACATTCATTTTCGCTGCAATTTCCCCTGCCAATGCAGGAATATCTGATATTATTAAACTAATATTATTTTGAAAACCGTAAGCGAGTTCTTTTGAAAATATATTTATCGAATGTCTTATAAAATCAGAGAGTTTTTCAACAGTCTTAACCGTATCAATAAAAAGCGGATTAACTTCAACAACACCAGCATCAAGGTTTGCCTCTAAAACTTCAATCTTCTTTTCCAAAATTAAATCTCTAAAAAGCCACAATGGAGCCGTGGTTTTTATTTTTATAGAAACATCATCACGGCTCTCACACAATGCGCGCACCACTTCAATTGTCCTGACAGCATGACCATACCCATGCCCGCTAATATAAAACAATACATTCTTCATTAGAACCCAAAAAAAGAGTTAAGTTAAAAAATGTCAAATGCCAATTCATATTTTATACATTTAATTTTTACAAATGAAATCAAAGTAAGAAATCTTTATTCACCATTCTTTCTCTTCGAACTTCATTGACTGCGTTCAAGAGCTCTTTAAGTCCGCATGGCTTTTTGATTAATCTTGGTTTTTTATCAAATCCTGCCATTAATTCAATAAAAACATTGTCTCTTTCTCCACTAATAAAAAAACAGGGATTTCATTTTTTATCCTATTTGTGTGTTTGACAAATTCAACTCTATTCATTTCTTCCACTCACACATCTTTAATAATCATACCAATCTCATTGATTTCCTCCCTTCTGCCTGAATTATTGAAAACCATCCTAATAATGGCGCAATTGAGTTGTTAAAATCGTGCGCAATCCTGCTTACCAACGACTTCGAAGTAGTAAATCTTTTTTCTCACTCTAAAACGGCTTTGTTCAATTTACTTGTGTCGTAATTTCTGTCCCTTTCTTAGTGCAAGATTCACACTAAGTAAAAAAGCGGCAGCAACTTTGCCGCCGCTTTGTTAATTGTTTATACTAAACCACTGTTATTGTATGGTTATATTTATCGTGGCTGTGCCAGATTGGTTTGCTCCGCCATACAATGTGCCACCAGTGTCCTTTAATCCAACAGTTAATACCGCCGTTCCT
>JAKPVM010000052.1 GCA_029572555.1 Verrucomicrobiota bacterium | reverse complement strand
TAATTCAATCCATTTTGATTGGCGAGCCCATTCAATATGACCATCACAGAATACAATGTTCGCGCCTCCTTTATGTCGGTTGCCCGGCGGAAAGGATAACTGTGGAACGCCTAAAATTACAAAGCGATGAAAGGCGATATCGCCGTCCGTAGTTCCTTCCCCATCACTGTCACCGATGGCAATCATATCGGCAGGGTTCTTAACTCTTGATTCGGGTATCTACGAACCGGGTGCACCACCAAGACCATAGCCACTAGATCCCGACACACCCATACTGTTGTAACCATAGCTGAAATGGGAAGTGCCTGTATCAATGTTGAATGGAAAAGGATAGCCCTTAGGAGATCGGTTTGTAGGCCAGTTGAATTCCGGCCCAGTAGATGGGCAGCGAAAAACAGAAGTGTTACTACTTATATACGGCAACAAATATCCAGGCCAACCATAGGTTATAAATCGGTTTATAGTAGTATCTATATACTCGCGAGCAGGATAGTAATGATTTTCATGGGTAAAGTTGATTAGTGATATACCTAATTGGCGTAAGTTGCTTTTACAGGCAACTGATTGGGCAGAAACCTTGACATTTGAAAGAGCGGACATTAGCAATGCAGCAAGCAGCGCAACGATTGCAATAACCACCAGCAATTCAATCAGGGTGAACCCGCTAATCGGTATTTGTCTTTGCTGTTTCACAAGCCGGGCAGACCTTTTAAGAACATTGCAATGCTAACTGCTGTTAATAGCGCTCTGATGATTGGATACCGCTTGTATGGTTCAAAACCCCAAGCATGAATAAATAACGCAATTCCAAGCACTCCTATGCCGACTTCCACCGCCTCTGGACCGACAAGCGGCGCTGGTGCTCCACGTCCACGAGGAACGCGTTGTCGTATAATGATTCTTATACCCCAAACCGCTACCAACAATGGTAGAATTAAACCAACGCAACCTGTCTTGTAATTATCATCAGTATTTGGTTCTTTAATAAAATTTGTCATAATACAAAAACCAAAATAATTAAAGTTACACACGTCCAACAGGTAAAAAAATGATGCACTTTTTATTTAATAACATGTTGAATCATATCCATCAAAGTTCGAAAGGCTCTCCCACCAGATTGGCCACAAAAATGCAGTCAAAACTGGCGCTGGAAAAGCATTATCAACAATCTAGGATAAGCCGACAGCCAAATAAATCTCGTATGAAGTAGTTAAACCATCTCCATCAAAATCTTCGTCTCCATCTGCAATGCCATTTCCACCGAGTCCAAGATTATCAGGCTGGCCATTATTATCGCTATCTCGGGTGGAGTCCGAATCAGGATTCAACGGATCGATTTTGAGAATTGCAACTTCGTAGCCGTCAGATACTCCATCGTAGTCGCTATCCTTGTTAAGAAAAATTTGAAAATAAGATTGCTCTGGTTGACCGGGGACGGCAACGGAGAACTTCTGCACATTTTCAGAGACAGCATCTGGGGGTCCAATAAAAACAAGATTCCACGCTGTTGGTTGTAAAGTTGATGCATAGTAGATTTCCCACCATTCGTTAAAAGGAGCATTTACAAGCCACAGATCAAACACCGTGCGGTTCTGTAGTGGAACAAAATACCAATTAACCAAATAGAGAGGATCCGCGCCGGTACTTGTCTTGTTATCAGAAGTCTTTATTTGCTTAATAGTCGGTGGATGAAGAAGATGTTTTGGATTTATTTTCGGCCGAATTTGAGGCAACTTACTTGCAGCAATTGCTCGCTCTCGACCGTTCTTATCCTCAAAAAATGCTATACCCTCGGCGGTAGGTTTTCCATCGGCATCAAAGAGCCACGGAGCAATTTGACGCCTAAAAGCATATTTCTGTTTCTCGGCAGAAGCCTTGACTTCATCTGGATTCGGTGGCGGACGTTGTGGAAGAAGCGCTCGCTGTGCTTTGGCTTCGGCTTCCGCTTTTGCCATAATGTCCATCAGGTACTTTATTCCTTCTTCAGCTTTAGCGCGTGCGGCTGCACGACGTTCCTCAATGGTTTGTGTGAAACTCACGCTGGCAAGCGCTATCATAATGAATACTATCCAATTCTGATCGCGATTTTTTTGGTTATTTTCATTTATTGTATCCAGTTTTTTGTGTTTTGTCCACCTGTCTCATAACAACCTGATTGTAATGAATAATTATGGATTTCTATAAATCACCAATGAAAAATATTTGAAATACTCTAACATAGAGTATTCGTTTTTGATATTAAAAATAGAATCAATTGGAGATATTGTCAATGTTTTCAAAATATTTTTTCTTATCATAAAAATAATGGTAATAATGAAGATTTTTAAATAACATCACATAATTAGTGCATAGTTAATAATGAATAACTACAAGTGGAGTGATATTCTTGTCCTCTGATATTTTACAAAAAGTGGTGGGAGCATCCTTGCTCCCGAGTATTGAGATTGTCAGCAAGGATGCTGACACCACTCTTAAGACCATCAGCAGGAATACTGATGCCACATTGCCACATTATATCCTGCATATAAACCGCAAATGTTTAATATTTTTGACTAATGTCAAATTTGCTTTTTAACACTGTGGCATTATCTTTAACGGTGCTACATTTAGGTTTGCGAATGTCAAATCGTGAAAATGTAGCAAGAGATAAAAAATAATAATGAAATAAATAAATATGTTCTGCTATCAATGTGAACAGACTTCAAAAGGATACGGCTGCACAACTTTATCGGTGTGCGGAAAAGATGAAACAACTGCAACTTTGCAGGATTTGCTTATTTACGCAGTGAAGGGAATTTCCCAGTATGCGACCAGGGCGCGTGCATTAGGTGTGAAGGATAATGCAATAGACACGTTTGTTGTAGAATGTTTATTTACTACGGTTACTAACGTCAACTTTGATCCGTTGCGAATGCAGAACTGGTTAATCCGCGCAGGCAAGATGCTGGACAGGGCAAAAAAAATTTATGAGGAGGCTTGCGATAAGGCTGGAAAATCCCCCGAAGCCTTGAGCGGTCCAACAAAATGGCGTCCTGCTCCGACCATTGAGGAACTTGTTAAACAGGGCAAAGAGGCATCAATTTTGATAAGAAAAGAAAAATTGGGCGATGACATCACAGGTTTGCAAGAATTGTTGCTTTATGGGATGAAAGGAACTGCCGCTTATGCCGAGCATGCCAGAATATTAGGACGTGAATCTGATGAAGTTTACGAATTTTTCCATACAGCCCTTGATTATTTGACAGTTGAAGAGCCTGCGGTTGAAACTTTGTTCAATCTCTGTATGCAATGCGGAGAAATCAATTTAAAGGTGATGGAACTGCTCGACAGTGCACATACAAGCACTTATGGACATCCCGTCCCCACAAAAGTCAGAATTACCCCTGTCAAAGGCAAGGCTATCGTTGTTTCAGGACACGATTTGAAAGACCTTGAAGAACTCCTCAAGCAGACCGAAGGCAAAGGAATTAATATTTACACGCATAGTGAAATGTTACCCGCGCATGGATACCCAAAGTTAAAGGCGTATAAACACCTTGTCGGCAACTACGGCGGTGCCTGGCAGAACCAGAAAGATGAGTTCGCAAAATTCCCCGGCGCAATCTTGATGACGACAAATTGCATCCAGCAACCGCAACCTTCATATAGACATAGGATATTTACCTCTGGTCTTGTTGCCTGGCCAGGTATTACTCATATATCAAATCGCGACTTTACGCCAGTCATTAAAGCAGCCCTTGCTGAACCCGGTTTCCCCGAAGACGGCGCAGAAAAATATATTATGACTGGGTTTGGTCATAATGCGGTGTTGAGCATAGCAGACAAAATAATCGAAGCAGTTCAAAAAGGCGATATTAAACGGTTCTTTTTAGTTGGCGGTTGCGACGGTGCAAAGCCCGGCAGGAATTATTACACGGAACTTACGCAATCTTTGCCGAAGGATTGCGTTGTTCTCACGCTTGCTTGCGGAAAATATAGGTTCAACAAACTTGATTTCGGCACAACAGCCGGCGGCTTGCCGAGACTTCTTGATGTTGGACAGTGCAACGACGCCTATTCAGCAATCAAAATCGCTACGGCTTTGGCTGACGCATTTAAATGCGGCGTGAACGACTTGCCACTTTCGCTTGTGCTATCGTGGTTTGAACAAAAGGCTGTGGCTATTTTGTTAACATTGTTATATTTAGGAATTAAAAACATACGGCTTGGGCCTTCACTTCCGGCTTTTGTTTCGCCGAACGTGTTAAATGTGCTTGTGAAAAACTTTAATCTAAAACCAATTGCAAAATCGCCAAAAGAAGACCTTGCGGAGATATTCGCGATGTAATCTTAATAAATCAGCAGGTAAATAGCAACGGCTGTCAGGAATGTTTCTGTCAGCCGTTGTTTTATATGCGTAATCAATTGATTGCTCCCACCACAATAGTCAAAATTAATTGAGACAGGATTTACAGAGGTTTTTTTATTT
>JAKPVM010000037.1 GCA_029572555.1 Verrucomicrobiota bacterium | reverse complement strand
GATTATAGCAAAAACGATATGACACCGAAGCTAACCTGGAGGTGTCAGAGTCATTGAATTTTGATGATTAATTATCGCTCTATCACCACTGCCGTGGTTTTACCTTATGTTAATTTCAATGCTATAATCCTGCCACCATCTATCGATGGTTAAAAAATGCCAGCAAGGATGCTGGCATCACAAAAGAACCTCGCAAGAGGTGACATTATGATAGCAAACAAAATATAAAAACATCATAAACCGCCCACAGCGGTGACAGAGCCATTATTTAAATTATCGCTCTGACACCCCTAACGGGGTTTTCCTCTGTGTTAATGTCTATGCTATAATCCTACCACTCCTTCGGAGTTTTAAAATGCCAGCTTGTTGATGTTATGGATAACCTATTTTATTTCATTATCTATGCTAATAATTCAGATGCCCTATAAAATATTTTATCTATCCCTGTTAAATAAAAATCTGTGTTAAATCCTGTTCATCTGCGTCATCAGCGTCCTTCCTTTTCCCCTCCACAGGCAAGGATAGACCCATTTCAAAACCTGCGAAAGCGGGTGACATTATTATAGCAAAACGGAATACAAAAACATCAAAAACCGCTGAAAGCGGTGTCAGAGCCATTATTGGAGTTCTCAATTATCGCTCTGACACCCCTAACGGGGTTTTCCTCTGTGTTGATGTCTGTGCTATAATCCTGCCACTCCTTATGGAGTTTCAAAATGTCAGCCTTCGACTGATTGGTATTTTCGGACAAAATATTTTTCGCAATTTTAATTGTCAGAATTATGGTATTTATTGTATGCTAATGTAATATCTATGCTAATGATTCAAATAAAAAATAAAGCCAGCACTTTTTATTTTTGTTGTGGGATGGCTGTGAAATTATTACTTACTTTAATGACTTTGGTAGTTGGTTCAACAGCGTTTTGTCAGTTTCAACCTATTGACGCTTTTGAACAGAACCGCAGGCTTGGAAGGGGAGTGAATATTATCGGGTATGACCCGATATGGCGTTCGCGAGAACAGTCAAGATTTAAAGAAAAACATTTCAAACTTCTTAAAGAGGCTGGTTTTCAATCTGTTAGAATCAACCTGCATCCGTTTCGTTATATGGATAGCGCAAACGCTTATGCGTTGAGCCAGAATTGGCTTGAGACTTTAGATTGGGCTGTTTCAAACTCGCTTGCAAGTGGACTTCAAGTAATTTTAGACCTGCACGAGTATAATTCTATGGGACAAAACGTTGAAGGAAATAAAGAACGGTTTATCTCATTTTGGAAACAAATTTCCAATAAATATAAGGACGCGCCTAACAGCGTGGTTTTTGAGATTTTGAACGAGCCGAACAAGGAATTGACGCCATCTTTATGGAATAAATATTTTAAGGAAGCCCTTGATATAATTCGCACCACTAATCCGCAACGGACTGTGATAATTGGACCGGCATTTTGGAATTCTGTTGACCATTTAAAGGAACTTGAATTACCTGAAAATGACCGGCATTTAATTGTAACAGTTCATTATTATAAGCCAATGGCTTTCACACATCAGGGGGCTGCATGGGCTGGGTATAAAGATAAACTCGGTGTAAACTGGGGTAGTGAAGCGGATATGAAGGCGGTGCGAGACGATTTTATCAAAGTTTCAGAGTGGGCAAAGGCTCATAATCGTCCCATTTTTCTTGGCGAGTTTGGCGCTTACGATAAAGCGCCGATGGAATCACGAATTCAGTATATCGGGTTCGTTGCAAGGACAGCCGAATCTTTTGGATGGAGTTGGGCATACTGGCAGTTTGATAGCGATTTTATACTATGGGATATGAAAGCGGACAAATGGGTAGAACCAATTTTAAAAGCGCTTATACCGGCCAGGTAGAATTGAGGTTTGTAATTTATTCAATAGCGAAAAAATAACAATGTAATGGTGGTAGGAGCTGGATTCGAACCAGCGAAGGCGTCAGCCAGCAGATTTACAGTCTGCCCCCGTTGACCGCTTGGGTATCCTACCACTTAAAAGCGCGGCAGTGAATATTTATATGAATTTTCTAACGGCTTTCAAGTAAAAATTTATTATAAATATCAAAATTAACTAAATGTCTTAAATCAGACCTATGGTTTTAAAATTACAGCGGTGTGTCAATTTTTAAGGATTGGGTGGATTATCAGATGTAATTTTTTCAATTGCGTCAATTATTTCTTCTAAGGTTGCTGGTTTTGCTAAGAATGGATACCCGCTTATGTAGCCCTCGTGTTCCTCTACTAAATGGCGTTTTACATAGGCAGTTAGAAAAACAATAGGAACTCTTTCTAATTCAGGCTCTGCTTTTATTTTTGCGGCTATATTGCCACCAAACATTCTTGGCATAATGACGTCCAAGAAGATTAAATCTGGTCTAAAAGCCTTTGCAGTTTTGACGGCATCTTCGGAGATGTTTTCTTCACAAACCTCATAATTGCCGGTTTTCTCAAGATTCATCTTCAACATTCGTGTGAAGGGAACCTCGTCATCAATAATTAAGATTTTTTTCTTCATATCTGAAACACCGGCATTAAAATATCTATATTAATTTAATCCACAATTACTGAAATAATCAAATTATTTATGTGAATTTTAGGCTAATCCGTTGAGGAAGATTCACTATCCAGTAATTCTTTAAATCTTTGAAAGAGGATTTTTCCTTTATCAATCGTTAGTTCCTTTTCAGCATCGGCTTCGTTTTCAATCAAATTTTGTGGTAATTCCCGCAGAAACCGTGATGGATGACAAGGTTTATAGTTGCCGTGAGACTTGCGGCTGGTGCAGAAACTAATTGTCAGGCTTTGCATAGCGCGCGTCATCGCCACGTAAAGAAGCCGTCGTTCTTCATCAATTCTATCTTCTAAACACGAACGCGAATGAGGAATAAGATTGTCCTCAACGCCGGCTATAAAGACGTGCGGGAACTCAAGCCCTTTGCAACTATGCATTGTGATAAGTGTAACTGCGTTTTTCTTTTTTTCTATGTCATCTTCGCGGTCGGTTTCAAGCGATATTTCATCAAGAACATTTTCAAGTTTATCAATCATTGTTGCACCATCTTTATTATCTATCCCATTAAGAAAATCCCTGATGTTCTGAAGGCGGTTTTCAGCGGCTTCCGGGTTTTTATCGTAACGTTTCAATTCCTGGAAATATCCGATTTGGTCAAAATAATTTATCAATAATTCTTCTAATTCATTATTTTTTGAAGCCTTGTTTTTCAGTTGTTTTCTGGTGTTATTAATCAGCAAAATAAAATCTACAACCGCTGCAATGGCTCGTTCTGGAAGTTCTTTTAACGCCTGAGAATTCATCATTGCAGAAAATACCGAACAGTTTAGATTCTGGCTGATATGTAAAAGCTTCTCCATTATTGAATCACTTAAGCCTCGTGGAGGAACATTGGCAATTCTGAGCAAACTTACATCGTCATCGGGATTTACAAATGTTTTTAAAAATGCCACTACATCGCGAATTTCTCTGCGGTCAAAAAAACTTTGACCACCGACGAGGTGGTATGAAATTCCTTCTTTGCGCAGGGCAGTTTCAATTGGTCGGGATTGTTGATTTGTTCTAAATAGAACGGCGCAGTGGTCAAGAGGGATCTGCATAATTTTATTTAAATAGGTTAGCCAGTCAGCAATGCCGTTTGCTTCAACTTCTTCATTTTCAAAGCAACGAACCTTAATTTTTTCTCCACTGCCTTTTGAAGACCAGAGTTTTTTTGAATGCCGTTTAGGATTATGGCTTATCAACTTGTTTGACGCTTCAAGGATTGTATTGGTTGAACGATAATTTTGTTCTAGCTTTACGATTTTTGCATCCGGGAAGAACTCTTCAAATTTGAGGATGTTTGAAATTTCAGCGCCTCGCCATCCGTATATACTCTGGTCGTCATCACCCACAACGCATAGATTACGGTGTTTTTCCGCAAGAAGTCTCATCAATTCAAACTGAACACTATTGGTGTCTTGATACTCATCTACCATTATGAATTTGAATTTATTTCGGTAATGTTCAAGTGTATCAGGATATTCTTTAAATAATTTTAGTGGCAGCAATAAAAGGTCATCGTAATCCACAGCGTTACAGGCTCGCAATGCGGATTCGTATTTCTTAATTAATCTTTCTGCTACAAGATTTGAAGTCGGGTCGTCGTAGTGTCGTCCATTATTGCCAAGATTTTTTATACGGCTTATGATGGAGACAATAAGTTTAGGGTCTGGTTTTGAATCCCGCGTCACAATTTCACTGAGTATTTTTTTTACAACCGTAAGTTGTTCAGATTCATCATAAATGACAAAGTTATGCTTGTATCCTAATTTTTCGATATTGTGCCTTAAAATTCTTGAGCCAAGCGAATGAAATGTGCAAATTAATGGGCGCGAATTTTTCTCTTTGTCTCGTATTTTTGGAACGGATTTTGCAACCCTTTCAAGCATTTCACGTGCGGCTTTATTGGTAAATGTAACGGCAAGGATGTTTGAGGCATTAACCCCATTGGCTAACAGATGTGTTATTCTATAAGTGATGACACGTGTCTTACCGGTTCCTGCCCCGGCAAGAATCAAAACAGGTCCGTTCACCGTTAATACGGCTTCGCGCTGTTCTTTGTTTAGATGTTCTAATTCAATCATTTATGTAGAAGCCTAATGAATTTATGATTTCATCTCAAAAAGTCAATTTTTAGTGTTTCTGCATATTCATTCGAATTAAAATTATTTTATCCCATCTAACGGAAAGTAAAATTTTATTTGTGTCTTGAATAAAATATAGATTTTTTTTATAAAAAAGTAAGTGTAATGTTATAATTTCGCTGTGGAAGAAAATATTTTATTCAGAGCCAGAAAATTCAAATTTGAGTTTCCACGACCAGCTATGGTTATGGGGGTAATAAATATTACGCCTGATTCTTTTTATGTCGGGGGGCGATTTCCTTCAACCGAGCAGGCGGTTGAACATGCCTTTGAAATGGTTGAACAAGGCGCTGATATAATCGATATCGGTGGCGAAAGCACTTTTCCAGGCGCTCAACCTGTTGATGAAAAAACTGAATTGGGAAGGGTGCTGCCGGCAATTGAAAAACTTACTGGAAAGATTAATGTCCCGATTTCGATTGATACAATCAAACCAGCAGTGGCAGGCGAAGCTGTTGCAGCAGGGGCAAGCATCATAAATGACGTTGCCGCAAATAGAGAAGATTCATCAATGTGGGAAGTAGTTTCCGAAACCGGTGTCGGCTATATTGTTAACCACATGCAAGGAACGCCACAAACAATGCAATTAAATCCTGTTTATACAGATCTTGTGAAAGAAATTAACGAGTTTTTTAAGGATAGAATAAAACGGTTAAAATCATTAGGAGTGAATGAAGAACAAATAGTCCTTGACCCCGGAATTGGTTTCGGTAAAACCGTTGAACATAATTTACAAATATTAAAATATTTGATTCAATTTAAACAGTGGGGACGCCCAATTATGATTGGGGTTTCAAGAAAAACATTTATTGGTAAAATATTAAATGTTAATGTTGAATCAAGACTTGCTGGCAGCCTTGCCTGTGCTGCATGGGCTGTTTTAAACGGCGTTAATATTATCCGGGCACATGATGTAACAGAAACAATGCACACAATTAAAATGGTTGAGTCAATAGTAAGTTGCGATGTTAAATCTTGATGATAGAGATAATTAAAATAATCTGGAGACCAGTTATAGAGATAATAATTCTGACTGTCGTGATTTATTATCTCATCGGGTTCTTACGCAGAACCCGTGGGTTGCCGATTGTTATTGGTTTTGTTATTTTGCTTATCCTAACAATTTTCACTACTCTGTTTGAATTTCAAGTGTTGGCATGGTTGCTTCAAGCTTTTTTTGCAATATCTGCCTTTGCAATTGTGGTCATTTTACAACCTGAATTGCGTAGGCTTCTTGCTGAGATTGGGAGCATCCCAATGATTGCAAACACCCACGAACAGCGGCAAAGTATCGAGGAAATTATCAAAGCTGTAGAAAATATGTCAGCAAGCCGAATCGGTGCGTTAATTGCAATAGAAAATACGCATTCGCTTTACGAATACGTTCAAGATCCAGTTATTGTTGACTGTGAAATTACTACGGAAATGTTGGAATCGATTTTCTTTCCTAATAATTTGCTACACGACGGGGCAGTGATAATAAAAGGTGATAGGATAATGTATGCTGCGTGCATCTTGCCATTAACACGACGTGGAGATTTAAGCAAAGCGCTCGGCACACGTCATCGCGCGGCAATCGGCTTGAGTGAAGAAACTGATGCTGTTGTTATCATAGTCTCTGAGGAGACAGGACAAATCTCTTATGCATTTAAAGGCGAATTAACAAGAAACGTTACCATTGAACAATTACGAGACTATTTAACCTCTAATTTTGTAAAACCGAACAAAACGAACTCAGTTATTCGCTGGTTGAGAATTAAAATTAATAGTCTCCTTGGAGTAGCGATAAAACGGAGTGAAAAATTGTTAATATGATTTTCCCGGATATAATAACAAGAAATTTCTGGCAAAAGCTCGGGGCGTTTGTTCTGGCAGTTCTAATCTGGTTCACTATTTATTCTATTCAACATGATGTGCGATTTAGTAAATCTTTTATGCCTCAAGCCCGCACATTTGTTAATCACCCGATCATGATTATGAAAACCGCCACCGACCCGCGAAGCTATAAGATAACTCCGAGCGAAGTGGATGTTACCGTACGAGGTATGCCAGATATCTTAAATACTTTGACTGAAAAAGACATTGAAGTTTATGTTAATCTTACAGATATTCTTGAAGCTGAAAAACTTAAAAAAAAGGTAATTGTAACTCCACCTGAAGGCGTTACAGTTTTAAATGTAGAACCAAGATATGTAACAATCGAAAAAATTGATTAAAAAGGTAAATATGCAGAATTGTCAAAAGAAAATATTCGGAACTGATGGTGTAAGAGGGATTGCAAACATTGAACCGGTTACCGCAGAAACTGCCCTCAAACTTGGACGCGCTGCCGCTCATATTTTCAAAAAGCTTCAGAAAGAAGCCCGTGGTCACGGAAGGCATAAGATTGTTGTCGGCAAAGATACAAGACTTAGTGGGTATATGCTTGAAAATGCTATTACTTCCGGGATCCTTTCTATGGGTGTGGATGTCCTTTTAATCGGGCCACTTCCGACCCCCGGTGTTGCCTATATTACCCGAAGCCTTCGTGCAGATGCCGGTATTGTAATCACAGCCTCTCATAATCCTTATGCCGACAACGGAATTAAATTTTTCGCAGCAGACGGCTACAAACTCGATGACAACATTGAAATGGAAATTGAAGACCTCGTTTTCAGCGGCAAAATAGACAATATTAGACCTACAGCCATAGAAATCGGCAAGGCAGTAAGGATTGATGATGCGTTAGGCAGGTATATTGAATACGCCAAATCTTCGGTTCCGCGAGGATTAACACTCGACGGAATAAAAATAGTTGTGGATTGCGCAAACGGATCCGCTTATAAATCTACTCCTTGTGCATTGAGAGAACTCGGCGCCGAAGTTATTGTCTATGGCAACCAACCCGATGGGACAAATATAAATAAGGGGTGCGGTTCAATGTATCCGGAACTCCTTTGTAAAAAGGTAGTTGAACACAAAGCCCATCTTGGACTTGCCCATGATGGAGATGCAGACCGCGTCTTGATGTGTGATGAAAACGGCGAACTCATTGATGGCGATGACATAATGGCAATCGCAGCCCTTGATATGCTACAAAAAGCAACCTTGCGCGATAAAACAGTTATAGCCACAGTTATGAGTAATGCAGGGCTTGATAAAGTTATTGAATCCGTAGGTGGAAAAGTTATAAGAACGCAAGTAGGAGACAAATATGTAATAGATTCAATGCTCGCAAACAATTACAACCTCGGTGGTGAACAGAGTGGACATATCATCTTCAGAGACCACGTTACCACAGGCGACGGCCTTGTTGCTGCTTTGCAGTTACTTGCCATAATGAAAAGCAAAGATAAACCGCTTTCAGAATTAAAGAAGTGTTGGAAACGGTTTCCACAAATCGTTACTAATGTCAAAGTCGTAAAAAAGACGCCTTTTGAAGAACTTGATGGTGTTATAGAGTTAGTTAGACAGGCTGAGGCTGAAATTACTCCATCGGGCGGTAGAATCCTTTTGCGGTATTCAGGCACCGAACCTAAGGCAAGATTGCTGCTTGAAGGTGATAGTATAGAAGTCTTGCAGAAATGGGCTAATCTTATTTGCGATGCTATAAAGCGGCAAATAGGGGCTTGACAGTATGAGGAATAACCGTTGCTATTTATTGTTAGCCTTATTTTCTATATTCCTAACCGTTATGGCAGCAGACAAAATATATAAGTCTGAAAAAGATGGCGATAAATCTAACGTCGTTGTTGTAAAACTATTGGATGCAAATGATAAATTGGGCGAACCTATCAAGGTAGAAAAAGTCTCAAAGACGGATGAAGAATGGCAAAAACTCCTTACCCCTGAACAATATAAAATAGCAAGGGGAAAGGGGACTGAACAGCCATTTTGCGGCGTTTTTTACGACAATAAAAAAACGGGTATTTATTGCTGTGTTTGCTGTCAACTCCCGCTTTTTTCTTCCAATGCAAAATTTGATTCCGGTACCGGCTGGCCAAGTTTTTTTAAACCGATTGCAGAAGAAAACATTAAAACACACCCCGATTTGAGTTATGGAATGGTAAGGACTGAAATCCTATGCGCACGATGCGATGCGCATCTCGGACACGTTTTTAACGATGGACCACCACCCACAGGAAAACGGTATTGTGTAAATTCTATATCCCTCGTCTTTAAAGAAAAGAAATAAAAATGGCATTAAACCGATGATTCAGTTGGTTTGCCACCATCACTATTAGTCAGATTATTTTCACCTTGCGTTAATTGAACAGAATCTGTTTTGTCTGATGATTCGGGCGGTGTTGAGGAACTTTCGCGAACCTGGTTTTGTTCATTACCCCGTGGATTCGTATTATCACTTTGAGGATTTTGCTGCACTGTATCCACAATTATAGCCCTTGATATTTCAATTTCTCCAAATTCCTCCGGCTGATAAGCCGAAATTTGTCTTAATCGTATCAATTCAAGAAGGGCTAAAAATGTCGTGACTATTTCTGTCCGGGATGCTGAACTTTCAAACAATGAAGAAAATGTTATTGTATCCTTTTCAGCCAGGATATTGAGAATTTGTTCTATCTTGTCGCCAACAGTCCATTTTTCATCTGTAATTTCCAATAATTCAGACTTTTCGGCTAAATTTTTAATAATTCTATTTAATGCAGCTAAAAGGTCAAAGATTGAAGCCTCCTGTTGGCGGGATATGGAGGGTGCTTCAATCTCGGCTCGGATCCCGAGCCGGGGGTAAATATTTTCTTGTTCTATTTCAAACTTTTGAAGGTTAGCGGCTGCGTCTTTAAATTTCTTATATTGAATTAATTGTTTAATAAGTTCCCAGCGCGGGTCGTCTTCACCATCTTCTCCTTCGGGTTTAACTTGCTGGTCTTTAGGCAAAAGATCTCTGCTTTTTATATACATCAGGGTTGCAGCCATAACCAAGAACTCACCGGCAATATCAAGGTCAAGCATCCTCATTAAATCAAGATACTCTAAAAATTGCGTGGCAAGTTTAGTCAGATTGACCTCATAAATATCGACCTCCTCTTTTTTAATCAAATAAAGCAATAGGTCAAGAGGCCCTTCAAATACTTCAAATTTAACTTTGTAATCCATTAGTTATGATTGTTTAATAGTAAATGATAAATTTAACTTTTTGCAATCATTAAGGTTTTATGCGGTTATTGACAAAATACTTTTATTGCCATATCTAAAATTAAATAGGGCATAATATTTTCTTTTATTATTTTTTAATTCATTTTACAAATATTCAATCAGACCTGGTATATTATTCCAGGTCGCCAATAAGATATGGATCTTAAAGAAATAATAGAAGCGATTTTGTTCAATGCACAAAGGGCTTTGAGCATTGAGGAAATTCGGAATGTGATTATTGAAACTGCAAAAAATTCCGAAGACCCCGAGGCAAAGGCTTTTAACCGAGTTCCAATTGAAAACGTTACAGATGCGATTGAACAGATTAAACAGGAGATAAATGGCGCGGGTTATCCGTTCCGTCTTATCTGCGTTGCTGGGGCATGGCAATTTGCAAGCCGCCCAGAATTTTCACCATGGTTGAGGACACTGTATGGACAACGGCAAAGACCGCCCCGTCTTTCGCAACCTGCCCTCGAAACCATTGCCATAATTGCTTATCGCCAGCCGGTAACTCGCGCAGAAGTTGAGCAAATACGGGGTGTATCAGTCGATGGCGTTATTCAAACATTGCTTGAACGTGGCTTGATTGAACAAATCGGCAAGGCTGATGTCCCCGGTAGACCGACGTTATATTCTACAACTCAAGTTTTCCTTGAATATTTTGGTCTGAAAAGTCTTGACGATTTGCCAGCCGCAGATGAATTAAGAAGGATACAAGTTCAAAAACCCGAATCCCTTTTGACAGTGGCTAATCCCGCTACTAATGCAGATAATAAAGAGACCGTAAAAGAACAAGAAACCGAGAAAAACAATACTCAAAGTAATAAAATAGAAGCGTCTCCTCGAGATAGCACAGCAAATACTGATACAAATAATCATACTCCCGAACAACCATCGGAAACAAACCAATGAGCCTTATAGACCATAGAAAAGCAATTGATAAAATTGATGAACAGATTGTTCAGTTGCTCAATGAACGCACACGCCACGTTGTGGAAATTGGAGCGATTAAACTCAAGTCTGGCGAAGAAATTTACGCGCCACACAGAGAACGACATATCCTGAATCGTATCTGTAAACTCAATCCGGGTCCACTTACAAATGAGTCGCTAAAAGCGATTTATCGGGAGATTATGTCAAGTGCCCTTGCCTTAGAAAAAACCCTTACTATTGCTTATCTAGGACCTGAGGCAACATTTACTCATCAAGCCGCCATAAGACGATTCGGAATGAGCCTGCAATATGTTGCAAGAAAAACCATTACAGATGTCTTCAATGATGTAAGCCGCGGCAGGGCAGATTATGGCGTTGTGCCAGTGGAAAATTCAACCGAAGGGGTTGTAACACACACTCTGGATATGTTTATTGATAGCGATTTGAAAATTGTTTCTCAAATCGTTTTACCGATTCAGCACTGTCTTGTTGCCAAATGCAGGCGAAATCAAATTAAACGACTTTACACCCATCCACAGGCTTTAGGACAATGCCGTATGTGGATACAAAACAACTTACCACAAGTTGAAATTGTTGATACCTCATCTACCACACGCGCAGCTGAACTTTGTTCTTCGGAACCTTATGCTGCGGCTATTGCAAGCACACTTGCCGCCGAAAAATATAAACTCAATATCCTCGCAATTGATATCCAGGACAACGTCGGAAACGCCACAAGGTTCTTTGTGCTTGGAAGACAATGCCCAGAACCAACTGGCAACGATAGGACAAGCCTGCTATTCAGCATCCAGGACCGCGTCGGCGCTCTTTATGAATCTCTGGCAGCATTTAGAAAATACAAAATCAATATGACAAAAATTGAATCTCGTCCCAGCAAACGAAAGGCATGGGAATATTATTTCTTTGTTGATTGCGATGGACATATAAAAGACCCAAAGGTAGCAAAAGCAGTGGAAACGCTCCAGAAACATTGCAACTTTGTAAAAATACTCGGTTCATATCCAAATTCTGAATAACTTCCTATTTATTATGAAACATTTATTAATTGCTCGCGAAGTCTTTGACATTGAGATTGCGGCTCTAATATATTTGAGAGACAGGGTAGACAATTCGTTTGACCAGACAATTGAACTGTTCCTGGATTGTATAAAAAATAAAGGAAAAATCATCATAACCGGCATCGGGAAGTCCGGCTTAATAGGCAGAAAGATTGCCGCAACGTTGACCAGCACAGGCGCAACAAGTATTGTTTTAGATACAGTCGACGCCCTGCACGGAGATATCGGAATAGTAAACGACGGGGATGTCATCCTGATATTAAGTTACTCCGGTGAAACAGAAGAGATTAAATCCCTTTTGCCAGTCCTGAAACGGTTCAAAGTAAAAATCGTTTCTATGACTGCGTCCTCTAAATCCACACTCGCAAAATATAGCGATATAATTTTAAACGTCCGCGTCCCGCGTGAAGCCTGTCCATTCAACCTTGTTCCCACTTCAAGCACTACGGCAATGCTCTCGCTCGGAGACGCGCTGGCTATAGGATTATTAAAAGCAAGGGGACTAAAAAAAGAAGATTATGCGCGCTTCCATCCAGCAGGAGTTATAGGTAAAACTCTGCTCCTAAAAACAGCCGATATTATGCGTTCAAGCGATAGAAATCCCGTCGCCTCCGGGGATTTAACCGTTAAAGAAGGCTTGTTGATAATGACCCAAGCTAAATCCGGCTGCGTTAGCGTGGTAAATTCTAAAGGCAAACTCGTCGGCGTTTTTACAGATGGCGACTTTAGACGTCGAATTGCCATTGATGAATCGGTATTGTCCAAAAAACTCAATGAAGTTATGACACCTAATCCAATATTTGTTAAAGATGACGCCCTCGCAGCAGAAGCAGTAAAAATCTTTAATGAAAAAAATATCGACGACTTAATCGTAATTAATTCAAAACGCGAACCTGTCGGAATTATTGATTCTCAAGACTTGCCAAAATTTAAATTAATGTAATTATGTAACAAACAGTAATATGAAAACAGAAATATTAATCTCATTGGTGACATTAGCAACAATAATGTCTTACGGACAAAATAATCAAATGAACCAAAGATTGCAATTCAGTGGTACCATAGAAAAGAAAGTTCAACTTGGGTATTTACTTTATCTGCCTGAGGATTATTCCAAAGGCGATAACAAATTTCCATTGATGATTTTTCTGCACGGTGCTGGTGAACGTGGAACAAACTTAAGCGCCGTTGAGTCTCACGGTCCACCAAAATTAGTGAAAAACGGTAAAAAATTCCCATTTATTATTGTCTCTCCGCAATGTCCATCAAATGAACACTGGGACCCAGACGCTGTTATTGCGCTCCTTGACCACATCATTAAAAATTATAGGGTCGATACTAATAGAATATATCTGACCGGTTTGAGTATGGGTGGTTATGGGACATGGGTAACGGCATCAAAATACCCGGAACGTTTTGCTGCTATTATTCCAATATGCGGTGGCGGAAATACGATTGAACTATCAATGTTATTACAATCAAAGAAAGAAGCAATTAAAACTCTCGGCGTATGGACTTTTCACGGCGCAAAAGACCCGGTTGTCCCATTAGCAGAATCTGAAAAAATGGTCAAAGCCTTTAAGATGGCTGGATGTCAGGAAGTCAAACTAACCATTTATCCCGAAGCCCAGCACGATGCCTGGACTGAAACTTATAACAATAACGAAATTTATGATTGGCTCCTAAAACATAGCAGATAGGTATTCCATTTTTAAAAATTATTAACCTCATACTTGTATGCTCAGTATTGTGTGATAAATTGAGCGCTATGGAAAAGGTAGTAATTATTGGAAGTGGATGCGCAGGTTTGACGGCTGCATTATATACTGCAAGAGCAAATTTGAACCCCCTTGTTCTCACAGGCACGATGCCGGGGGGATTACTTACCACAACAAGCTTGGTAGAAAATTATCCGGGATTTCCTGAAGGTATTGATGGTTATGAACTTGTTTCACGTATACAACAACAGGCTGAACGGTTTGGCGCAAGAATTAAATTTAGCACCGTTGAAAAAGTAGATTTAAGCAATCGTCCGTTCGCGGTTTTAGCAGATGGCGAAGAAATAAAAACTGCTTCCCTTATAATAGCCACTGGCGCAAGCCATAGACATCTTGGGTTGAATAGCGAGGCAGCGCTTGAGAAAAAAGGGGTCACTTATTGTGCAACTTGCGATGGCGCCCTGCCAATGTTTAGAAACCAACCTGTCGTTGTTGTCGGTGGTGGCGACTCTGCTTGCGAAGAGGCTTTATACCTGACCCGGTTTGCTTCAATAGTTTATATTATCCATAGACGAAATGCACTCCGCGCATCGAAGATTATGGCTCATAGGGTTTTGTCTTCTCCACGTATAATCCCTGTTTGGGATTCAATTGTTGTAGATATTCTGGACGTCAATAAAGGTAAAGTTACTGGTGTCCGAATCAAAAATGTAAAAACTAATGAAGAAAAGACAATTGATTGCGCAGGTGTTTTTATTGCAATTGGGCACATTCCAAACACTACTTTATTTAAGGGCGTAATTGAGATGGATGAAAATGGCTATATTATAACCAGAAACGGCGCATCAACAAATATAGAAGGGATTTTTGCTGCTGGTGATTGTGTCGATCATAAATATCGTCAGGCAATTACCGCTGCTGGTATGGGTTGCGCTGCTGCTATTGAAACTGAACGATATCTTGCTGAGATTGGTTAATAAAAGATTTTAATGTTATTTTTCGATGTGTAAATAGCGGTTTATAGAATAGCGTAATAATCTGCAAATTGATTTACTCAATACCATTTCCGTAATCTTACTTCGACCTCGTTTGCGACGGCTTTGCTAAATGCGTTCAAATCTGTTGGGGGATTGCTCGGTGAATAATGATATGGATAGACGATTTTAGGCTTAAATTCAAGGATAGCGCTTGCAGCTTGCTGGACGTTCATAGTATAGGGTTTGTTCATAGCGATAAAGGCAACGTCAATATTTTTTAGCGCCCGCATTTCCGGTATGTCTTCTGTATCACCGCTTATATAAAATCGTTTGTTTCCGATTGTCAGAATATATCCATTACCATCGCCTTTTTGGTGGGACGATGATGTTGTGTTATACATTGGCAGTGCTTCAATTTTGATTCCGTTAATATTTGTCGTCATACCATTTGTCATTAAAATTGCATACGGTGATAAATAAGCGGGGAGTTGGTTCCACACGATTTTTGGTGTAATAATTTTTGTTGCCGGAGTAATAACGTTTGTAATTGTAGAGGCTGAATAATGGTCAGAATGAGCGTGTGTTAAAAATAGCAATGTTGACTTAGGAAGAGCGGCATATCTTGACGCTGCGCCCGTTGGATCAAAATAGATTGTGTTTGTTCCCCATTGCATCACAAATGTAGCGTGATTAATCGGTTTAATAATCACTTCGCCATTATCTGTCTGAATATGGTCTCCCGAAATATAATTTGTGCCCGCCATTTGAACTGCCCGATAAAACCTGCGAGGGAATAATGACACTGCTGTATCGGTGTATCTGCAAATGCCGGGGCTTGCTTCAAATGTAACAAGATTAAGCCAATTTAAAAGGTCTTCGGTCGTCTGTAATCTATGCACCTTTCCAGATGGCGCATTTAAAGAAAGGATTAAATTGCGATTTGTTGATAACAAAAGTGGCTGGAAACTAACCTCAGTTTGAGCAACCACGGTTATCATTAAAACTGGAATAATAATAAACCAGACAATCTTTTTAAGGTTTAAGTAGTTTGTCTTTGTCATAAGCCTGTAAAAAAATAATATGCTGTTTTGTTAAAAAATCCACAAAAATAATTTAACTCATTTATTCGTTTTTTTGAGGTAATAACCATGTTTATAGCTCAAATTCTAAGAATTAACAAAGATACGCTAATAGTTAAATAGCAGAATAGGATTTAAATCCTATTTATCTTGACAAATAAAAATATCCTATAAATTTAATATTCCTTTACAATTAAACTAATTTGTTCACACCAGTATTATTTAGCATCAAATTTAACATTTAGAAAAACTCGTTTTTTATTGTTAGTAAAAAAAACAAAAAAATGTTGACAAAATATTAAAATAATTTAAAAGATTAATTAATTATGAAAAAGCCCATTCAATTTATCGCTGTAACAGCGGCAATTTTTGCGGCAGCTGTGTTCTCTTCAGACGCACAAGTCAAGGTTGGTGGCACATTGCTAATTGACCTTCACGCCTCAAGAGGAGTAATAACAAATCAAGATGGCAGGGTGATTGCCTGGCAAAACTACGGCGCTCAAGGCGGCGACTTCATCGCCTTCGGGACGGATGATACCATACCGGGCATCAGCAATCTTACAGGACAGGCTTGTATTGGGTTTGATGGTGGCGACCGCTTGAAGTCTGTGCTTTCAGCGCCTTCTGAGGTTACTGGCGCAAATAATGATTATACGATTGAATTATGGGTAAACAATCCTTTTGTTGCCGATGAGGAATGCGTCTTTACCTGGGCGCGCAGAGGGTCTAATCTTCGCGCTGCGCAAGTTAATTATGGCAGCAGCGGCTCTTATGGTGCTGTAACACACTGGACTGCTGGTGGCGATATGGGTTGGGCAAGCGTTCCTGTCGCTAATCAGTGGCACCATATAGCCGTTACTTATGATGGAGCGACAGAACGGCTTTATCTTGACGGCGTGTTACACGCAACGGAGGCAAAAAGCTTAAATATATGGGCTGGGGATTTTATGGCTCTTGGTAGCGCGTATGAGAATAATTTCATATTTTCAAAACAATACTCGGGTTATGTTGCTGCGCTACGTGTTCATTCAGGGGTTTTAAGTGCTGATGATGTTTCCGCAAATTATGCTGCAGGGATAAATGGTTCTCGTGCTATCTATGTGCGTTCGGCTACTGACATTACTACGGATAGCGCAAAAATCAATGGTTATTTAACGGTTAATGGTGCTGATGTCACGGTGTTTTATGGAGATTATGATGGTGGTACTGATGCGAGTTTCTGGGGATTTTACGCTAATCTTGGAACTTTAAATGCAGGGCCTTTTTCTGCCGAAATATCCGATTTATGGGATGGGATACAATATTTTTGTAGGGTTCAAGCAGTAAAAGATGGTGTAACGAATTGGTCAGATTCAGTGGTAACTTTTACCGTAGCGACTCCGCCTGTTATTGAGAACGGCGATGCAAAGACAATTACGACAGTTTATGCGAGATTGAACGGGAACCTTGTTTCTACAAACTATGGCGCTACACAAGTCAAAGTATATGTTGGAACTGCTGATGGCGCTGACGACCCTGCGGGATGGGAAAAGGTTTATAATCTTGGAATTTGCAGCGCGGGCGCAGTGGAAGCAAGGGTATCTAACCTGCAGCCCGGCACTACATATTATTACAGGTTTTATGCTGAAAATCCAGCCGGTGGCACTTGGGCAACTTCGTCAAGTAGTTTTACTACTGCGCCATATTTTGAGAGGAGTGGATATCAATATTTTTCATCTTTTAACTTTAGCGGCTATACATTAGGCGGGACGCTTACAAACTTTCCAGCCCTTGTAGTATTAAGCACAGCGATACAGGGATTTTCGTATGACCAGTTCCAGTCAGGCAACGCCGACCTTAGGTTTACCGATTTCAATGGGACCGAGTTGAAATATGAAGTTGAAAAGTGGGATACAACCGGGAGTTCTTATGTTTGGTTGCGTGTTCCTGAAATTACGAACAACGCGGTAATATTTATGTTCTGGGGTAAATCGGGGGTAACTGAGCCTTCTTATAGAACCGACCACTCGGTATGGGGTGATGGTTTTGCAGGGGTTTGGCATATGACAAATAAATATTGTTTAAATGCTGCTGGAAGCAATTACAACATTGACACACTATCAAATGAATCCGGTATTACCGATGTTCAAGGCAAGATAGGAACTGCTCAATCTTTTGTGCCTACTTCTTACGGCACTGCTGGAGATCTTGACCTGGACACTAACATCACAATATCAGCATGGGTTTGGGCGAATAATTTTACTGCCGAACATAATTTTATTGGGAAAGGTGATTCTTATTTGTTATGGTCAACAACCGGAGGCGCTGCAAGATGGGAATATAGACCATGGGGCGGCGATATTGCGGCGGCGTTGCCTGGTGCAAACCAATGGTTTTATGTAACTGCGACGTGGGATGGTATCGTCCAGAAGATTTATGTAAAC
>JAKPVM010000036.1 GCA_029572555.1 Verrucomicrobiota bacterium | reverse complement strand
CAAACGAATTTTCCAGTGTATCGGCAAGCGGTTTCCATTCTCCATCAAGCCTTGTCGCTGTATAAGCTTTATAATATCTACGACCAGCGTTTTGGGCTTCAACAATTGTTAGATAAATATTTTCTCCTTTGACCTTATAAGTATGGCTTGCCTCAAAGATGTCTCCTCTTAATACGACGGTTGGTTCTTTCCATCCATCAGGGAATTTTTCTATATCGGTTTCAGAATGCCACATTTTGCCATCCATTGAAGTGAAAAAAAGATGCGCCTTTTTGTTATCGCAGATTATCCAGAAATCTATCCATTGATTAACATTTCTTGGCGCTGTTGAGAAGAGCAAAGTCGGTTTTGACCACGATTCGGGTTTGTCAATTTCTGTTGTAGTTGAAAAGGCAGGTTGCAACGAAGGTTTACGCGATGGTTCAATTATTTGATATATCAAATACCATTTTTTATGCGGTGTGAAATAAAAGACCTGCGGGGCGCAAAAATATCCATCAGTCAAATTCAAGATATGTCTCGGGGCGTTATTTGCGTTTTCCCATTTATCAAAAGATAAATATTCAATCTGGTGTGTCCTTTTTTGGCTGCGAATTGTGCAGAACAGATGCCAGCGACCATTATAAAAGACAATAGATGGATCCTTTACTGAATAGCACGGGTCATTTGTCCGTTTTGCAGGTAATACAAGAGGCGGACTGATTTTCCATTTAAAACTTGTGGGTAGACCAGTGTTTTCTTGACCTTTAGTTTCGAAATGGGTTAAGCCAATCGAAATACAGATTATCCAAAATATACTAACGATTGTATGGTTCTTCATAATTAAATCACGTATATATCCGTTAGGATGTTTTAAATGTCCTTCTCTGATTGATTTGAACCAGTCAGATTTATGTTCCATAAAGTCAGGTTTCGGATTTGTTTGTTTGATTTTGGAAATTTTCTGCCAATGCGACAGCCTTAATCATTGCTTTGCTTTTATTAATCGTTTCCATATATTCGGCTTCAGGATTTGAATCTGCTACCCACCCGCCGCCAGCCTGAACATAAGCGAAACCGTCTTTAATTAGCGCCGTTCTTATTGTTATACAACAATCAAGGTTTCCGTTAAATGAGAAATATCCCACGCAACCACCATAAGGACCGCGAGAGGTTTGTTCTAATTCAGAGATAATTTGCATTGCGCGGATTTTTGGTGCACCAGTCAATGTTCCTGCTGGAAATGTTGCCCGCATTAAATCGTAAATGGATTTATCGGGAGAAAGTTTCCCTTTAACATCCGAGACAATATGCATTACGTGGCTATACTTTTCTATTATCATCAAGTCTTGCACCTTCACGGAACCAAAGTCACAAACCCTGCCGATATCATTTCTTGCAAGGTCGACCAACATTACATGCTCGGCGCGTTCCTTTGGGTCGGCGAGTAATTCTTTTTCAAGGGCTAAATCTTCCTCTTCTGTTTTGCCTCTGGAACGGGTACCGGCAATAGGACGAATTTCGACGAGACCATCTTCACAGCGAACGTGGGTTTCTGGCGATGCGCCAACAAGTGAGAAACCGTCTAATTCAAGCAAAAACATATAAGGCGATGGATTGATTGACCGCGCAGCCCTGTAAACATCTATTGCGGTTGTTTTGATTGGAATCTTGAACCTTTGCGAACCTACGACCTGAATTATATCGCCAGAAATGATATATTGTTTTGCCTTTAAGACATTCTGAATAAATTTTTCTTTTGGCGTATTTGAGGATGCTGAAACATCACGGATTTTGTCTGAGAAAATCGCAATTGAGTTGGGGACAGGCTTTTGCAGGACTGCCATAATCCGTTTGATTTTTTCTACTGCATCGTCATAAGCCTTTTCAGGTGAACTGTAATTGTCGATGAATACATTCACAAGGATTGTCAATGTTTGAGTTGCCCTATCAAAGACAATCAGTTCGCCGGCAATTAAAAAATAAATGACCGGAGTTTTTAATTCATCATTGAGTGGGCGAGGGACAACCGGTTCAATATCGTGAATGAATTCATAGCCTATATATCCAACAGCGCCACCGTTAAATCTTGGCAGACCCGGAAGTGATACTGGTTTAAGTTTTTCCATTATTTTCTGGATTACTTCTAATCCATCGTGCACCTCGTTCTTGTTTTTTGGAGATTGAGTAACTGTATATATGGATTCTATTGTGTCTTTTGATTTTACCTCGACCTGATTTCCAATTTGACAAATCACCTTAGCAGGATTACATCCCACAAAGGAATACCTTCCGATATGTTCGCCACCTTCAACCGACTCAAGAAGGAAAGCCTCGCTTTTGCCTCTAATCTTTGTATATGCGGAAAGCGGTGTTTCAAAATCGGCAAGTAATTTTAGGGCAACGGGAATTAAGTTACCCTTTTTACTCAATTCAAGAAATTTTTCTTTATCGGGATAAAACATTTTTATTTAAAATCTTTGTTCAAATTACTTGTTACAATACACCTGATTAGGGTCAACAAGACGCTCTTGATTAATCACAATGGTCCCGTCATTTGTGTTGACGGTTCTAAAAAAGCAAGTCTTATAACCTTCGTGGCAGGCAGCCCCGACTTGTTCAACTTGAATGAGCAGAGTATCGGCATCACAGTCAAAAGAAATATTTTTAACTAACTGAACATGTCCACTTGATTCGCCTTTCATCCAGAATTTATTGCGCGACCTGCTCCAGAAATGCGTTTTTCCAGTCTTAACCGTCATTTCAATAGAATCCTTATTCATATACGCCATCATCAGCACCTTACCGGTCGATTCTTCCTGGATTATTGCCGGTATAAGCCCATTAGAATCATATTTCAGTTGTCCAATCCAGTTCATAAAAATTTAATGTTTACAGTTATGACAAACTTAATCCGTGTTAATATTATAAAGTTTTAAAAGTTTATCCAATTTTTTTTAAATTAAAGTATAAAAGAGTTGCGCATAGAATATTGAATAACGATGTAATTGCGCAGGTGGAGAATACCCCCGCAACGGGAATTAAAAGTGTGCCGGCAAGCATTGAACCAATTGATGAACCGATAAAATCAGCGGTGTAAATTTTGGAGGCGCCTTCAATTTTTCTTTCCGACGCAACTGCGCAGGCAATAGGGAATTGAGAACCGGCAATAAGCGCCACAATAAATGTAATTGCAGGAATCCCGCATTGAGAGATGATTGGATAGCCCGATATTAGTTTCAAAAATATCCATAGCGCAGGATAAATCAGTGCCCCAATCAGGGCTAATAGAATGGTTAAATTGAAAAGTCTTTTGATGGCGGTATTAATTTTTGCGTCTGTGTTGAATTTATTATTAAGCCAATGGTTTGAATAGAGGCCCCCAAAAGTTAGTCCACACATAAATAAGGTTACTATTATAGAAAGTTGGAGATAAAGAGACCCATATATAATTTGGAACGCAAACAACAAAACAATTTCAAGAGCAGCGCCAGTAAAACCGGAGGCAAATATTGTCAGTTGAGTTAATTGCATTTTTAAAATATAAACTGCAACTATTCCGAGTAGTATGAACTGCAATAAACCGAATTTAATCCTGAACTGGCTCATCCAGTGCTGGATGTTGTAAAAATACAAGACAGGATTGAAATCTTTGTTAATGTGAGATTGATGTGAAGTTGCTTCTTTTATGTCTGCTAATCGGTCAGGTGTCATTATGGAGTTTAAATATCCTCTTCTAACATATCGGGTTTGAATCTGCAGCCGTTCAAGTTCATCGGCAATTTCGGAAGACATATTATTATTAGAGGCTATAAAATAAACTCTGCCTGCGGGAACAATTAAAATATTTTTAAAACATTCTCTTAATGTTTGAGATGTGGTGCTTAAGATTTTGATAATGCCTTCGCTGACATAATTTTCATAGTGGGCTATCCCAAATGAGATAACTCCGTCTGGTTTGAGAACTCGAAGACATTCTTTGAAAAATTCTAATGTGTAAAATCGATTAATTTGCGATGTTGTTGGATCGGGGACGTCAATGATTATTACATCGTATTTTTCAGTCGTTTCCCTTATATATTTTCGTCCATCGGTGTTGATAATGTTGATTTTTTGAGATGATATTTTTTCTTTTAAAAATTGTTTTGTAAGGTTGATTATCAATGAATCAATTTCAACATAATCAACTCTACTAACACTATATTTTAAGATTTCCTGCGCAGTGCCTGTATAACCGCCACCGATTAACAACACTGTTTTTGCTTGTGGACGTTGAGCCATTGCAAAATGGACTGTTTCTTCTGCTTGTTGCAAGTTGTGCGATGGACTGAGCGGGACTCCGTTTTCAATAAAATTTATTTGTCCTTGATATTCAGTACTGACGATACGTCCCTGTGGGGAATTGCCGCTGAATAGCAGTTTTTGTTCAGGAAATTGTTTTTGGGTAAGGTAAAAGTCAACATCGTATTTGAATGTAACTGTGGCTGTTATAATTAAAATTATCCCTGATATAATGCTCAAAAGTTTAAACCGTCCATAATAGAATAGAACTATTGAAAAAAGAAAATTAAGCATTGAGACAAAAGCAAGGATTTTAAAATGGTCAAAAAATTGGAGCAGGAGAAAACTGAAAAAAATCCCGCCGATGACGCTGCCTATACTATCGGAAATATAAATTTTTCCTGATGAATATCGTCCGGAAGCAAGTTCACACGCTAACACAAGAAAAAAGCCTGATATAACGCAGAACGGGAGCAGTAGTATAAAAGTTGAAACGACCATTTCTGTTATTCCAATAAGAGAACCTCTGGTGAATATTTTGTCTCTCAATAGCCTTATTGTAATAAGTTCGATTATTGGTATTAGTGCGATTAAAAAATGCAAAATTCCTGGAATTGAAATATCGGTTTTAAATGAAAAACGCCGTCCTATATATGAACCAATCCCGCTCAAGAAAAGCCAATTCCCAAGAATAATGGCGATTGATAATTCGTTGCCGTTAAAAGTGGCAAGCAGTTCTCTCATTAGAATTAATTGCACGGTTAATGCCGATGCGCCAAGCAATCCGATGGAAATTAGAATATTCCTATCAGACATATCTTTTGAGATACTTGCCATTTATTAAAAGATATAAGCAGAGGAGGAATTAATTCAATTAAATAGATGAATGAACGGAGTTGCAATTAAGGATTTTTTTAAACTGTAAAAGTAGGGTGTGAAAAAGAAACGGAAATATTATCATCTCATAATTAGTAAAAATCAAGTTCTGACCCCTGATTTTTCAGGAGTTTTTTAACACATTTTAAAAATCACCTCTGAAATAAGGAAAAGAAATTGGATGTACAGGATAAAAAATTGTATCTTGTTTATCCTTGTGTCTTATAAAATATCCTGTTCATCCTGTCTATCCGTGTTAAAAATAAAAAATCCCTGTAAATCTCACGATTCTATTTGCCTCTACAGGCAGGAATGCCTATGCTACTCTAAGGGTGGCGGGAGCATCCTTGCTCCCGAGTATTAGAATTGTCAGCAAGGATGCTGACACCACATTGGAAACCACAGGCAAGGATACATATAGTATCTCTCCGTTTATCTGCGTTCTTATATCTCTGCGACATCTGCGAGAATCTTTTCACTTAGTTTTGACAATTAGTGTGGTAAAATCGCTTTCCTTAAAACAATAAGTCCCTGCCGGCTCTTGCGAACCGACAGGGACAAATTGGGGGTTGGGAGTTCGCCACGCTCTCTTTCCCGTTGCCGACATTAGGCGCTCATCAGGCTGTCGGCTTCCCGACGCCATTCTCCGTGGCTGGCGGAGTCATCAGCCTCATAGCAGGGCTGTCCAGCACCTTGCGGTTGCTGAATTATTGAGTGAGGCTTCTTAGCCCGCTTCAGCAAGTGTTTGCGGCACTTACTTACCGACCAGGTAAAGACACATTTGCGATACATTCGCGTCTCTACCACTTAGCGCCGGGTCAGCCACTGCTTTTGGCAGTGCGTTTGCCCGGTGCGACGGGTCTCACGCCTCTTAACTCTCAGGTTGCTTTTTTCTCGCAAGCCCGCGGTTCTGCTTTTCAGAATCGCCGGCAGTGGAAGGTGCCTTCGGTTTTGCCAGAACCGAGATTCCTTCCCGGTCAGATGGCTCTTTTTGTCCCGTATTCAACGGGATTTTGTTGCAGGTTTTTATATCTGCTTTCTGAGTACGTCTGACCGTGCTGGTGCACAGTAGCAACCGTAAACCCTCTGGATAACTGCGATTCACCTCCACCCGAAACCAGTGGACGTTACTTTACTCGGCTCGGGATGGTTTCTAATCACCCCTAACCGCCTAATCCCTCAATCGCAATGTGGCAATGTACGATCATTGCCAGAGGGACTGGTGAATTATGCCTTTATCAGATTGGTAATTAACCTGTCTGATAGAGGGGTTATGCCGACCAGCCCAGCACAACCTTTCCCCGGTCACCCAGGATTATCCCGAGATATCATTGACAGATATTTTTCAACCCGTTTGATATCTCTGTTCTTTCAAAGAACTAATATAACATTAACCATTTTTCACATTTCGTAAATGAAAAGATATGCACAAATTATCCACAAGATTGATTTTTATAAGTGAATTAAAATTGAAAATTTGCCCTATAATTCATAAACAAAATTATCATCATAAAAGTTATTCACAACTTGAATATTTATTTAATCTTGGTTGTTAATAACTTCTTATTACAAAATTGTTCCCGTTTAATTAGTTCTGATGGTTTTAAAATAAAAAACCGCCAGAACTGGCGGTGTCGTTCTATAATTAATATTTTATACTAAGCAGTTGCTCCACTTTTTGGTTGCTCGGCAGGTGGAGCGGTTTGCTCTGCTTGGCTTTGTTTCTTTGTTTTTGCGGCTAACTTTTCTAATTTCTTTTTCCGCTTTATGTAAGCCTTTCGGCGTCTTTGTTTTATAATTTTGTTGTATTGTTTGCTCATAAAACTTTATATGTTTATAATTCTGTTAAAATATGAACATAAAAATTTTAAGATTCAACATAATTTTGATGTCAGTAATGTTGCTGGTTGGTTGTGCACATAATAAAGAGACTATAAAAAAGGATGATGCGCCACCGAAACAGAAAAAATCTTCAGGAAAAGAAGCAACCAAAATTAGCTTCCATTGCGAGATGAATCCCGACGGCTCAGACCGTTGTGTTCAAGCAAGCATTTACAGGGCAAAACCGATGATAATCCTGGTTGATAGGGCACCTTCATTACACGAAGGTTTTGTAGAAAGGGCAGATGTTGTTGAGTTTATGGGTACTTATGCGATTAGAATCATATTTGACTCAACCGGAACAATATTGTTAGACGAATTAACAACTTCAAACAAGGGAAGACATATTGCAATATTTTGTCAATTTGGAGACGCCAGGTGGATTGCTGCACCTTTGATTACACAAAGAATTTCGAACGGCGTCTTTGTCTTTACTCCGGATGCCACTCGTGAAGAGGCAGAACGGATTGTTCGCGGTCTGAATAATGTTGCCAAAGCAGTTCAACCTAAAAAGAAAAAATAATTTACTGATATGAAAAACTATTTTTACGGAAAACTTAAATCTTGCGGGCTTGTTTTAGTTTTGTGCGTTTCAAACTTATTTTTTAATGTTTGCTTTTCTCAACCATTCTATTTGCCAACGCCTAATACCGAGATTTTTAACTGGAGAAATCCAGAAAAATATTATGTTCCAACACCCGGCAAGAATTGGGAAAGCGGTACCTTTGGCTGTGTTCGTTCAGATGGATATCAGATGCACGAAGGCATAGATATTAAATGTGTTCAAAGAGATAAGATGGGACATCCTGTTGACCCCATTTATGCCACTGCTGACGGCGTGGTTGTATATATAAACAACAAGCCATCTTTATCAAACTACGGAAGATATATTGTTATCCGTCATGTGATTGATGGTATTGAAATTTATTCTTTATATGCGCATTTAAGCAAAGTCAGTGATACATTGAAGGAGGGTACCCCTGTGAAGGCAGGTGATATAATTGGGATTATGGGTACGACGGCAAATACTCGTCAAAAAATTTCGCTTGAACGAGCTCATCTACATTTTGAACTTAATTTATTTATTAATGATAAGTTTTCCTGGTGGTTTAAGGCGCGTTATCCAAATGAACGCAATGACCATGGTGTCTGGAATGGATTGAATTTATTCGGGATTGATCCTCGATTGCTCTTTATCACCCAGCAAAAACAGGGCAAGCAATTCAATCTTGTTAATTTTATTAAAAATCAAAATGAACTGTGTGCGGTTTTTGTTAGAAAAACAGATTTCTCATATTTAAAACGATATTTTGCATTGGTTGAAAAAAATCCGCTTGTGGAAAAAGAGGGCGTAGCGGGATATGAAATATCACTAAATTATAATGGCCTCCCGATTAAATTAATTCCCCGTGCACCCTCAGAAACCAAAGGCTTTGCCAGTGTCCAACTTCTTCGGGTTAATCCTGAAGAGCAGAAAAACAACCCCGCTCGCCGACTTATCCTTCATAATAGTTCGGGCTGGCAATTGTCAAATACTGGTTTAAGTCTGATTGAACTTTTGACTTATTAATCTTTTAACTTTTCTATTGCGGTGGCAATTCTATTCCTTGCTTCGTAAACCAGTAGTGGATTGGGCAGCATACGAGAGGAGAAACGTCCTCCGGCATTTGGCATAAACACAAGCGACCGCGCAAACTCTAATGTCTCCTTTGCTTCTGTAAGGGCAGGGTGATTTTTTCTTGCCGAATTTATTTTTTGTTTCAACAAATATAAATACTCATAGTCTTCGCAGCCTTCCGCAGCCAGTTCGGAACGAATGGACGGTATTGGTTTTAATCTGCCATATTTCTTGCCCGGGTAAATAAGATATCCATCGCCATTGGGATAGCGAACCCAGTAACTTCTGCCTGGTTGGTCAGTTTGGTGGATAAAAGAGTGCCAACCAAATTCATAAGGATCATAAGTGAGCCAATCAAATCCCCAGAATTCGTATCCTTCGACTCCATAATGGAAACAATAGTGAGGCAACAATCGTTCAACTGCTAAAAACGGTGTATCTATGCACATCTGCCCATCGGTTGTCCATAGTATCCTTGCGCCAGTATTTTTAATTTCTTTAAGTTTATTAGGTGGGACAATGCCATAATGTCCTAATCCCCAGACGGTTATATAACCATCCCATTCCGGTTGGTGATGCCATGTGCTGGAGTAAATTGGTATTGATGAATCTACCTCGTGAATCATATTGCATAAGGCTTTCATCTGTTTTCTGATTTCAGGCATATTATCAAATGGTTCGTCTGAAATGTATAAGATACATTCGTCGTCCCAGCCATTAGATTTGAGGTGTTCCCAGAAAACTTTCAAACATTGTTGATATGCCTTTTTGAATTCAGGACGTAGATTTTCACGGTCTATCCCCTCATAAGGTGAGACGCCAGAATAGGGTGCTTCACCAAATTTATTCCACGGTGGCAATCCCCAACCAAAACAATAAAACTGCCATGGTGTGTAAAAATGCGGGAGTTTAAGTTTCTCAATATAAAACTTTGCCGCAGAATCAAAGGCTGTAAAATCAGCCTCTACTTTGCCATTCTTAAATTGGATTTTGGGTTCGGGTCGGATTGTATCCGGACAGAGCCGACGTTCAGACATAAACTCCCAGATTGCTTTTTTTACATCGTTATCGGCAAAACCATCAGGCGCCCACCTATTAATTGATCCACGCACATCATATATTGCCTTTACATTTGGTTTCTCCGGAATTTCAAAATCCCAGATATGAAGTGTGTATTTAACCTCATTAATAGTTTTGTTTTTACAAATTAGTTTAATTGTTCCTTTATAATTACCAGCGAAGGCATTTTGCGGGACTTTAAATGTGAGCCAGATTGGTCGGCTTTGATTTGGCTGAAGTTTTATATTGTTCACAGGAATAATCGGGTCAGGCCAGAACCCAGCCCATCCATCAGAACCGCCGAGATATGTCGGTTTTTTTCTATGCCACTCCGCACCCGTTGTTTGATAATAACCAGAAACAAAATCAATCGGAACATAGTCAACAACGCCAACTTCCGGCGCGGGAAGGGAATGACCTTTTGAATTTTCTGGCGGTGTGACGCTAATATTAATTTCCATTTCTTCAATGCTTCTTACGGCGAGTTGCAACGATTCGCGTTCGTTTTTTGCTGCGCTTATATTTGGCTGGGTAATTTTGGTTATGGGGATATCGTCGTAGAAAACTTTTATGATAGATGGGACTTGCCAGACAGTTAGTTTGTCTTTATTGAGTTCGGGATTCAACTGGATCGGCATAACAGAGGCGTCTTTTAATTCCACAAACACTACGCCATCATAATAGATTTCACCGCTGTTATCTGTTGTTAGGTGAAGTTCAATTTGCGTCGCATCTTTTGGGCATTTGATGATGCCGTTCAATAAAACCCAGTCCTGATTTCCAGTCAGTCCATCGCCAACGCTAATATAACCGCCATTTTTACAAATTTCTCCGTTTGCAGTTTTTGCATGGGCGTGGAGTTTGATAGCGCCATTTACCACATTGCTGCATTTCACCCAACTGGAATAAAGATAAGACCCGCCTCCTCTTATTTGAATTGTCTGACGCAATCCTCTCCATCCTTTTGGAGCATTGGTTGAGATAAACATTAGCGCGCTTATGTTCCCAAACAGTCCGTGAGTAGTAGTTTGAATCTTTACTTCTTTTGAGATTTCACCTCCCGACCAGAATTCGATGCGGTTTTCTCCTGTTTCAAAGTCGGGGTTTTTAACGAGATTCTTTGAAGAGGTTAACAATTTTTTATATTCATCAATTGCTATTTTGGAACTGCTATGAACGAAGTCTCCGCCTGGCAAAGCCGGGTTTTGAGTGAATTGATAAGTAGTTTTTGATGGTTCGGTTTTACCCTTTTTTGAAGCAGTAAAATATGCGTTGAAAAATCTCCGCGAAAGAGGTTTAATATTTGCATCAATCAGTAATTGATTGCCAATTCTCACGGGTTGAATTTTGTTTCCAGATGAATCAACAACAAGTATATTATCAAGATTTAAACTGTTCCTATACCTCGTTAAAACTGGTGCCAAATCCCCAAGTATATAATTGTTTTCCAAAGCCTGTTCTGAGAGGTTATCGAATCTTATTGGGACTCTAAAAACCCATTGGTTTTTACCTTTGGTTATCCACTGTAATTGAGCGCCATACTCTTTTATTTCTGGCAACCTTTCATAATTAATAGAAACCAATTTTAATGGATTATATTCTTCAATTGGTTCTAACTTTGCGTCATCAAAATATGCAGTCCCAGTTCCATAGAGTACAGTCCCAACGCTAATTCTATCTGCATTTGTTGGCGCAGTGAATTCAACACTAACCTCTTTCCAATCAAAAGTCCCGCCGGGAATTGTTGCCATTGGACCAATCATAAATGGTTTTTCAGAATTTCCTACGTGAACATACCAGCCGACAGAACCTTTTACATTTTGAGCCTTAACGTATCCACTAAATTTATAGCGTGCGCCGGGATGTATCCTGATATTTGTTTGACGGGTAGAAATCCAGCTCGGTTCTGAGCCATCTGCTACGACGGTTTTCAGGCATTTGTTCCCGGAATGCGGATTTTCCTGATTATAATAGACCTTGTGTGAGTCGTCAGATTTATCGTGTTGCCAGAATGCTGGGGCTTTATTAATTTCCTGTTCCAGGTCGCCATTTAAAATAGATGTTGAGACTGAATAAAAATCAGGCACCGCCAATGCCGAAGGGTTGTCAAAATATATAAAAAACGTTGCAGCAGAGAATGTCGGTACTGTGACAGGCACTATCATTTTTGCCCCTGAATTAATAACTCCCTTTTTGACTAAGGAATCGTGATAAATTGCCCATAGATATTCGTTTCCATTTTCATCGGCAACCCTTATTGATTCGGCTTTTTGATTAACGATTGAAATCTCTCCTTTTGAATTTCCGACGGTTAGTTGGACTGGCTCGCCGTTAAATTGAACCGACGATGAATTGGTAAAAACGAGTTTAATTCTTTGACGCCAGTAATCTCCGCCACCAATGTATAAATCATTCTGCCAAGATTCACCTGCATTTAGAAAATGGCTTATTGCTATACAGAATAAAACCACACACAAATTCGTGTGCAGCATCATCTTTTTGGTAGATACTATCATAATATTTGTTTTGACTCTGTTTTGGTTCAATTTTACAAGCATTCGCTATTTGTTAAATAAAATTTTGAAAGAAAAAATCCGACAACGTAGGAAGAATACAGAGATTAAAAATTAGGGGAGATCCTCCTAACAGACTGTTGTTCGATATATTATTCGATTAACAACAACGATTGATGTTTCTATATCTGTGGTCTGTTGCGGATATAAAGGCTGACTTTTTAATATCATAATTGGAGTTTCTCTGATTATTGTTTAAAGAGTGTCCACAATGGCAAACGTTGCTGTCATTTGCCACAATAAGTTTTTCTTCACGTTCAACGGCTGATTGCCCGGATATTTCTTTAATTGCAAGGAAGAACAGGGTTAACCAGCCAAGCCATTTAATTGGTTTTCGTTCGACCACAGCATAGTCAGGCAACCAAACAGGCGGAGTTTCCCGAAGTCGCGGTTCACGTTTTTGTGCTATAAGCAAAACCCATTCTCGAGCGCTTAATATAAGAATTATTGTTACAAGAGTTATAAATATCCCGGTAACTACGGCATCAAGTTTATTGGTGAAAATCAAGGTCTGGTTAAATTTCATCGTTTTTTCAATGTCTGTTATTTTTTCTGTGTCTCCTGACTTTTTGGCGTTGTCAAAGTCTGTTTGTAGGAGTGGGATTTTAGATTCAAGTAGCCTTGCTTGTGATATGAAGCCAACTTGTGGATCGTCATTGAATATTTTTTGATAGCCTGCAGTGAATGTAACGGATACTAACCATATCATCGGAATAAATGTAATCAAAATAGGAGCAGATTTTTTAAGCAATGTGGAGAGAGATAATTGTTGTGAATTGTTAATTTTTTGCAAACAAGATTTAAGGATAATAGTCGTAGCTAAAGATAGTGCGATAACGGAGAGCATCTGGTTTGCGATTCCAAATAGAGGCCAGAGAGAGTTAACCCCGCCTAATGGATCGCGTACTCCCTGAATTAAAAAATATCCCCAGAGACAAACCATAATCGAGCTTGCGACAATGTTGCTTTTTATACTGCGAATATCCCCCAATGGTTTCCAGATATGTCCGAGGGCATCTTGTAAAATATATCTTCCAACCCGCGTGCCAGCGTCAATGGTGGTTAATATGAACAATGCTTCGAACATAATTGCAAAATGATACCACAAGTCCATCCATTGGTTATGTGTAAACACGGATAATATTCGAACCATACCTACAGCGAGAGTAGCCGCACCGCCTGTTCTTCCAAATAACGTATGTTCGCCAACTTCTCCGGCTAATTGCTCCATTTTATCCACGGTGATTGGAAAACCGACAGCGTTAACTTTTGCGACAGTATCAGCAGCAATCGCGGCGTAATCCTGTCCCGCGCCTTTTACATTCATACTGAGGTAAACGCCGGGTTCCAGAGAGCACGCTGCAATCATTGCCATTATCGCAACCAGCGATTCAAGACACATCGCTCCATAACCGACTGTTCTAGAATAACTTTCTCTTGTGATTATTTTTGGTGTTACACCGCTTGAAATTAAAGTATGAAATCCCGAAATTGCGCCACAGGCAATTGTGATGAAACAAAACGGAAATAATTTTCCTGCAACAACAAGGCCGGAACCATCAATAAATTTGCTGATTGCAGGGAATTTAAGGTCGGGCAGGACAAAGAAACAACCAATCGCAAGTAGAAAGATTGTGCCTAACTTCATAAATGTACTAAGATAATCACGCGGTGCAAGGAGTAACCATACGGGAAGGACGCTTGCAGCCAGACCATAGATAATAATTATCCATGCCAGAGGTTCAGCGGCAAGTGTAAATATTTTTGATAATCCCTCTTTATCTTCATAAACAACTTTTCCACCATAGACTGCCAGTAAAAGAAGAATTACGCCGATAGCAGATGCTTCGAGTATCTTGCCGACCCTGATAAACCTCATATAACCGCCCATTAACATTGCGATTGGGATTGTTGCGCCGACGGTGAATACCCCCCAGGGACTTTCGGCAAGTGCTTTAACTACAACAAGAGATAGAACAGCTAACAAAATCGTCATAATTGCAATTATTCCAACAAGGGCAATTACCCCGGCTATTGTATTGACCTCTTCCTTGACCATTTCGCCGAGCGACTTTCCGTCTCTTCGCATAGAAAAAGCGAGGATTACGAAATCTTGCACTGTTCCACCAAGGACAGCGCCTATCAGAATCCATAAGGTGCCGGGCAAATAACCAAATTGAGCTGCTAAAACAGGTCCAACAAGTGGTCCGGGACCGGAAATTGCTGCAAAGTGATGTCCAAATACAATCCACTTATTTGTGCGGACAAAATCCTTGCCATCTTCATGAACCTCGCAAGGTGTGGCACGTCTATCATTCAACGCCAGCACCTTTGCCGCAATCCATTTTGAATAGAATCTATATCCGATTACATAACTACAAATTGCAGCAGTTAAGATATAGGCTGAATTTAAATGTTCTTGACGGTGAAACGCTATCGTTACGTATGCAAAAGCTCCAAGTAACGAAAACAAAACCCAGAATACAATCTTAATTAATCTTTTCATTGTAAACCCTTATATTTGAACAAAACTTTATATATTGTTAAAATAATTCCACTGTATATTTCAACTTAAAATTTATTTAGTTAAAGTCGTATTAATAATTTACATAATACGATTTAAATAATATTGTTATTAATATGAAAAAAACAGTTGAAATAATGACAAGTCGTCGTCAGTTTTTAAAAAATTCAACAGCCTTAATTACCACAACTGCCATTTTTCCAGCAATTAGATTAAACGCCGCTGAAAGTCCTTCTGATACTATTGTTGTTGCGGTTATGGGGCTTGGCAGGGGTTGTGACCATATTCGCGCATTGATTAATATACCGAATGTAAGAATTGCGTATATTTGTGATGTTGATTCGCGCCGTTTTCCGGGCGCAGAAAAAATCATAGCCTCAAAACCCGATATAAAACAGCCTGAAAAAGTCAAAGATGTCAGAAAGGTTCTTGAAGATAAATCTGTCGATGCCCTGTTTATTGCTGCTCCCAACCACTGGCATGCGCCTGCGGCAATTCTTGGTTGTTCAGCAGGCAAGCATATTTATGTTGAAAAACCTTCGAGCCAGAACCCCCGAGAAGGAGAGTTGCTTGTAGAGGCATCAAAAAAATATAAGCGCATAGTTCAGATGGGAAATCAAAGGAGAAGTTGGGTGGCTTTGATTGAAATGGTTGAGAAATTAAAATCAGGTGCAATTGGAAAAGTGCTCACAGCAAGATGTTATTATACAAATGCGCGTGGTTCAATTGGTATAGGTAAGGTTGTTCCCGTTCCTGAAACATTAGATTATTCCTTGTGGCAAGGACCTGCACCTGAACGACCGTATGTTGACAATCTTGTTCATTATAATTGGCACTGGCGATGGCACTGGGGAAATGGCGAACTTGGCAATAATGGGATACATGGGATTGATTTGGCACGATGGGGGATGGGCGTTGATTTGCCGGTTCGCATAACTTACGGTGGCGGAAGGTATCACTTCAAGGACGACCAGGAAACGCCAGATACGGGCGTTGCAATGTATGATTTTGGCAATAGTTTAATCACATGGGAACATAGTAGTTGCCTTCCGCGCCGAGCAGAAAAATTGCCGTTTGTTTCTTTCTTTGGCACAGAAGGGACAATGGTTAATGATGGTAATGGATATAAACTTTATGATGCAAAAGGTACATTAGTAGAACAGAAAACAGGCGAGGGTGGAGAAAAAAATCATATTATGAATTTCCTTGATTGCATACGGACAGGAAAGAAACCAAATTCCGCGGTTGAAGAATGCCAAAAGAGCACTTTGATGTGTCATCTTGGAAATATTGCATGGCGGCTTGGGAGAACGATTAATTTTTCGCCAGAAAAGCATATTATTCTAAACGATAGGGAGGCTATGCAATACTGGTCCAGAGATTACAGAAAAGGTTGGAAACCAGTTGTATAATTATTTTATTGCTTTTGATAATAATTGCGCTGTATGAAGAGCCTTTTTCCCGGTTAAGTGCTCAATCTGTTGTCGGCAACTTGTACCGTGAGCAACGATTACAGAATCCGAAGGTTGCGATTGAATCATTTTTGCCATTAACATACCGACCTGTCGCGAAAGTTCATATTTAGATTCTGTTGCGCCAAACGCCCCAGCCATTCCGCAACAAGCAGTATCCATAATAGAGACCTTTGCCGTAGTTGCAACGGTTGCTACACGTTTTACAAATTCAGAATTAAATCTGGACTTTATATGGCAATGAATATGTATCGAGACAGATTGGTTTAATGGTTTAATTTTTGCGCTAAATCTGTTTTCCTTTATTAAGTTATCGATAAATTCTTCAAACAAATAACATCTTTTCGCTATTGTTTCTGCGTTTTTTATTCCTAATTCTAAATAATCTTCAACGAACATTGAATAGCATGATGGTTCAAGGAATATGATGGGTATAGTGTCAATTTCCAGTGTTGTTAAAAAGGTTTCTCCATCTTTTGAAATGAAATAAGCGCCGTCATTTTTATTTTCGGAAAGGAGAGAGAGGTTATGCTCGCCTAATTTTGCTGCGCGTCTCAGTAATCCTTGACTGAATGCAGGGCGTCCGCAACATTTTCTATCTCTTAAAACAAGCACTTGATAGCCCAGCATTTCTAACACTCCTACAGCTGAAATACCAATTTCCGGTTCATAATAATTAACGAATGTATCGTCCCAAAGAATTACACTTTTGTTAAGTTTCACTGCTTCTTTGTTTACGCGGCTGGTAAACCATTTTTTAAATGTATATGTTGAAAAATAAGGTAATGGACGTTTGTCTGTTATATCTGCGAATTTTAAGAGCAGCCATCTAATAGGTTGTAAATTTAAAACAAGATTTGAAAGTTTTGGAAAATGCGACGCATACTTTGCGAAAATATCAACATATCCAAAGATCCTCGCTTGCAAAGGAACGCCTTCAAGTTGATGTTTACCGTTCAATAATTCGGCTTTTAGCAAAGCCATATTCACGTTTGATTCGCATTCGGTAGAACAGGCTTTGCAGGATAGACAACTGGCAAGGACTGATGAAAGTTCTGAAAAACCAACTTGGGCTGGGCTTGAAATATTTCTAATATCAAGCGCTGCGCGAATAATATTTGCTCGCCCGCGAGTGGACATTGCCTCGTCTCCAGTTGCCAAAAATGTAGGGCACATTGTTGGCGTCTCTTTTCTGCATCCACCACAACCGTTGCATTGTTCGAGGTTTGCTATAAACGATTCATCTTTTTTCCTGAATTTTAAAACGGTTTCAAACGGGAGTTTTATTTCGTATCCGTTACCTAATCGCAAGTTAGTGTCAATCTTATAACGTCCATCATCAATAATCTTACCGGGATTAAATAAGTTTTTCGGATCAAATGAAGTCTTTATTTCCTTCATTATTTCAACGAGTTCTTTACCGACCTGTGATTCCAGATATTCAGTCCTGGCAATTCCGACGCCGTGTTCAGAGGCAAGAGAGCCTTTAAATTGCTTTACTATGCGAGCGACTTCATCGGTTATTTTTCTAAATTTTTTTCGGTCAACTTCATTTCTTAAATCGAGGACGGGCCTGATATGAAGACAACCCGAGGCAGCATGCCCATAATAACATACTTTGAGGTTTAGCGGTTTAAAGACCGACTCAATCGCATCAACATATTCGGGCAGTTTTGAAGGTGGAACGGCAACATCCTCAATTCCTGTTACTGGTTTTGCTTGGCCTTTACATCCTGTAAGGAGTGAAAGACCGGCTTTTCTTAATCCCCACACAAGATTCATCAAAGATTCATCAGTTAGAATTAGACTTCTAACACCAAAGTTTAAGTTCTTAAGAATTTGAAGCCTTTCATCAATATTATCGTTATAAAACTCAACGATTAAAATGGACTCGCACGGTTTGCTGTCCAGTTCGAGTAAATCCCTTGCCTTTTTAAACTGTGGCTGTCCACGCGTTTGATTAAACAGCATTGAATCAACATTTTCAATTGCAACTGGTTTTAAATCAAGCAGTTTGACGGTCGCCTGCATTGCTTCCTTAATGCTATTGAAGAAAACTAAACCAATCCCCTTTTTTGAAGGTAATGGTACAAGTTTTAGTTCCGCTTCAGTTATCAGCGCAAGAGTTCCTTCACTCCCGCATATTAAATGGCTCAAATTTTCAGTGTCGTTTAAGAATGGGTATAAACCATAACCCGGTAATCGTTTTACTAAATCAGAAGGCAATCTTTCTTTTATCAAATCGCAATTTTTAAGAACCAAATCTTTTGCGGTATCGTGCAGCCGTTTCAATTTTGTCGCATTTGTTTTTAAATCAACAATTTCCCCATCTGGCATTACCAATTCAACGGATAGGATATGATTGTCAGTTGTACCATAAAATGGCGCGCGAGCGCCGGATGAATTGTTTGCAATCATACCGCCAATCGTAGCGCGAGAACTTGTTGCAACATCTGGCGCAAAACATAATCCGTATGGCTTTAGGGATTTATTTAGTGTATCAAGGACAACGCCAGCGCCAACCCTTATTGTGCGTTTTTCAATATCAATTTGAGAAATATTTTTGAAATGGCGCGAAAGGTCAATGACTATGCCTTCTCCAATTGCGCTACCAGTAAGTCCACTACCTGCGCCGCGCGCCGTTACGGGGATAGAGTGTTCATCTATGGCTTTTATTAATGATGAAAGTTCATATTTGTTTTTTGGAAAGGCAACTCCCGACGGCACTATTTCGTAAATTGATGCATCTGTTGAATATAGTCGTCGAGTGAAATTGTCAAATAACACAGAACAATTCACATTTTTTAATATATTTTGTAAATAATCCATCGTTGCTTAAGCGTTAATTATTTAAAACTGACGCCGTCAGCATATTAAAACCAAGAAATATTGTAAATTTCTATTAAAAAACGTTCAATATTCAACAAAACTTAATTATTTTAATCTAATTTTGAAGTGTGATAATTTATTTTCAGTATGGTTAATGAGCAAAAAAGATTTTTTGTCTGGGCATTAGTATTTATTCTATTTGTTTGGATTGTTGCCTTTGCAGGATTTAAAATCGTTGAAGTTTATAAGGTTACCCCATCAAAAGTGTCACACTATATCATTACAACGGATTTGAATAAGTTATCTTTACAAGAACGGAGTCGCGCTTTGGATAAATTAGCCGATATGCTCAATTCCCTCCAGTATGAAGATAGACGAAGGATGAGGCTTGAGAACGAATGGCGACGTTTATTTGAGCAGATGACAGACAAAGAAAAAGAAGATTTTATTGAAAAAACATTGCCAGCTGGGTTCAAACAAATGATGGAGTCTTTTGAAAAATTACCTGAAGAACGAAGGAAAAAAATAATCAATGATGCGTTAAGAAGATTGAAAGAAGCCCAGGAAACAATGGCGGCTGAAAATCCTCGTGATAAATTTGCTCGACAAAATTGGGGAACAAACGCTCCTGTAATAAGTCCGGAACTTGAACAGAAGGTAAGGGTTTTAGGCTTGAAAACATTTTATAATGAAAGTTCCGCTCAGTCAAAAGCCGAACTTGCCCCGGTTCTTGAGGAAATTCAGAGGCTGATGGAAAGAGGAAGAGGATTAAGATGAACGAGGCTAATAAAATGCTGGAAAAATTGAAAAAAGGGGTAATGGATAAATTCGCTGATATAAAACGAATACCGCCTTTTATCCATAGTAAATCAATCCACTGTTCTGCCTTCACTTTAATTGAATTGCTTGTAGTTATAGCAATAATTGCAATTCTTGCGGGTTTGTTGCTACCAGCAATTTCTCGCGCAAAGGAGAGTGGAAAAGCGACTGCCTGTATGAGCAATTTAAGGCAGATTGGATTAGCGCTACAAATGTATGTGCAGGACAACGAAAATAAGATGCCTTACATTTTTGACATTCCAGTAGATGCTGGGAACTCGTTTTCAAATCGTAATTATGGCGTGGATATAGTGCTTTCTAATCATTTAGGAAATAAAATGGCACTAAAATGTCCTTCTGATAACCAGGATATTTTTGCAAAAACCGGTAGTAGTTATGGATGGAATAGCCTTTTAAACGGGCAAAATGCAGATAATTTAAATATGCTTGGCATACCTTTCCAACCCCATCAGGTTCCGCTTATGTTTGATAAAGAAAAATTTCATATCGCCCGAGGTGAGAAAAAAGCACAAAACTTCCTTTATGCCGATGGGCATATCAAAAACTTGTTTGTTCTGGAGGGACAAATTCAATGGGAACCTTGATTGAAATAAACAATGTTTGCAAAAAATTCGGTAAAAGAGTTGCAGTAAATGATGTGTCATTTTCCGTGCAAAATGGTGAAATATTTGGGCTTCTTGGACATAACGGCGCCGGTAAGAGCACCATCATCGGTATGATGCTCGGTCAAGTCTGGGCAGATTCGGGAGAAATTAAACTTTTTAAGAGTAACATAGCCTCAGAGAGAGAAAACGCCTTGAAAAAAGTAGGAGCAATTTTTGAAACCCCTGCCTTTTATGAGTATTTAAGCGCCTGGAAAAATTTGGAAATTCTTTCCTATTATTCTGCGCCTACGCCACAAGAGCGAATTAAAGAGGTTATTGATTGGGTTGGGCTTACTGGATGCGAACACCTGAAAGTGAAAACTTATTCTCACGGTATGCGTATGCGTCTGGCTCTTGCGCAGGCTTTGCTTCCGGATCCTGATTTATTAATTCTTGATGAACCAGGTGAAGGACTTGACCCCGAAGGAATTGCCGAAATGCGCCATACCATTCTTCGACTAAATAATGAACTCGGTTTAACAATCTTTTTATCCTCTCATTTTTTAAATGAAGTTGAACAATTATGTTCCAGAATTGCTGTATTGAAAAATGGGAAATTGATATTCGACGGCAAACTTTCCTTTATAAAAGAAAGATATATTTGGTATAGGCTCATAGTTAATGACTTTCAAAAAGCAGTTGACCTACTAAAAACCAATGGACTAATTCAAGAATACAGAGACTCATTAATTTTGCCTTCACCGAATATTAAACTGCCAGAATTACTTAAATTTCTCATACACAACGGTTTTGAAGTTTCAGAATTTTGTCGGAATGAAGAGACGCTTGAATCTTTTTATCTCTCGTTAATGCATAAAGAAGAAAAAACAAATATCAATTTAACTGTTCAATCAAATTAGTTTTATATGTTTAGAGTTCAGCTACGGAACGAATTACTAAAACTGTTTGGGAAAAAAAGAACCTATATCGGGTTTGGCGCTTTTTTACTGGCTCAAAACGCTATGCTGCTTTCCTTTCATTTTTCTCACTGGCGTGTGAGATTGGAAAAAATTTTAGAATTGAATGGATACCCCATTTATGACTTCATCTCTGCTTTAACAGTGGCAATCATAATGTTGTTTCCCCAAATAACGATGCTAATGCCACTTTATGCCTGTCTTGTGGGTGGCGACCTTGTGGCAAAAGAATATGAAGATGGGACTTTGCGGATGATTTTGTCCCGACCAATTTCAAGATTTAGGTTAATTTTAGTCAAATGGTGCGCCGGAGTAATATTCTCAATTATTCTCGTAATTTCGCTCGGGGTAATGGCTCTGGTTTTTGCAAGACTATGGTTTCCCTGGGGAGGTCTGTTTGTTTTTATTCCAGAGCCTGAACATATATTCAGCGTGTTTGATTCAGCTACAGGTTTAAAACTTTATATGGTTGCGCATATTTTTCTTTCAATCAATGCGGCTACAATGATGACAATCGCTTTTATGTTCGGTTGTTTTAATGTTAAGCCTGCTGCCGCAACTATTCTTGGTCTATCTTTTTTATTGCTCAATCTGGTATTTGAAAATCTCCCGTTTATGCAAGATTACCGACAATATTTTTTAATCCATCACTTGAGAATCTGGATATGCGTATTTGGTCAACCAGTAAATTGGATGAGAATTATTGAATCCTTGATAGTTATTTTTACCTTTAATTTAACCACCTTAATAATCGGAATGATAGGATTCCACATCCGCGATATTAAATCGTAATACGGTTTATTTAGATGAAATGTTTGTATTAGAGCCTGTTGCACAAATACTAAAAATTGACAAAGATAGATAGGATAGGAAAAGGAACAAAATAATTAACACGGATAGACAGGATATACAAAATAAAAAATCCTATTTATCTTGTGTATGGATTTATTGGTTTTGATTAATGTAGTGGGAGCATCCTTGTTTACAACTACTAAAATTGTCAGCAAGGATGCTGACACCACATTTAGACATATCAGCAGTGATGCCGACGTCATATTAAAACTCCAACAGGAGTGGCAGATTTGTAGCAAAGAAATTAAAATAGGAGAAGAACCTCGAAAAGGGACAGAGCCACAATTTAATACCAACCACCGATAATAAAAACCAAATGGTTCTGTCACCCACTGCCGTGGGTTTTATAATGTATTTGTATCGTTTTGCTACAATCCTATCACCCGCGATTGCGGATTTTTTCTATCCGTCCACTGTTCCTATAACCATCTCCTACTCTCTGCTCTATCCTGTCTATCGTGTCTATCCCTGTTAAATAAAAATATCCCTGTAAATCCTTTGTTTATTTATGGTTGAATTAATTTGTGCAACAGACTCTAATGCAATTAATATTAATACTTGAAATTAGCATCTTTAATATAAAATCGCATAATTTGAAATCCTTACAGCGATTTTAAGCTGCAAAAATAGATTTTTAATTTGGTAATTCTATGTTATCGGCAATAAATCTTTTTTTCTATAAACCATACCTTGAAAGATTGCCACAAGTTCATTTGCTTCGTTCTTTATTTCAACTGTATAACAACCTAATTTGGGGTTCTTTGTGAGTTCTGTGGCATAGGCATAAAGGTAACCTTTCGTGTGCGCTTTCATATAAGAAATGGAAACATTTATTGCCACAGCCACAGTTCCATAAGAATTGGCAGCGGTTGCAAAAGCAAAATCTCCAAGTGTAAATATAGCGCCTCCGTGAGCAGTGTTTACACCGTTATGATGCCTTGAATCAACATACATTCGTGCAACAGCCTTGCCTTCTTCCACAGAGAGAAGTTCAATGCCACACTCCCGAGCAAATTTATCATTTGAACTAAAAAAATCCTTAATCTTTTCCATATTGGTTCGGTTTATAAATTTCAGTACGCATCGGACTAATTGTAAATATTAACACCTTAAATTCCATTCATTTTTTGAATATTTTGTTTCAATAAGTTTTGATAATAATTGAGGACTGATTTCTGGAAAGGTTTCAAATGCACTCCATTCTTGTTGCAGTACATCTTTTACGTTTTGCTCTGGGATATGCAGGTTCATCAAAAAATCCTGATGGCTTCTATTTTGTCTATAACAAGGTTGTCTTTTGGGGATTTTTAATAGTTTTTCTACTATTGATAAATCAAAATCTATCAAAAAAGTACCGTGATAAAGCACATAGTCATTAAAACGACGTTGTGAATTTCCGGAAAATTTTTCCCCATCAATAGTTAAATCTGTTATCCCTGATACCTTGACCTTTTCTCCGAGCATTCGGGCAAGTGCAGTCCTGTTTTTATTCATCACATATCTGTTTGTGTCCGGTATCGTGGCAAGATTTTTATTATCGGCGATTCTTAAAACCAATGTATAGTTTAAACAACCCGGTCCCTGTAAAACAGTACCCCCACCGCTTATTCTTCGAAAAATTGGGATATTTAGTTCCTTGCAATTTTCCAAAAAGACCTCTTCTTCCACCTTATTACTATATCCAATAACGACAAAATATTGTTGTGGTTTCCATACTCTTAAACACTCAAAGCCATCATTCTCGCTACATAATTTCACCAAAATTTCATCGCAAGCGAGGTTTTCTTCCGGAGTCGGATATGTTTTATCTAAATACTTCATTTGATATTAGAAAAAAATGATGTAAAATAATTCAATATTGTTCAAGTTTTTGCAATAAATTAAGTATTGCGAGAGGTTATTATTTATTTTTATTAACGAGATAAATTATCAAGGTTTAAAATGGAGCCTAACGAAAAAAACACGGTTAACGATAATTTTTATAAAAAACATTTGAGTCAGCTTGAGGGGCTGGCTGAAACATTGCTTGAAAATGAGGAACGTGAACAAGCCACAATTTTCGTAAATAATTTAATAGAAACTTTACGTTCAAAACAACGCAATATCCCACGACTTGTTCAAACACCCTATTTAAATACAATCTCCCCGGAAAAAGAACCACAATATCCGGGAGACCTTGCCACAGAAATAAGAATTAAAAGTCTTATTAGATGGAATGCAATGGCGATGGTTGTCAATGCGAACCGCTTCAATGATGGTATAGGTGGACATATTTCAACTTATGCTTCTTGTGCCACATTGTATGAAGTTGGGTTCAACCATTTTTTTAGAAGTGCAAATGCAGATTGTCCGGCAGATATGGTTTATTTTCAGGGGCATTCAACACCCGGTATCTATGCGCGAGCATTCCTTGAAGGACGTTTTACAGAACAACACCTGAGAAATTTTAGACGAGAATTAAGCGAGGGCGGTGGATTATCTTCCTATCCGCATCCATATTTAATGCCTGATTTTTGGGAATTTCCCACAGTCTCAATGGGGCTTGGTCCAATTCTTTCAATTTATCAAGCCCGATTTAATAGGTATTTGCAAGCCCGCGGACTCGTAAACTGGAAGCGTGAACCGAGGGTCTGGTGTTTTGTTGGGGACGGCGAGACAGATGAACCGGAGACACTCGGTTCTCTAACTCTTGCGGCTCGCGAAAATTTAGATAATCTAATCTGGGTCGTAAATTGCAATCTTCAACGACTTGACGGACCCGTCAGAGGAAACGGCAAAATTATTCAGGAACTTGAAGCAGCCTTCCGAGGCGCTGGTTGGAATGTGATAAAAGTTATCTGGGGTTCAGAATGGGACGCGCTTCTTAAAGCTGATAAAACTGGTCTATTGTTAAAAAGAATGGAAGAGGTCGTTGATGGCGATTATCAGAAATATTCCGTAGAACCCGGCAGCTATATAAGAAAACACTTTTTTGGCAAATATCCCGAACTTCTTGAACTTGTGAACCATCTAACCGATGAACAATTGATAAAATTAAAACGGGGCGGTCATGACAGCAAAAAGGTTTACGCCGCTTATCATTCCGCAGTAAATCATAAAGGACAACCAACCGTGATTTTAGCAAAAACCATAAAAGGTTATGGATTAGGCGAGGCTGGCGAAGGACGGAACATCTCACATCAGCAAAAGAAATTAAACGAAAAAGAATTACGAGAATTTAGAACAAGGTTCAAAATACCTATAAGCGACGAAGAAATTGCAAATGCTCCATTTTATAAACCGCCTCAGGATAGTCCTGAAATTAAATATTTAATTGATAGACGTAAAGAACTCGGCGGTTTCATACCATCAAGAAAAGTTCTAGCTGAAAAACAAAAAATGCCTGAATTGACTGAATTTGCCGAACTTTTAAAAGGCTCCCCTACCCCTGTGTCTACAACAATGGCATTTGTTAGACTTCTTTCTATCCTTTTAAAAAATAAGTCTATCGGAAAACAAATTGTCCCAATAATTCCGGATGAAGCCCGAACTTTTGGTTTAGATGCATTGTTTTATCAGGTAGGTATTTATTCTAATAAAGGCCAACTGTATGAACCGGTTGATAAAAAATCGCTATTATATTATCGAGAAGCAAAGGATGGACAAATTTTAGAGGAAGGTATAACCGAAGGTGGTGCGATGGCGTCATTTATTGCGTCGGGCACATCATATACAAAAACAAATATATATATGATGCCGTTTTTTATCTACTACTCAATGTTTGGTTTTCAAAGGATTGGGGATTTGATGTGGCTGGCAGGTGATATAAAAGCAAAAGGTTTTCTGCTTGGAGCAACAGCAGGTAGAACTACTTTAAATGGCGAAGGTTTACAGCATCAGGACGGTCATAGTCACCTACTTGCATCAACTATTCCTAACCTGTTATGTTATGACCCCGCTTTTGCTTATGAAATAGCCGTGATTATTCAAGACGGGATGCGAAGAATGTATCGGGAGGACGAAGAAATTTTTTATTATCTAACTTTATACAATGAAAACTATCCAATGCCGCCTATGCCACAAGCCGTAGAAGAAGGAATTATTAAAGGCTTATATAAGTATAAACCGGCTGCCGAAAAAAAGAAATTAAAGGCGAATATTTTTGCAAGCGGAACAATTATGAATTGCGCCTTAAAAGCGCAAGAGATACTTGCAGAACGTTATAATATTTCTGCCGATGTCTGGAGCGCAACCAATTATAAACAACTCCGTTCAGAAGCGCTTCGGATTAAACGATGGAATATGTTGCACCCTGAAGAAAAGCCCAAAAAATCTTATATAGAAACTATTCTTGAAAAAGAAAAAGGACCGTTCGTTGCTGTATCAGATCATATAAAAGCAATACCAGACCAAATTATACAATGGGTTCCGGGCGGTTTGATTACACTTGGCACTGATGGTTTCGGCAGAAGCGATACAAGGGAAACATTGCGAAGATTCTTTGAAGTGGACGCTGAATTTATTACGCTGGCTGTTTTATATGGGCTTGCAAGTCGTGGTGAAATTCCGTTCTCTCAGGTTTCAAAGGCGATAAAAGAACTGGGAGTTAATCCGGAAAAGGCTTTTGCTTTTTGTGTTTAATAATTTTTAAAATCTTAAACTATTAAAAATTGAATAATCTTATGGAAATAAAACTTCCAAATCTTGGAGAAGGTGCCGACTCAGGCGTAGTCGTAAGCATTCTTGTAAAAGAAGGCGACAACATAACAACCGGACAATCCCTTATAGAAATTGAGACTGGCAAAGCAATTGCATCTATACCAGCGGAAAAAAGCGGCAAAGTAGAAAAAATCCTCGTTAAGGTCGGAGATAAAATATCTGTGGGAAATAAAATTATGATACTTGAAATGCCCGGAGAACCCCAAACCGCATCGGCTCAAAAACATACAATTCAACAACTCGCTCCAACACCACAACCTACAACTTCTAAAAAAATAGAAATCCAGGAAAGTGATGAATATGAAACCGCTGATGAGCAGGGATTATCATCTTACACTCCTGCGGCGGCGCCATCGATACGGAGAATTGCAAGAGAACTCGGCATTGATTTACGGCAGGTCAAAGGAACCGGGCCCGGTGGTAGGATTCAGATCTCTGATTTACGAGCATACATTTCGAACCTTCAACGACTTGCAAAACAAGCCGTAAAAAAACCATCAGAAGTTACTGTTGTTCAACCAGTAAGCATAGATTTTGCGCAATGGGGGCCGGTTACAAAAAGGCCAATGTCTCAATTAAGGCTTACAATCGCTAAAAGAATGCTTGAAAGTGTTAATACAATACCGCAAGTAACCCAATTTGATGAAGTAGATATCACTGCCCTTGATGGATTAAGAAAAAAATTTGCGCCTCAATATGAAGAAAAAGGCGCTCGCTTAACCTTCACGGTATTTGTATTAAAGGCTCTGATTTCTGCCCTGCAAAAACATCCTATCTTCAACTCCAGCCTTGACGAGGCGACAAACGAAATTGTCCTGAAAAATTATTATCACATTGGAATAGCCGTCGATACCGAAGGCGGACTTTTAGTGCCTGTCGTTAGAAATGTTGACCATAAAAGTATGCTTGAACTTTCTATTGATTTGGCAACTATTGCCCGAAAAGCCCGAGATAGAAAACTCACGCTTGACGATATCCGTGGTGGGACTATTACAGTATCAAATCAAGGTGGAATTGGCGGTGGACATTTTACCCCTATAATCAATAAACCGGAAGCTGCAATACTTGGTGTTGGTAAAAGCCAGTTAAAACCTGTTGTAGTGAATGGAAAAATCGAGCCGCGGATTATTCTTCCGCTTGCCGTTTCGTATGACCATCGCCTTATTGATGGTGGCGAGGCAGCCCGATTTATAACTGACCTTTGTAAAGCATTCTCTGAAATAACCGAAAACCAAATCAAACTCTCATAATTTTATATGGAAAAAATCAAAACGGAAGTAATTGTAGTCGGCGCTGGTCCTGGCGGATATACCGCCGCATTCTACGCGGCTGACAGAGGTAAAAAAGTAATCCTTGTAGAACAGGAACGACTTGGAGGTGTATGCCTTAACAGAGGTTGTATTCCTTCAAAGGCTCTACTTCACGCCGCAAAGATAATCATTGAAACACAAGAATTTTCTAAAAATGGAATACAGTTTGGACCTCCTCAAATTGACCTTGAAAAACTGCGTTCCTGGAAGGATTCTATACTTTTAAAATTATCGCAAGGTGTTGGTATGCTTGCACAACGTCGAAATGTTCAAGTTATAAAAGGAAGAGCCTATTTTGAAGATTCTAAAACAGTTCGGATAGAAACAGAAGAAGGACAAAAATTTTATACTTATGATTATGCAATAATATCGGTTGGTTCAAAACCTGCTATGCCAAGGGCTTTTGACCTTGGAAATCCAAGAATTATGACCTCTACAGAGGCTCTTAATGTTGAGGATATCCCTGAAAACCTTTTAGTGATTGGCGGCGGATACATCGGTATGGAATTAGGAACTGTTTATTCTATTCTTGGTAGCAAGGTTGTACTTGCCGAAGCATTGCCGTCTATCCTTGCAGGCGCAGACCCTGACCTTGCAAAACCTGTTGCTGCGCGAGCAAAGAAAAATTTTCAAGAAATTCGCGTCGGGGCAAAAGTTAAGGATATGTCAACTGCGGGCAAGAAAATACGGGTTATAATGGAAGTAGATGGTCAAACAAAAGATGAACTTTACGATAAAGTTCTCGTTGCTGTTGGCAGGGCGTCAAACTCCGAAAACCTCGGTCTTGAAAACACACTTGTTCAACTTGACGAACGTGGATTTATAAAAGTTAATGAACATCAACAAACTGATGACCCAAATATATACGCTATCGGCGATATTGTAGGTGGGGCAATGCTTGCCCATAAAGCGACAAAAGAAGGAAGAATTGCTGTGGAAGTCATCTGTGGAGAAGCAAGCACCTTTGAAGATATTATTATACCTGCTGTGGTTTTTACCGAGCCCGAACTTGCATGGTGCGGATTGACAGAGGCAGAGGCAAAATCAAAGGGAATACAGGTTGAAGTATCTAAATTCCCCTGGGCTGCATCAGGCAGGGCTTTGACCTTTGATAAGATTGATGGTATGACAAAATTAATTGTTGAACCAGAAACTGAAAGGGTCCTTGGTATTGGAATAGTTGGACATAATGCTGGAGAACTAATTGCTGAAGGCGTTGTATTGATAGAAATGGGCGGCACCGTAAGAGACCTTGCTGAATGTGTTCATCCCCATCCAACCCTATCTGAAACATTGATGGAGGCAGCCGAAGCATTTTACGGCTATGCCACTCATATTTACACCCGACCAAAGAAACCATCTGAATAAATATAAAAGCCCGATTTTAAATTTTTATGGTAAGCCCCTTGACGAATCAACAAAACTAATGAATATTCTATAACTGTTTAATTTTAACTATTCAAGTTCTATGGCCAGGACAAAAAAGAATAACTTTAAAAAATTAAAAAAACATAATTTACTGCAAAAAAGCAAAAGACTATCCAGAAGAACAAGGGCGAGAAAAACCAATTTTTCTAAAGATAATGCTAAATCTCGCATTGCTATTGCAAAATCTATTAAACTTGTTTTAGTCAACGACAATTCGTTTTCCAATGGAGATTCCGACATTTTATTAAAAGAAGAAATAAATGATAAAATTAAAGAACTTGTCCGTTTGGCTAAAGACCAGGGCTATCTAACATATTCAGACATAAATGAAGCCCTGCCAGACAAAATACTCTCCCCTGACGATTATGATGATATATTAACAAAACTAAGAAGCTTTGACATTGACATCGTTGACCAGGCAGAAGTTGACCAAATAAAACAAATTGAACCTTTAGATGAAGAGGATAAAGAACATCTGGATATTCTCGACGACCCGGTAAGAATGTATCTAAAACAAATGGGACAAGTCCCATTACTCACCCGAGAACAAGAGGTTGAAATATCAAAGAGAATTGAGGAGGCTGAAAACCGTGTAAAACAAATCATTTACAGCTTTGGTTTTACAGCCAAAGAGCATATTGCCCTTGCTGATAAACTTATTTCTGAACCCCCAAAAGAAAGATTCGATAGGGTTATTGTAGATAAAAAGGTAGATAGCCGCGACGAACATCTCAAAGATTTAAGGAAGATTATTAAAAAAACAAGAGTAATTGATCAGGAAATTGACCAAAAATATGCGTTTTTTATATCTGTAAGCAAAAAACAAAAACGTGATGAGATTGAAAAAGAACTAAAAAAACTTGAAAAGAAACTGCTGGCAACATTCCCTAAATTTTATTACAAACAAAAAGTAATCGAAGAGATTGCGCTGGTCGCCGAGAACATCTACGATAAGTTCCAATCAAGCTTTAATAAGATTGAAGATTTAAAGAGGAGAAAGGTGCCAGAAAACGATGCCACTCTTCAAGCAGAACTGAATGTAATTAAATCACTTGAAATAATGGTGAGGATGCCTTCTAATGAATATATGGAATTATTCAAAGAGTTAAAGGAATATTCCAGAAAGGCGCTCCAGGCTAAAACGGAGATGGTAGAGGCAAACCTCCGTCTTGTAATCTCAATTGCTAAAAAATACACAAACCGCGGACTTTCTTTTCTTGACCTGATTCAGGAAGGAAATATGGGATTAATGAAGGCTGTTGAAAAGTTTGAATATCGCCGTGGATACAAATTTTCAACTTATGCAACCTGGTGGATACGTCAGGCAATTACTCGTTCAATAGCTGACCAGGCAAGGACCATTAGAATCCCGGTTCACATGATTGAGATAATCAATAAACTAATGCGCGTTCAAAAACAACTTGTGCAAGAATTTGGACGAGAACCCACTCCTGAAGAAATAGCCGATGAAATGCAAATAGCGGTTGAACGAGTTAGGTCCATCCTGAAAATGGCTCAACAACCAATTTCGCTTCAATCACCTGTAGGTGATAGCGAGGATACTAACTTTGGCGATTTCATTGAGGATAAAACCGCAGAAAATCCATCAGAAATGACAAGCTTTAGTTTATTGAAGGATAAACTCGGCGACGTACTCGGGAGTCTTACAGAACGTGAAAGAAAAGTGCTCGAATTAAGATTCGGATTAGTTGATGGCTACTCGCGAACACTTGAAGAAGTCGGTAAACAATTCAAAGTAACCCGTGAACGAATACGTCAAATAGAAGCAAAAGCCCTAAGAAAAATGAGGCATCCTACACGATTGCGACAACTTCAAGGTTTCATTGAAATTCCAACGGTGATTGTGTAATAATTAATTCTTTTAACAGTCGTTTAAACTGTCTGATATTTTAAATTGTATTTTATACAACCCCTGGTTTAGAACAGGGATAAATTAAAACCGTTTTAAAAGCCCGCGAAATGCACCTTGCCGGTGCCACTGTTTTGCGCGGTCCTATCGGTTTCGGCAAAACAAGCCGTTTACACACAGAAAAAATTCTGAGGTTATCAATGGATTTGCCGATAATCGTTGAAATTATGGATACAGAAGAAAAAATAAATTCTTTTTTGCCCGAAATAGAAAAGATGCTTAAAGGCGGACTGATTACAATGGAAAAGGTAAAAGTAATCCGTTACAACGCAGATACGACCAGTTCGAATTCATAATCAAATAGAAATTAACCGAATAATTTAGCCGTTGTTATTCACTTTTTAATTAATAAATCTTCACCTATTGAAAAGCATTAATAATTGTGTTTTATTTAAGCAGTAAGCCCTAATTACTGAAAGACAACATTATGTTTATGCTGTTTATAAATTGTTTAAACAAAAATGTAATCAAAGGCAAATGTTATGATACTCGTTGACATTAAACCTCTGGAATTTGAACTCGCCTATCTTGCGTCCCTCACTTACAAAGGGTTAAAACCATTGAGTCGCTGGGAAACCGAACTTTCCGAACCAGATGAAGAAATCCTGCGCAAACTCGGTCTTAAAACAAGAAAGGTTTTACGGCTCACAACGTCAGGGAAACCTTTGTCTGAACATGTATTCAGTCTATCAGAAAAATGCACCGAAGAATATTTAAAACACTTTGACGAAAAAAAGATAGATTCATCTCCACGCTCTATGTGGATTGAGGGCAAGTTGTTTGGGTACCCCTCGTGTTGTATTAGAAACTTTATCAAATATGGATACAGGAAAAATTACGTAGGTGAATCAGTTCAGCGGATTTTGTTTCATTGGGTCTGTCCAAATTGCAGAATAACCCCGATTATTGTTCCTCAATATAGAAAAGTTTATGAAGAATGCTTGAGAATTTTCCGAACCGACAACCAATTAACACAAACAAAGAAACCCACTTTAGTTAAAAGCAAAAAATTAAAACGAATGCTTGCTACAACTGCGTCAGTAACCGCATTGTTATTTATAGGAAACATTAATGCGGTTTCGCAGGATGCTCATTTATTGCCCATCAAGGAAGACACCGACAATGATTATTTAAAAGATAATGAAGAAAATATTTTAAAAACCAATCCGTTAAACCCAGACGAAGATGGTAACAAGATTAATGACGGTATCGATCTTGCAACTGTGCTATATAATATCATTGTGAGTCTCCCCAATACTGAGACAAACAATCAAGTTTATGCCATCCCTCATCTTGCATACGGTCTTGAGACTTGTGATATTTGCGGGGAAAGCGTGAATATGGGAAATCTTGAAATTATCAATCCTCTT